>MUMD01000629.1:0-353 GCA_002155895.1 Streptomyces rochei
CCGCCGAAGCTCTTCGCGCTCATCGCCCTCTTCGCGGTCACCAACTCGGCGCTGATCAACATCATGATGGCGTCCCGCCTCTGCTACGGGATGGCGAACGAACGCATCCTGCCCCGCGCCCTCGGCCGGGTCCTGCCCCGGCGCCGCACCCCCGTCGTCGGCATCGTCTTCGTCTCGCTCCTGGCCATCGGCCTGGTCTCCACCGGCGAGATCGCCGGTCTCGGCGACACCAACCAGGATCGTTGCCATGCCCTCACTCTAGGACCCGCTCAGCTCGTCCTCCTCGCCGCGTGCCTTCATCACCGCCTTGTTCACCAGCCACAGCACGATCCCGATCGCCAGCAGCACGCCCG
>MUMD01000629.1:444-1471 GCA_002155895.1 Streptomyces rochei
CGACGCGGTCGCGGCGCAGCACGAGGACGGCGATGTTGACGACGGCGAAGACGCACAGGAGCAGGAAGGCCGTGGTGTCGCCGAGACCGGCGATCTCGCCGGTGGAGACCAGGCCGATGGCCAGGAGCGAGACGAAGACGATGCCGACGACGGGGGTGCGGCGCCGGGGCAGGACCCGGCCGANNCCCGCCGGCCTTGACGACCTCCAGCAGCGGACCGCTGGAGTCCTCCAGGACGCGGTAGTCCACGAGCAGCGAGGAGACCAGGGCCACCAGGACGTAGATGGTCCCGGTGACGGCCACGCCGATGAAGACGGCGCGCGGGAAGGTGCGCGCGGGGTCCTTGGTCTCCTCGGCCATGTTCACGGAGTCCTCGAAGCCGACGAAGGCGAAGAAGCCGAGGGCCGTGGCGCCCAGCACACTGGTGAGCAGCGCGTAGCCGGTGCCGCCCGCCTGGAACTCGCCGAGCCGGGAGGGTTCGCCCTCGCCGCCGAGGACCGCCCAGGCGCCGACGGCCAGGATGACGAACAGGCCGGTCAGCTCGACCACGGTGAGGACCACGTTGGTCTTCACCGACTCGGAGACGCCCCGCAGGTTGAGGGCGGCCAGGGCGAGGATGAACAGGATCGCGACCAGGGTGGGCGGGAAGAGGTCCGTGAACTCGCCGAGGTAGTCGCCGCTGAAGGCGCGGGCCGCCGCGCTCGCCGAGGACAGGCCCGAGCACATGACCATGAAGGCGACGATGAAGGTGAGGAACGGGACCTGGAACGCCTTCTGGGTGTACAGCGCGGCCCCGGCCGCCTTGGGGTACTTGCCGACCAGTTCGACGTACGAGGCCGCCGTGAGGATCGCCACGACGAAGCCGATGACGAACGGCAGCCACAGCGCCCCGCCGACCTTGCCGGCGACCTGGCCGGTGGTGGCGTAGATGCCGGTGCCGAGGATGTCGCCGACCACGAAGAGGATCAGCAGCTTGGGACCGATGGCCCGGTGCAACGGGGTGTCGTCGGCACCCTCCGGCTGGGCAG
>MUMD01000630.1 GCA_002155895.1 Streptomyces rochei
TGGTGGTTTCCTGCATGACGCCGCTGAGTTCGATCCGGAGTTCTTCGGGATGAGTCCGCGGGAGGCGGTGGCCACGGACGCGCAGCAGCGGTTGCTGCTGGAGACGACGTGGGAGGCCATCGAGCGTGCCGGGATCGACCCGGTGTCACTGCGCGGCAGCCAGACCGGCGTCTTCGCCGGCGTCATGTACAACGACTACGGCAGCATCCTGACCGGCGAGCAGTACGAGGGCTACCGGGGGAACGGCAGCGCCGGCAGCATCGCGTCGGGTCGTGTGTCTTACACGTTCGGGTTCGAGGGTCCGGCGGTGACGGTGGACACGGCGTGTTCGTCGTCTCTGGTCGCGATGCACTGGGCGGCGCAGGCACTGCGCTCGGGCGAGTGCTCGCTCGCCGTCGCCGGTGGCGTGACGGTGATGGCCACTCCCACAGCCTTCGTCGAGTTCTCCCGCCAGGGCGCCCTGTCACCCGACAGCCGCTGCAAGGCATTCTCCGACTCCGCGGACGGTGCCGGCTGGTCCGAGGGTGTGGGGATGGTGGTGCTGGAGCGTCTGTCGGATGCGCGGCGTCATGGTCATCGGGTGTTGGCGGTGGTGCGTGGCTCGGCCGTCAATCAGGACGGTGCGTCCAATGGTCTGACGGCGCCGAACGGTCCTTCGCAGCAGCGGGTGATCCGGCAGGCATTGGCCAGTGGTGGTCTGTCGGTGGCGGACGTGGACGTGGTGGAGGCGCACGGGACGGGGACGACGCTGGGTGACCCGATCGAGGCGCAGGCGCTGTTGGCCACCTATGGGCAGGGGCGTGAGGGAGACCGGCCGTTGTGGCTGGGGTCGGTGAAGTCGAATCTGGGTCATACGCAGGCTGCCGCGGGTGTGGCGGGTGTGATCAAGATGGTGATGGCGATGCGGCACGGGGTGCTGCCGCGGACGTTGCATGTGGATGCTCCGTCGTCGCATGTGGACTGGTCCGCGGGAGCGGTGGAGCTGCTGACCGAGGTGCGGGAGTGGCCGGGCGATGAGCGTGTGCGCCGGGCGGGTGTCTCCTCGTTCGGTATCAGCGGTACGAATGCGCACCTCATTCTGGAACAGCCCGAGGTGGAGACGGAGGGTGAGGGGGCCGCTTCCCTGAGCCCGGGTGTGGTGCCGCTGGTGGTGTCCGGGCGGTCGCCGGAGGCGTTGCGGGCGCAGG
>MUMD01000631.1:0-192 GCA_002155895.1 Streptomyces rochei
GCGGCGCGAATCAGTTCGGCCGCCTCCTCCAGGCGCCCCTCTGCGCCGTGCGTGACCGCCTGGTCCAGCAGTTCGGCCGCTCGGGCGGCAGCGGCGCTGACCTCCACGGCCTGGTGCGGGCGGACGTAGCTCCAGGGGGCCGGTGGTCCGGCAGGCGGCAGATGCCATACCCGCACGGTCTTGCCCTCGGCG
>MUMD01000631.1:244-1172 GCA_002155895.1 Streptomyces rochei
GACCGTGCCGTCCGAGTTGAGGGCTGTACGGCCGTACTCGGTCTTCAGTACCCGTGAGGCGTCACCGGACCGGAGGTCGGCCAGTCGGACGTGGGCGCTCCCGCCGGTGACCGCGACGAGACGGCCGTCGTCGGTGAACCGCACGCTCAGACAGGTGTGGTCGAACCGGTGGACCAGTGCGCCCGTACGGACGTCGTACACCGAGCTGGTCCGGCGTGTGTGGTCGACGACGCAGCACAGCGTGCCCCGAGCGCCCAGGTGATCGGCCTTGCTCTCGAACTGCCGGACCTCCACCGGTTCGCCGGTCTCCAGGTCCCAGGTGACGATCTCTCCGTCGTACCCGCTGGTGACCGCGTGCCGCTGGTCCTCCGTCAGCGCGACCGCGAGTACCCAGCTGGGGTGGCCGGCGAGTTCGAACCCGGTGGCGGCCTCGAGGCCGAGCACCAGCGCGCGCCGGGTGCCCCCGCCGACGACCAGGAGGCGTCCGTCGTCGCGGACCGCGAGAGCCGAGGCTCCGTAGTTCTCCAGGTGCAGTTCCTGGCGGCACTCGCCCGCGGCCAGGTCCCAGATCCGCAGCCCGCCGGAACCGTCCGCGGAGACGCCGGTCGCGCCGTCCGGCGTCAGGGCGAGGGCACTGATCCAGTCGTCGTGTTCCCCGGGCAGCACGGACTGGGCCGGGGCGGGCGCGTCCCGCACCGAGGCGAGGGCGGCGGTGATCTGCGGGTCGTCGGGCATCCGTGCGGACGCGTCCCGCAGCAGTTCGGCCGCGGCAGGCGCGTCGCCCCGCTCGCGGTGCACCAGCGCGAGCAGGTACGTGCCGTTCTCGGGGTCGCCGAACCGCACGGATTCCAGCTCGTCCACCAGGTCGGCGTCGGTGATCACACCCGTTCGCCAGCGATGCAGTCCGCGGTTGTAGCGGGCGTGCGGG
>MUMD01000632.1:0-6735 GCA_002155895.1 Streptomyces rochei
GCCGGAAGGCCAGCCAGCGGGCCTCCCCGTCGTACGCCACCCGGGTGTCGGCGAGGTCGGGGTCGGTCAGGTCGGGGTGCTCCGCGCGCAGGGCGATCAGCCGCCGGTACCAGTCCAGGACGCGCGCGTGCGGCCGGCGTTCCGGCTCGGACCAGTCGAGGCAGGAGCGCTCGCGCGTCGCCGGGTCCTGCGGGTCGGGCACGTCCTCCTCCTTCCAGCCGTGCGCNNGCGCACCGCCTCGGCCAGTTCCGGGTCGGTGTGGTCGGTGAAGAACTGCCACGGTGTGCCCGCCGCCCACTCCTCGCCCATGAACAGCATCGGCGTGAACGGCGCGGTCAGCGTCAGTGTGGCCGCGCAGGCCGCGAGACCGGGGGAGACCAGCGCGGCCAGGCGGTCGCCCTGGGCGCGGTTGCCGACCTGGTCGTGGGTCTGGCTGTAGCCGGTCAGCCGGTGCGCGGCCGTGCGGCTGCGGTCCAGTGGGCGGCCGTGCCCGCGGCCCCGGAAGCTGGACCAGGTGCCGTCGTGGAAGTAGCCCCGGGTCAGGGTCTTGGCGAGCGCCGCGAACGGATCGCGCGCGAAGTCGGCGTAGTAGCCCTGCGACTCCCCGGTCAGCGCGGCGTGCAGGGCGTGGTGGAAGTCATCGTTCCACTGGGCGTGCACACCGAGGCCGCCCTCCGCGCGCGGGGTGATGATCCGCGGGTCGTTGAGGTCGGACTCGGCGATCAGGAAGAGCGGGCGGTCCAGGTCGGCGGCGAGGGTGTCCACCGCCGTCGACAGTTCCTCCAGGAAGTGGCACGCGCGCGTGTCGACCAGGGCGTGCACCGCGTCCAGGCGCAGTCCGTCGAGGCGGTAGTCGCGCAGCCAGGCCAGCGCGCTCTCCACGAGGTAGGCCCGCACCTCGTCCGAGCCGGGCGCGTCCAGGTTGACGGCGACGCCCCAGGGCGTGTGGTGGGTGTCGGTGAAGTACGGGCCGAAGACCGGCAGGTAGTTGCCGGAGGGGCCCAGATGGTTGTGGACCACGTCGAGGACCACGCCCAGACCCCGTTCGTGGGCCCGGTCGACGAACCGCTTCAGCGCCTCGGGCCCGCCGTAGGGCTCGTGCACCGCCCACAGCGAGACCCCCTCGTAGCCCCACCCGTGCCGGCCCGGGAACGGGCACAGCGGCATCAGCTCGACGTGGGTGACGCCCAGCCCCGCCAGGTGGTCCAGCCGGTCCGCAGCGGCGTCCAGGGTGCCCTCGCGGGTGAACGTGCCCACGTGCAGCTCGTACAGGACGGCGCCGGGCAGCGGCCGTCCGGCCCACTCGGCGCGCCACGCGTACCGTCCGTGGTCGACCACCGCGCTCAGCCCGTCCGGCCCGTCCGGCTGCCTGCGCGAGCGCGGGTCCGGCAGCACCGGCCCGTCGTCGACCGCGAAGCCGTACCGCGAGCCGTCCCGCGCCTCGGCCTCGGCGCACCACCACCCCGGCCGCTGCCCGTCGCGTTCCATCGCGCGCGTGACGCCGTCGCACTCCAGCGTCACCCGGCCGGCCCCCGGTGCCCACACCTCGAACTGCACGGACGGTTCCCCTTCGTCTGCTCACCGTGATGTAGCCCCGTCCATGGTGCTGCAAAAGCGATCTCCGCGCTGCCGAAAATCCCCGTTCGCGCCGGGTGTCGTGACGCGTCGGCACGAGTGGCGGCGGCGGGCCCGCACGCGGGCCCCGTTCTCGCGTTTTCTGGACACCCGGGCCCGGCTGACCGACAATCACCTGCGTGACGTCGTCCTTCGAGTTCCACACGTACCCCGCGCGGCTCTCCGACGCGGAGCGCGACAAGGCGCTGCGGGTGCTCCGGGACGGGGTCGCCATGGGGCGCCTGTCGCACGACACGTTCATCCGCAGGATGGAGCTGGCGCTCGCCGCCCGCCGCTCGGACGAGCTGGCCCTGCTCACCGCCGACCTGCACGCGGAGGGCCGGCTGGCGAGGCTGGTGTTCGGCAGTGTGGAGGCGGTCTCCGGATTCGGCGTACGGCTGCGCCGGGCCTGGCAGGCCGAACGGCTGCCCAAGCTGCTGCTGCCGCTCCCCGGCGCCGGCCAACCGCTGCGGATAGGGCGCGACCCGGAGAACGGGCTGCGGCTGAGCCACGAGACGGTCTCCCGGGTGCACGCCGAGCTGAGCCGGCAGGGCGGCATGTGGGTGCTGCGCGATCTCGGCTCCACCAACGGCACGACCGTCAACGGACGGCGGGTCATCGGCGCGGCCGTGGTCCGCGAGGGCGACCAGATCGGCTTCGGGCAGATGGCCTTCCGCCTCGCGTCGAACTGATCGGCGAACTGATCCCGAGTCGAGCGGCGAACTGATCCGCGAGCCGAGCGGTGCCCCGGGCGGTGACCCGAACGGCGCGGGGCCGTGGGGCCGGCTCGGCAGCTCTGGCCTGGGGTTCACTCGGTGTCGAACCTGCCGGTGGGACCGCCCCGGCGGGGCAAATCCCTTTGCTTCTCATGGTGTTGACGTACCCCGCAACTCGTGACTGACTGTGCGTACACCGCGCACGCCAGGTGAACCGACGGCCCGCATCGTGGAGGTGTGCCCTGCCGCCCCTCCTGCGCTACCCGACCGTGGACGAGCTGGGCGCCCGGGCGGCCGCACTCGCCGCCCGCCACCCCCGGCACGCCCGGCTGCGCCGCGTCGGCACCTCCCGCGCGGGCACCCCGCTGCTGCTGCTCTCCGTCGGCCACGGCAGCCGGCACGCCCTGGTGGTCGCCGGACCGCACGCCAACGAACCCGTGGGCGGCGCCACCGTCCTGCGGCTCGCCGAACGGGCCCTGGCCGACCCCCGGCTCACCGAGGGCGCCGACGCCACCTGGAACCTGCTGCTGTGCGCCGACCCCGACGGCCTGCGCCGCAACGAGGGCTGGCTGTCCGGCCCGTACACCCTCGACCGCTACGCCCGGAACTTCTTCCGGCCCGGCTTCCTGGAGCAGCCCGAGTGGCTGCCCGACGGCCCGGACCACGCCGCGCTCCCGGAGACCCGCACCCTGCTCGCCCTCCAGGACGAACTCCGGCCGTTCCTCCAGTGCTCCCTGCACGGCGTCGACGTCGGCGGCGGCTTCGTCGAGGTGACCCACGACCTGCCGGGCCTCGCCCAGCGCATCGCGCACACCGCGGCCCGGCTCGGCGTCCCCCGCGAACTCGGCGCCTACGACACCCTGTACTGGCCCGGCCTCGGCCCCGCCGTTTACCGCATACCGCCGCCCCGGCTCGGCGACCTCACCGCCGCCATCACCGAGGCGGCCGTCGACTCGACCTGGTGCCACCCGCAGCGGTACGGCACCGTCACCGCGGTCGTCGAGGCGCCGATGTGGGGTGTGGCCGCCGTGTCGGACGGCTCGCCCCCCGCCGACCGGGACGGGGTGCTCCGCGCGGTGAGCCGCTCCCTGCGCGACGACACCCGGCGCCTGCGGCGCGTCCTGGCCCGCGTACGGCCGCATCTCGCCACCGACCCGGACGCGGCCCACCTCCTCGCACCGGTCGACGACTACCTCCTGGTCTGCCCCCGGCTCGCCGACGCCTGGGACCCCGACACCGACGACGGGACGGGCCGGTCCCTGCCGCCGATGAGCAACGCCCACCTGGTCGCCCTGGGCCTGGCCGGCCGGCGCCTGTCCCTGCGGACGGCGGGCCTGCTGCACCAGCTGGTGACCCGTACCGGCGGCGATCCGGCGGGCGTCCTGCCCGAGGTGGAACGGCTCGTCGACGAGGGCTGCGCCGACTACCGGGACGGCTGCGCGGCCCGCTGGATACCGGTCGCGCGGCAGGTGGAGTACCAGACCCGGGTCGTCCTCGCCGCGTTCGAACTGGCCGGCCGGCGCCCCACCGCGGGCTCCCGTTCGGGTGAGCCGGGCTGGGGTCCGGGGGCCGCGGTGCCGATGCACCGGGAATGAACCACATCCTCACCACCGCGGCGGGCCGTGCCGCACTCCTGACGGCCGCCGCGCTCCTGCTCGCCGGCGCCGCCCCGGCGCGGGCGGCCACCGAGCCGGCACGGTCCGCCGACTGGCTCCTGCTCACCGTCACCCGGGACGGCGCACCCACGGGCATCCGGCCCGGCACCCCCGCGGGCGACCGGCCCGGCGCCGCCCGCGGTGCCCTGCTCCGGTGCGACCCGCCCAGCGGCCACGCCCGGGCCGAGCGGGCCTGCGCGGAACTGGACGCGGCACACGGCCGCATCGCCGACATCCCGGCGCGCGAGACCCTCTGCCCGATGATCCACGCACCGGTGACCGCCCAGGCGCGCGGACAGTGGCGGGGGCAGCCGGTCGACTACACGCGGACCTTCCCCAACGCGTGCGTGATGGCGGCGCGGACGGGCGCGCTGTTCGCGTGGGACGCGGAAGACTGAGCGGTACGGCGGACGGGGGCCGACCGGGCGGGGTCACCGCTCGTGCAGCCCCCGGCCCGCCAGGATCAGGAACGCGTCGCCCCGCGTACCGCCCACCGGCGTCGCCGGGGCCTGCGCCGACCCGCTCCGCGCGGCCCGGCCGGTCCCGGCGGCGACCGGCCCCACCAGCACGACAGCCCCCCGTGACGGTGGCTGCGGCCCACGGCTGCGACGGCACAGCCGCCCCCGTGCGCACCTGACTCCGGCTCCGCGCGGGGCGGCCGACGGGAAGCCGTGCGGGCGGCCCGCCGCTCAGCCCCCGGCCCCGTCCTCCGTCCCCGCCCGCTCCAGCAGCGCCACCGGCAGCTCGGTGAAGAGGTCCGCCAGGCGGGCGTGCCCGGTGAACTCCCGTCCGGGTGTCAGCACGTCGGTCCACCGGCCGGGTGGCAGCGGCAGGGTGGTGTCGTGCCAGCCGCCCGCCTCCGCCAGCCGCAGCGACAGCCGGGTCACGGCCGTCAGGGCCTCGCCCGAGCGCACGAAGGCCACGCAGTGCGCCGCCGAGGGGCCCTCGGCGGCCAGCGGCTCGTAGGTCGCCGTCTCGCCGAAGACAGCGGGCCGCCGCGCGCGCAGCGCCAGCGCCGCCCGGGTCACCGCGGTCTTCCCCGACCGGTCGTCCCCGGCGGGGCCTGACGGCGGGAAGTCGACCGCCCGGCGGTTGTCCGGGTCCACCAGGGCCAGGTACTCCCGCTCGGTGCCCTGGTAGAGGTCCGGCACCCCCGGCATCGTCAGGTGCGTCAGCGCCGTGCCGAGGACGTTGGCCCGGACGTGCGGTTCCAGCGCGGCGCGCAGGGCGGTCACCCGCTCGCCCGGCGCTCCGCAGGGACCCGCCGTCACGAACCGGGCCACCGCCTCCTCGTACGAGGGCTCCTGCTCCGTCCAGCTGGTGTACATCCCCGCCTCGCGCACGTGTTTCAGCAGCGCGTCCCGCACCCGGTCACCGTCCGCCGGTCCCAGCCCGAACACCGTCTGCCAGGCCGCCCACGCCAGCTGGGCGTCCGGTACGCCGTCACCCGTGCGGGTCACCTCGGCGAGGACGTCGGCCCACCGTCCGGGGCACTGGGTGAGCACCGCCAGCGCGGCCCGCACATCGGCGCTGCGCTTGGTGTCGTGGGTCGAGACCACCGTGCCGGTGGTGGGCCAGTCGCGCTGCACGCGGGCGCAGTAGGCGTGGAACTCCTCCGGCGTCAGGGCCGGCCTTCCCGGGTCGCCGCCCACCTCGGTCGCCGACAGCAGCGGCACGTACCGGTAGAACGCGGTGTCCTCCACCGACTTCGCGCGCAGCGCCGACGCCGTCTGCGCGAACCGCGTCCGGAACTCCACGTGGTCGGGCCCGTCCCCGTACCGCCCGAGCAGCAGGTCCCGTACGACGTCCACCGCCCCGGCCTCCTCGGGCACCGCGAAGGCGAGCCGCGCCTCGGCCGCCGCCTCCTCGGTGACGACGGACGCGGCGTCCACCGAGGCGTACGGCCGGTACACCTCCAGCCGCACCAGCAGCTCGCGCAGCGCCGTGCGCAGCGCCCACGGCGCCCGGTCGCGCAGCGCGGGCTCCGGGGAGGCGACGCACAGCCGGTGCGCCACCCGCGTCAGCCGGTCCGTCTCGGCGGCCAGCTCGTGCGTGAGCACCTTGTACGCCGCCCGCCGCACCGTCGCCGCCCAGTCCCCGCCCCGGTCCGTCCGCGGGGCCGCGAACGCGCGGTACCGGTCGAGCAGCTCACCGTGCCCGGCGGGGTCCGTGAAGAGCCCGTCCACGTGCCGCAGCGCGTCGTACCCGGTCGTGCCCGCGACGGGCCAGGCGGCCGGCAGCCGCTCGCCGTCCGCCAGGATCTTCTCCACGACCGTCCACCGGCCGCCGCTCGCCTCGTGCAGTCGCGCAAGGTAGGTGTCGGGGTCGGCGAGGCCGTCGGGGTGGTCGACCCGCAGTCCGTCGACCACGCCCTCGTGCAGCAGCCGCAGCACCGTGGCGTGCGTGGCCTCGAACACCTCCGGGTCCTCCACGCGGACGCCGATCAGCTCGGAGATGCTGAAGAACCGCCGGTAGTTCAGCTCGGTGCGGGCCAGCCGCCACCAGACCGGGCGGTACCACTGCGCGTCCAGGAGCTGCGGCAGCGGCAGGTCCGCGGTGCCCTCCCGCAGCGGGAAGGCGTGCTCGTGGTACCGCAGGACGTCCCCCTCGACCCGCAGGTCCTTCAGCACCTGGCCGACGGGCGCCCCCAGCACCGGTACCAGCAGCTGTCCGCCCTGCGCCTCCCAGTCGATGTCGAACCACCGCGCGTACGGCGACTTCGGGCCCTCGCGCAGCACCTCCCACAGGGC
>MUMD01000632.1:6751-6950 GCA_002155895.1 Streptomyces rochei
TCCTCGCGCACGCGCGCGTGGTCCACGACGTCGTAGCCGTGCGGCGAGCCCGGCACCGCCTCCAGGACGGGGGACAGGTGCAGGTGGGACACCCCGAGGGAGGCGAGGTACGGCACGGCCGCCGCCGCGGCCGAGAAGGGGAAGGCCGGCTGCAGCTGCAGCCGGTAGGTGGCGACGGGAGGAGGGGAGGAGAGAGGGG
>MUMD01000633.1 GCA_002155895.1 Streptomyces rochei
AGTCTGGAGTGTCGCCGCACTCGCTGGTCATCGACAGCGGAGATCCGCTTGCGCTATGCCAGGGTGGACTTCGCTCACGCGGTGTTCGAGTACCCCCTCACGATCACCGCCGAGCCCGACCCGTTCGTACTCACCGATGGCCGGCAGCTCGCCGTAGATCAATGCTCGAGTGCGCCTGACCCCAGGGTGCGGGTGGCCTCGTTGCGCGGGGTGGATGCGGCCCACCTGGTCCTCTCCGACCTCGACCTGTCGGGATGCCTGTTCGCTGGCACCGTGCACTTGGACCAACTCCGTCTGGAGGGCGCCTGCATCTTCGATACGACCCCGCCCGCCGGGCATTGGCGGCGCTGGCCACCCGTGCGGTTCACCAAGCGGCGCGCCCTGGCCGAGGAGCACCACTGGCGGGCCAGCCAGCCGGGGGCGGTACGGGGCTGGAACGTGGCGGTCCTCGGCGCCGGGCGTGCCGGACCGTTGCAATTGGCGCCGGTGTACCGGGCGCTGCGTAAGGCCTTCGAGGACGGCAAGCACGAGCCGGGAGCGGCGGACTTCTACTACGGAGAGATGGAGATGCGCCGCCACGCCGACGACATCCCCCGCAGTGAGCGGGGACTGCTGACCGCGTACTGGGCGCTGTCCGGCTACGGCCTGCGCGCCTCCCGGGCCCTGGCCTGGCTCGGAACGACCATGCTCCTCACCATCGTCCTGCTGATGGCCTTCGGACTCGCCCAGGACACCCCGAAGCAGACCGCAACCGGCACCGTCCCGGTCGGCGGGGGCAGGGTCACCTTCGAGATCGACAAGGGCGCTCCCCAGAATCCCACCGGCGACCAGTTCACGGCCAAGCGCTTCGAGAAGGCCCTGAACGTCACCCTCAACTCGGTGGTCTTCCGCTCCTCCGGACAGGACCTGACCACTGCTGGCACGTACATCGAGATGACCTCACGTTTCACCGAACCCATTCTGTTGGGCCTAGCGGTCCTCGCTATCCGCAACCGCGTCAAACGCTGAGAATCCCAGCCCGGCCAAGCGTAACCTCGTGAACG
>MUMD01000634.1 GCA_002155895.1 Streptomyces rochei
CCGCCGGCCCCGAGCGCCCGGACTCGCTCTCCCGGCGACCGCCGCGTAGGGCACCCACCCCTCAGCCAGACCGAGGTACGCCCCGCGCGGGTCGTGTCGTCATGCCGCCGTTTCGCCTCACCCCGGCACGACGAGACCCCCGGAGGGCTCACCACCCATGTCCGTTTTCGCCAGCCTGGTCGAGCGCCTCGCCGACCTGCTCCAGCCGCTGTTCGGCGCGTCCGCCGCGGCCGCCGCCATCGTCCTGTTCACCGCCCTCGTACGACTCCTCGTCCACCCCCTGTCCCGGGCCGCCGCGCGCGGGCAGAAGGCGCGGGCCGAACTGCAGCCGAGGATCGCCGAGCTGCGCCGCAAGCACGCGAAGAACCCGGAGCGGCTCCAGCGGGCCGTGCTGGAACTGCACGCCGAGGAGAAGGTGTCGCCGCTGTCGGGCTGCCTGCCGAGCCTGTGCCAGCTGCCGGCGTTCGTCCTGCTCTACCACCTCTTCTCCAGCTCCACGATCGGCGGCGAGGNNCCGGCCGGGGACGGGGAGGCCGTGCCGGGGATGGGCGCGATCACCAAGGTCATGCCGTTCATGTCCTTCTTCACCCTCGTCACCGTGGCCGTCGTACCGCTGGCCGCCGCGCTGTACGTGGTCACCAGTACGACGTGGAGCGCCGTCGAGCGGGCCGTGCTCCACCGCTGAGCACCCGGGCCGGTGCGGCGCCCTGGCTACGGTCCAGTACGTGAACGGGGTATTGCGGAGTGGAACCGGACCTTGGAGGATCGAACAGTCCTCCGATGGTCGTCGCGTTACTGCCGCACCCAGATCGCGCGCATCGGGCGGGCCGGCCCGCGATCGAGGAGTTGGGTACATGAAGCTGTTGCGAGTCGGTACGGCGGGGTCGGAGCGGCCCGCGCTGCTCGACGCCGACGGAACCCTGCGAGACCTGTCGGGCGTGGTGACGGACGTCGACGGGGCACTGCTCGCCGACGATGCCGCGATGGAGCGGGTACGGTCCGCCGC
>MUMD01000635.1:0-1847 GCA_002155895.1 Streptomyces rochei
GTTGGGCGGGGGTGCCTGCGGCGGCCTGCGCGGGTTCGTGGGTGGGGATGCCTGCGGCGGCCTGCGCGGGTTCGTGGTGGGGGTGCCTGCGGCGCCTGTGCGGGTTCGGTGGGGGTACGCGTAGCGCGATCGGTTCGTTGTGGGCCGGGGCCGCGCCGGGGGGTGTCCGTCCTCGGAACGGCGCGAAATCGGTCGGCCACAGATCTCAACGGCGCGGACGCGCCAACCGCTGCGGGCGGACACCCCCCGACACGTCCCCTCCCGCCGTACGCGGCTACCCGCCCGCGCGGGGCGCGCACGGCGCGCGGTGGCCGCCGCCCTGCCGCGCCACCCCGCCGCAGCAGCCGCAGCAGCCGCAGCTGCGGGCAGTCGTGCCGCTGGGGCGGCACGGGTGGGCGCAGCGGCACCCAGTCGGCGCCGGGCCGCGCACACCCACCCCACTCACGCCGGGCTCGGTCTACAGGCGGGACACGTTTCGTTCGTAGACCAGGCGGAGGCCCATCAGCGTCAGCCACGGCTCGTGTTCGTCGATGACCGAGGACTCGCCCAGCACCATCGGCGCCAGCCCGCCCGTCGCGATGACCGTGACGTCGTCGGGGTCGTCCGCCAGCTCGCGGGCCATGCGGTTGACGACGCCGTCGACCTGGCCGGCGAAGCCGTAGATGATCCCGGACTGCATCGCCTCGACCGTGTTCTTGCCGATCACGCTGCGGGGCCGGGCGACCTCGATCTTGCGGAGCTGGGCGCCCTTGACGCCCAGCGCCTCGACCGAGATCTCGATGCCGGGCGCGATCACCCCGCCGACGTACTCCCCGCGCGCGCTGACCGCGTCGAAGGTCGTCGCCGTGCCGAAGTCCACGACGATCGCCGGGCCGCCGTACAGCTCGACCGCGGCGACCGCGTTGATGATGCGGTCGGCGCCGACCTCCTTGGGGTGGTCGGTGAGGATGGGGACACCCGTCTTCACGCCCGGCTCCACGAGGACCGCGGGGACGTCGCCGTAGTAGCGGCGCGTGACCTCGCGGAGTTCGTGGAGGACGGAGGGGACCGTCGCGCAGATGGCGATGCCGTCGATGCCGTCGCCCAGCTCGTCGCCGAGGAGCGGGTGCATGCCCATCAGGCCCTGGAGGAGGACCGCCAGCTCGTCGGCCGTGCGGCGCGAGTCCGTGGAGATGCGCCAGTGCTCGACGATGTCCTCGCCGTCGAAGAGGCCCAGGACGGTGTGGGTGTTTCCTACGTCGATCGTCAGCAGCATGGGCTCTACTCCGCCGCTCGCAGGTCCAGGCCGATGTCCAGGATGCGGGAGCTGTGGGTCAGGGCTCCCACGGCCAGGTAGTCGACGCCGGTGGTGGCGTACGCCTTGGCGTTGTCGAGGGTGAGGCGGCCGGATGCCTCCAGGGCGGCCCGACCGGCGACCAGGGCGACGGCCTCCTCGCACTCGGCGGGGGTGAAGTTGTCCAGGAGGATCAGGTCGGCGCCCGCGTCGAGGACTTCGCGCAGCTGGTGCAGGGTGTCGACCTCGACCTCGATGGGGACGTCGGGGAAGCGCTCGCGGACGGCTTCGAAGGCCGCCGCCACGCCGCCGGCCGCGATCACGTGGTTGTCCTTGACCAGCGCCGCGTCCGAGAGGGACATGCGGTGGTTGACGCCGCCGCCGCAGCGGACCGCGAACTTCTCCAGGCTGCGCAGGCCGGGGGTTGTCTTGCGGGTGTCGCGGACCTTGGCCTTCGTGCCGTCCAGGACGTCCGCCCACGCGCGCGTGGCGGTCGCGATGCCCGACAGGCGGCACAGGAGGTTCAGCGCGCTGCGTTCGGCGGTGAGGATGTCGCGGGTGCGGGTGGTGACGG
>MUMD01000635.1:1887-2463 GCA_002155895.1 Streptomyces rochei
GGTCGAGGCCGGAGTCCAGCAGGAGCGCCGCGAGGGCCGGGTCGAGGCCGCACTCCATGTAGGTGTCTTCGTCGGTGTCCGCGCCGCAGGCGCAGCCGTCGCCGCAGCCTCCGCCGGAGGCGAGGGGAAGGTCGGGGGTGTTCACTGCTGTCACTGCTCCTGGGGGCGCCGCGTCGGCTGGGGAGTGGGGATGGTCGGGGGGAATTCTGGCGTGTCCGTGGTGTGCACGGCGAGGGTGCGGTCCGGGTTCAGGCGTACGACGATGTGGCGGCGCCACGCGGTGTCGTCGCGGTCGGCGCGGTCCTCCCGCCAGTGACAGCCGCGCGTCTCCTCCCGCCGGGCTGCCGCCGCCACCAGGACGCGGGCCACGCAGAGGAGATTGGTGGCCTCCCAGGTGTCGACGCCCGGTTCGGAGGTCTTGCCGTTCTCGTGCAGGGCGTCGCGGGCCTCGGTGTGGAGGTCGTCGAGCCGTCGCGCCGCGCGGGAGAGCGAGTCGGCCGAGCGCAGCACGCCCGCGCCCTGGGTCATGATCCGCTGGACGGCCGTCCGGGACTCGGGCGGGAGGAGGGGGTGGAC
>MUMD01000636.1 GCA_002155895.1 Streptomyces rochei
GGTGACGGTGATGTCCTGGACGTAGTCACGGCCCTGGTACGCGGTGGCGACGCAGATGTAGGTGCCGCAGGTGGACTTCACTTCGGCACTCGCCGGCGCGGCGGTCACCAGCAGCAAGCCGCAGGCGGCAGCCAGGGCGGCCGGCATCGTGAAGCCCCTCGGACGTGCCCTCAGCTTGGTCATACGCTCCCCCTGTTCGCGCGCACTGCGTGACCACTCGATTCCATACTGTGCTCGCCCGTTCTCGGGGCGCGCAAGACAGACACCCGTTCGACGCCACGTCCGGCCGTGAAGCACCGGAATGCAACGGCCCGTTCGTCACTCGGCGTGAAAGTTGAACAGTTGTCTTGTTCCAAGGGTTCCCCCGGGGCTTACCGGCCAGTAAAACCCTCGGTAACCCATCACCGGGAGGTGCAGTGAAGAGCACTCGGCACAGACACCGCTGGCTGACGGCGACCGCCGCCGCAGTGGCCGTGATCGGTGNNTGGAGGCCATCCGTGCCGCCGAGGCCACGGAGATCTACGGGAGCCCGGCCGAGCGCCCCTTCGACGACCGCAGGACCAGCCTGGTCTCCCTCGGCGACAGCGAGATCTCCGGCGAGGGAATCGGGACCTACGAACCGGGCACCAACGGTCCCGACAACTGGTGTCACCGCTCACCGGAGGCAGCGATCCACCGCACCGGCATCCCCGCCGACCTCACCTTCGACGTCTCGTGCTCCGGCGCGTACACCGGGAACATCCGCGTCGGCGNNNNGGCCCCGTCATGACCGACTGTGTCACGCGCTACCTGCTCAGCCAGGGCCCCTGCGAACCCAAGTACGCCCCGGGCTGGCAGGCGCGGGTCGACGCTCTCGTGCCCAAGGTCGAGCAGACCGTACGGGACCTGAAGAGCGTGATGCGGGACGCCGGTTACGCGGACGGGGACTACCGGCTCGTCCTCATGGGCTACCCCAGCCCCATCGGCCCCGACTTCCGCGACAACCCGAACTTCGCCGGCAAGCTGGCCTGCGGTGGTCTGGGCTACGACTCCGACACCGTCTGGGGCCGGAACACCGCGGTCCCCGCCTTCGAACGCGGCATGCGCAGGGCCGCCGCCGCGACCGGCGCG
>MUMD01000637.1 GCA_002155895.1 Streptomyces rochei
CCGCACCCACCGCACCCACCGGGTGGCCGACCGCGCCCGCCGCGCACTCCCCCAGGCCGAGGTGGCGGTACTCCCGGGCGCCACCCACCATTCCCTCCCTCTCACCACACCCGAGCAACTGAACGACCGACTGGCCGATTTCCTCGACTGACCGAGCCGACAGCAGCGGAATCCGGAAGCCAGCGCCGGGCTCCGACGGCTCGGTGTTCTCGTGAGATCATCACGTCTGTCGCCTCGGCCTTCCCCGCTGCCGTTCTCTGCCGGTCACGGGCTGAGTGGCTCATCGGGAGTGCTGACGACACCGACCTGCGACAGTTGGGGCAACGGGCATGGGGGACAGCGGGACGGCGGAAGTCCGCCGGGAGCGGACGAGTGGCGAACGGCTGACCGAAGGGCTGACCGTCGCGGTGGCATCGGCCCTCTCGTTCGCCCTGCTGGCCGGCCCGGCCGTGGTCTTCGGGACGACCGCTTGGCATCTGGTCACCGACAGCGGCACCACCGCGTTCAGCCGGTTCTCGGCACCGGCGATCTTCCTCGCCCTGTTGGCGCTGCCGCTCGTCCTGGCGGGTGTGGTGTTCCGCTCAGGCCGGCGCAGGAGCAGGGAGCGACTGACGGCGGCGGTCCCGGCGGCGCTGACACTGCTCGGCGTGTCCGTCGTGCCGTTCGCGGCTCTGTGCCTGGTCCTCGTGTACGCGGACTGACCTCGGGCCGGGTCACCGGTTCGGGTGGGCTGGCGCAGGCCACCTCGAAGTCGTGGCCGGTCAAGCCGCTTTCGTCCTCGATGATGCGCGACGAGGCTGACGACGTCGGCGCACATCCCGGGGATACTGGTCGCCCATGGATGAGGTCAGAGTCGTCGTCGCCCATTCCGAGCGCGCGACCCTGCGCGTCGGCGACATGTTCCTGAAGGTGGACGCCGATCGGGCGCGCATCGAGGCCGAGGTCGAGGCGATGTCCCTCGCGCCGGTCCCGACCCCGCAGGTGCTCTGGTGCAACCCGCCCGTGCTCGCGATCGCCGCACTGCCGGGCACGACGCTGGGGCGCCTCGGCGGACCGTCGACCGGCTCGCCGAGGGCCTNNCGACGGCGACGAGGTCACCGGCATCATCGACTGGTCCGAGGCGGGTCAGGGTGACGCCTTGTACGACCTCGCCACCTTCACCCTCGGACACGAGGAGCACCTCGACGACGTCATCGCCGGCTACGGCACCGACGTCGATCTCGGCGTGATCCACGCGTGGTGGTCGTTGCGAAG
>MUMD01000638.1 GCA_002155895.1 Streptomyces rochei
GTGGTGGAGGGCTCCCGGGCGGTGGGGTGGTGGGCGCGCGCGGTGGCCGCCCGGCCGGGCCGGACGGACGCCTCCTCCGAGGCTGTGGCGGCCGACTCCTGCGAGGCCGCGGTGACCGGGTCCGAGGCGGTCGCGGTGACCGGGTCCGAGGCGGTCGCGGTGGGTGACTGCGGCGAGCGCCCGGTGGTCGGGTCCGGTGAGGTCGCCGCGGCCTTGGCGGCCTGCTTCCGGGAGACCGTCGTGGGCGGCTCCGGCGAGGCCGCCGGTGTCGGCGGTTCCTGCGCCGCGCGGGGTGCCGGGTCGCTCGTGGCGCCGGTCCCGTCGGCGGTCTCCGGCGCGTCCGGAGGCGTCGGTGCGGCCCGGTGCGACCCGTCCGTGGCTTCCGGCCCGGGCGCGGGCTCCGGTACGGATCTCTCCCGTGGTGTTGCTGGCGGACGCACGACGGTTCCCCCCCTGACGATTCGGCTCTGTGCTCGATCAGTCCCTGGATGTGCCGTTCGGTCTGGTGCGGTGCGGGTGGTGCTCCGTCCCGTCCGGGGTGCTCACCGGCACCGGGCGGCGCAGCGACAGGAGCAGGGCGGCGAGGCCCAGCAGCAGGAGGAGCGGCGGCGCCAGGGGCGCCAGCTCCGCACGCCAGACCCAGCCCGCCACCGCGGCGAGATACAGAACCCCCCAGCGCCCCTGCCACGACAACCGGTCGCCGGCCGCCTTCGCGAGCAGCGTCCACAGCGGTACGAGACAGAGCAACTGCAGGACGAGCGGCGCCCAGCGCAGCAGGGGGCCGGGACCGTCCAGACCCGCCGCTTCCGCCAGAAAACCGGCCGTCTCGGTGTAGAACACCCCACCGACCGCCTCCGGTTCCCGGCCGAGGGCGACGGGTGCCGCGTACAGGGTCAGGACGGCGGCCCCCAACGCGGCGCCGGGCAACCGGGCATCGGTCGCGACGCACAGCGTCACGGACGCCACGAACACCACGAGGAGCAGGGCGCCCGCGACCAGTGCCGGCAGGGGCAGCCCCCGCAGCAGCTCCCGTCCGGTCAGCTGGGTCTCGGTCATGCCGCCGCCCAGCCACGGCAGTTCACGCGCGGCCACCAGGAGGACGACCGCGGCGATGCCGAGCAGCAGCCACAGGGCGGGGCGCAGCAGCCGCTCGGGAACCGGGCCGATCCCACCGGCCTCGACCCCGCCCGCCGCTGCTCCTCCGGCCGGGACGGCGGACTCGGCGATCTCAGCGGACCCAGTTGACTCAGCCGGCTCGGAAGGCTCGGCGCGCCGCGCGGCCGTGGCGTCGTCGTGGACCGCGTCGGTCTCCGCCCCGGGCGTCACCCCGGTGTCACGGTCCCGGGGCCGCCGGACGATCACCGCGAGGGGGTCCGCCTCCAGGGCCTCCCGCTCGTACCCCGGGCGCCCTATGAACAGCGTGACCGTGTCCTCCCGCGCCGCCTCCTGCGGGGAGCCGTGCTCGTACGCCGCCCGCCGCGCCCAGCTCGTGCCGTACCCGGCGGTGGCGTTCAACCGGGCCCACCGGGTGCCGTAGGCGGCGTCGGGCCCGCTCTCGCGGCCGGCCCCCACACCGGCACCGTCGGACGGTCCGGAGCGTGCGGGGTGCCCGGCCCCGGGCCCGCCGCCGTCGCCGCCCCGCAGGACCGCGCGCAGCCCGGGAACACAGCCGACGGCGACCACGGTCATACCGCCCAGCACCGCCCACCCGGCGCCGGCGATCCCGGCCGGCGTGAACAGCACCGCCGCGCTGCCCAGGACGAGGACGCACATGGTGCCCTGCACCGCGGCGAGCACGCCGGTGCGCCCCTGGACGCGGAGCACGCCGATGTACAGCTCGACCACGATGCGCGGCAGCGCCCCGAGGGCCAGCAGCCGCAGCACCGTGGAACCGTGCTCGGCGTAGTCCTCGTCGAAGGGCGCCAGGATCTGCGGGGCGAGGACGATCAGCACCAGGACGACCGGCACCAGCAGCAGCGTCATGCGGCGCAGCGCCCCGCGGACGCCGTCGGCGAGGCGGCGCGGGTCGTGCGAGGCGTGGGCGGTGAGGGAGGAGGCCATGTTGATGGCCATGAACTCCATGGTGCCGCCGACGGTGTAGGCGACGTAGAAGTAGCCGTTCTCCGCGGCGGTGAAGTTGACCGCGACCATCACCGGCAGCAGGTTGATCATCGCGAGGCTGAAGAGCGCCCCCAGCGAGTCCCCGGCCAGGAAGCGCCCCATCTCGCGGACCTTGGGCGGCTCCACGTCGTGGTCGGCGGCGGCCTGGCGCGGGATGAGGCGCCGGAAGATCAGCCAGCCGAGCGGCAGCGTGGAGAAGGCGATGGCCACGGCCCAGGAGACGAAGATGCCGAGCACCGGCAGCGTGGTGGCGAAGACGGCGAGCAGGACCAGCTTGCCGACCGAGAACACCGCGTTCCCGGCGGGCACCCACTCCGCCTTGCGCAGCCCGGTCAGCACACCGTCCTGGAGGGTGAGCAGCGCCCAGGCCACACAGGCCGCGACGAACAGGGCGCCCGCTCCCGCCGAGCCCAGCGGGGCGTACGACGCGCCCCACAGGTCGAGGGTGAGCAGGAAGACGACGGCGGCCAGGGCGACGACCACCGAACTGGCCGCGTACGCGCGCCACACCAGCCCCCCGGTCGCACGGCCGGCCCGCGGCACGAAACGGACGACGGCGCCGATCATCGTGGTCGCCGTGATGCTGGCCAGCAACCGCATCGCGGCGATGGCCGCGGAGCCCTGCCCGACGGCCTCCTCCGAGTAGTAGCGGGCGGCCACGAGCCAGAAGCCCAGGCCGAGCACGGCGGACACACCGGTGCTGAGCATGAGGAAGTAGGCGTTCTTGAAGAGCGAGTCACCGCCGCGCCCGTCGGCGGCCGGCGTCGGACCGTCGCTCGCGGGCGCCGCGGCCGTCTCGTGCACCTGGGTCTCAGCCACCGGACGGAACCAGCCCTTCCGGTGCCTCGGCCGGCCCCACCCCGGACTCCTCCAGCGCCGCGATCACCGCGCGGGCCCGCAGCGGGTCCACCGGCAGCGCGTGCCGCGCGAACCAGCGCGCCCCCTCGGGCGACGGGGACGGATCGGTGAAGGCCGCGCCGGCGTAGTCGTCCAGCGGCGGGTCGTAGAGGTAGCCGACGACGATGCCGCGCCGGGCCAGCGCACGCATCGCGGCGTCCCGGTCGGCCACGAGCAGCGGCACCCGGAACAGCGGCTGCGCGGGAGCGTCCGGTCGTCCGCCGGCGGGCTGCCCCCAGCGGGTCGACCGCAGCAGTTGTGTCCCCGACCGGCAGGCGTCGAGGACGTCGTCCAGCCGGTCGAGCCTGCGCTCGATACGCCGCAGCCGCAGCCGGCCGGACCGCAACCGGTAGTCGTGCATGTCGACGCGGACCCAGGGGTCGTGCGCGTCCAGGCCGGGCTCCGAGGCGACCGCGCGGGCCAGCTCCCGCGGCCGCAGCGGCATCCGGATCTCCTCGCGCTCCATCAGTCCCAGCAGCCGCATCGTGGCCCAGGCGGCCCGCCGCAGCCGCAGACCGCGCACGGCGGCCTCCGCGTACGGACGTACCAGATAGGCGAGTTCGGCGGTGGCGCGGCGCGGCAGCAGCAGGTCGTCGCCGGCCTTCTCCAGGGCCTCGCGCAGTCCCGGGTCGGCGACCGCGAGGATGCCCCCGGCCTTGGCCCCGACGTGCTTGGACAGGCTGAAGACGGAGGCGTCGCCCCAGGAGCCCACCGGCCGCCCGCCCACCTCGCTGCCGATGGCGTGCGCCGCGTCCTCCAGCAACGGGATGCCCAGCGCGTCGCAGCGGGCCCGCAGGGCGGGCGCCGGGTCCGGATTGCCGTACAGGTTCGTCGTCAGCACGGCGGACAGGGAGCCCCACACGTCCTCGGGCACGGCGTCGATGTCGATGGACGCGTCCCGCGGATCCAACGGCGCCTGCACCGGCCGCAGTCCGGCCGCGAGCACGACGAAGAAGATCACGTCGTCGTTGACCGGCGACATCAGCACCCGGCCGCCCGGCGGGCACCAGTGCCGCAGTGCCGCGTACAGCCCGAAACGGCACGACGGTACGTACACGCATTCCCGGCCGAGCCGGCCGCGCATGGTCTCTTCCAGCCGCTTCTCCGGCCGCGAACCATCCCGCGCCGAACCCGGACCGGCCTCCCCAATGGCCATCCGCCCCCCTGGTGTGCCGTCGAAGGCCCCCTCCCCGAGGCCCTCCGGCACCCGCCCAGAGTCGCCCCGTTCGCACCGCTCCGTCAAGATTGCGTACCGGCCTGTGGACAACTTCCCGCACTCGAACGGAAGCGGAGCGCAACGAATCCCCGTCTTCACGCGGGCGTACGCCGACCACGCGGGCACCGTCCCACCGTGTCCTCTCCCCGTCTCCCCCCGTCCCCGCACCGACCGCCGGTCCACTCCCCGCACGTCAGCAGCCCTGCGC
>MUMD01000064.1 GCA_002155895.1 Streptomyces rochei
CCCACCACCGGCCCACTCCCCACGTCCACCCCCACGACCAGCGCTCCCGCAGACCTTCGTACCCCAAGGAGTCGATCCACCATGGCGAGCGATGCGCCGACCAGCCAAGTGTCCGACCTCGACTGGCTGATGAGCGGCCTCGTGCAGCGCGTACCGCACACGAGCAGTGCGGTGCTCCTGTCCTGCGACGGGCTGGTGAAGTCCGTCCACGGCCTCGACGCGGACAGCGCCGACCACATGGCGGCACTGGCGTCCGGCCTGTACTCCCTCGGCCGCAGCGCCGGCGTCCGCTTCGGCGACGGCGGCGACGTACGGCAGGTCGTCGTCGAACTCGACTCGACCCTCCTCTTCGTCACGACCGCCGGCTCCGGCACCTGCCTCGCCGTACTCGCCGGCCGGGAGGCCGACGCGGCCGTGCTCGGCTACGAGATGGCGATGCTCGTCAAGAGCGTCCGCCCCTACCTCGTCACCGCTCCCCGGCAGCACGCCGTCGAACCACCGGCGATGAGGCCTTGAGGGTGGCCGCGGCCGGCGACGGGCCCTGGCTCGACGACGCGGCCGGTCGGCTGGTGCGCCCCTTCACCGTGAGCAACGGCCGTACCCGGCCCACCGTCGCGCTCGACCTGATGTCCCAGGTGATGGCCACGGGGGCGACCCCCCTCGGCTACCTCGGTCCCGAGCACGCGCAGGCACTCGACCTGTGCCGGGCGCCCCTCCCGGTCGCCGAGCTCGCCGCTCATCTGAGGCTTCCCGTGGCAGTCACCAAAGTGCTGCTGTCGGACCTCGTCGACTGCGGCGCGCTGACCACCAAACCCCCCGCCGCGTTCCACCACGACCCCACGGACCGGGCCCTTCTGGAGGCAGTGCTCGATGGACTACGACGACAGCTCTGACTACGGCCGCGGATCCGGACCAGGATCCGGCCACGACACCACCGACCCCTTCCCCACCGCGCTGAAGATCCTCGTGGCGGGCGGGTTCGGGGTGGGCAAGACGACCTTCGTCGGCGCGGTCAGCGAGATCGCGCCGCTGAGCACGGAGGAACTGCTCACCACGGTCAGCGCCGCCACCGACAACCTCGACGGAATCGAGAACAAACTCGAGACGACCGTGGCCATGGACTTCGGCCGCATCACCCTCGACCCGGAACACGTGCTGTACCTGTTCGGGACACCCGGCCAGGAACGCTTCTGGTTCATGTGGGACGAACTGTGCGAGGGCGCCCTCGGCGCCGTGATCATCGCCGACACCCGCCGGCTGGACGAGTCCTTCGCCGCCGTCGACTTCTTCGAGGAGCGCGGCCTCGGCTTCATCGTCGCGATCAACGAGTTCGACGGTGCCCACCGCTACGACCCCGAGGAGGTGCGCGCCGCGATGGACCTGCACCCGGAGATCCCCATCGTGCGCTGCGACGCGCGGATCTCCAGTTCCGGGGTGCAGACGCTGCTCACCCTCGTACGCCACCTCATCGACCACACCCCGGCCCCCACCACGGGGTACGGCGCCGGAGCCCGCCCATGAGCTACGACCCGCCACGCCCGGTCGGACGCCTGCTGCTCACCCCCGAGGACCGGGAGGCCCCGGCCCGGGTGCGACGGCTGCGCCGGCTCGGCCTGGTGGAGCGCCCGGACCCGGCCCTCGACACCTTCGCGGCACACCTCGCCCACCTCGCCGAGGCGCCGTACGCGATGGTCAACTTCCTCGTGGAGGGTGGGCAGTTCTTCGCGGGCCTGCGGGTGCCCGAGGTCCCGCCGGTGACCCACGGGGACGGCACCAGCCCCGAGTTCGGCCGCGTCCAGCCCCGCGATCACGGCTTCTGCCCCCACGTGGTGGTCCGGCGCAAGGCGCTGGTCCTGGAGGACGTGCGCGACTACCCGCGCTTCGCCGGCAACCCCGTGGTCGACGCGTTCGGCATCCGCTCCTACCTCGGCGCCCCGCTCATCGACAGCACGGGCACGGTGCTGGGCACGGTCTCCGCGTCCGACGTGCGGCCCCGCACCTGGGGGACGGCGGGTCTGGCCACGATCAAGTCGACGGCGGCGGATCTGGTGCGACGCATCGAACGCAGCGCCGAGGACGGGCTGCCACTGTGAATCGCAGGCCCGGCGGCCCCCGGGCGCGGCCGGCGTGAAGGAAAGCTGCGGCCGGGCTTAAGAAAGGCTCGATGGACCGGGGACCGTCTCGTACGGCAGATTGCTGTGCGATTCCCCTCCCCTCCCCGGACGCGGGCCGCCTCGGCGTGCCCGGCGCCGGGACCTCACCCCCGTCAGGAGCCGTAGCGTTGAAGGCGCTGGTCAAGGAGAAGGCGGAGCCCGGGCTGTGGCTCGCGGACGTGCCCGAGCCCGCCGTCGGACCCGGTGACGTACTCATCAAGGTGCTGCGCACCGGCATCTGCGGCACCGACCTGCACATCCGGGCCTGGGACGGCTGGGCGCAGCAGGCCATCCGCACCCCGCTCGTCGTCGGCCACGAGTTCGTCGGCGAGGTCGTCGAGACCGGCCGCGACGTCACCGACATCAAGACCGGCGACCGCGTCAGCGGCGAGGGACACCTCGTCTGCGGCAAGTGCCGCAACTGCCTGGCCGGACGGCGCCACCTGTGCCGCGCCACCGTCGGCCTCGGCGTCGGAAGGGACGGCGCCTTCGCCGAGTACGTGGCCCTGCCCGCGTCCAACGTCTGGGTGCACCGCGTCCCCGTCGACCTCGACGTCGCCGCGATCTTCGACCCGTTCGGCAACGCCGTGCACACCGCCCTGTCGTTCCCGCTGGTCGGCGAGGACGTCCTCATCACCGGCGCCGGACCGATCGGTCTGATGGCCGCCGCCGTCGCCCGGCACGCCGGGGCGCGCAACGTCATGATCACCGACGTCAGCCAGGAGCGGCTGGACCTGGCCCTCAAGGTCGGCGTGAGCCTCGCCCTCGACGTCTCCAAGGTGTCCATCGCCGACGGCCAGCGGGAGCTGGGCCTGCGGGAGGGCTTCGACATCGGCCTGGAGATGTCCGGCCGCCCCGAGGCCATGCGCGACATGATCGCCAACATGACGCACGGCGGCCGGATCGCGATGCTGGGCCTGCCCGCCGAGGAGTTCCCCGTCGACTGGGCCCGGATCGTCACCTCGATGATCACCGTCAAGGGCATCTACGGCCGCGAGATGTTCGAGACCTGGTACGCCATGTCGGTGCTGCTCGAAGGCGGCCTCGACCTCGCCCCCGTCATCACCGGCCGCTACGGCCACCGCGACTTCGAGGCCGCCTTCGCCGACGCCGCCAGCGGCAAGGGCGGCAAGGTCATCCTCGACTGGACCGCGTGAGCCACCGCGTACGTCACCGCGTAAGCCAACTGCCTTCCTAGGAGCCTGAGAGATGTTCGACTCCGTGCGCGACGACCTGCGCGCCACCCTCGACGAGATCCGCGCCGCCGGCCTGCACAAGCCCGAGCGGGTCATCGGCACCCCGCAGTCCGCGACCGTGAACGTCACCGCGGGCGGCCGTCCCGGCGAGGTGCTCAACTTCTGCGCCAACAACTACCTCGGCCTCGCCGACCACCCCGAGGTCGTCGCCGCGGCCCACGAGGCGCTGGACCGCTGGGGCTACGGCATGGCCTCCGTCCGCTTCATCTGCGGCACCCAGGAGGTCCACAAGGAACTGGAGGCCCGGCTCTCCGCCTTCCTCGGCCAGGAGGACACGATCCTCTACTCCTCCTGCTTCGACGCCAACGGCGGCGTCTTCGAGACCCTCCTGGGACCCGAGGACGCGGTGATCTCCGACGCCCTCAACCACGCCTCCATCATCGACGGCATCCGCCTGTCCAAGGCCAAGCGCTTCCGGTACGCCAACCGCGACCTGGCCGACCTGGAGACCCAGCTCAAGGCCGCCGGCGACGCCCGCCGCAAGCTGATCGTCACCGACGGCGTCTTCTCCATGGACGGCTACGTCGCCCCGCTCGCCGAGATCTGCGACCTGGCCGACCGCTACGACGCCATGGTCATGGTCGACGACTCGCACGCCGTCGGCTTCGTCGGCCCCGGCGGGCGCGGCACCCCCGAACTGCACGGGGTCATGGACCGCGTCGACATCATCACCGGCACCCTCGGCAAGGCCCTCGGCGGCGCCTCCGGCGGCTACGTCGCCGCCCGCGCCGAGATCGTCGCCCTGCTGCGCCAGCGGTCCCGCCCGTACCTGTTCTCCAACACCCTCGCCCCGGTGATCGCCGCCGCCTCCCTCAAGGTGCTCGACCTGCTGGAGTCGGCCGACGACCTGCGGGTGCGGCTCGCCGAGAACACCGCCCTGTTCCGGCGCCGGATGACCGAGGAGGGCTTCGACATCCTCCCCGGCGACCACGCCATCGCCCCCGTCATGATCGGCGACGCGGCGCGGGCCGGCCGCATGGCGGAGCTGCTGCTGGAGCGCGGGGTCTACGTGATCGGCTTCTCCTACCCGGTCGTGCCCCAGGGCCAGGCACGCATCCGCGTACAGCTGTCCGCCGCCCACTCCACCGAGGACGTGAACCGCGCGGTGGACGCCTTCGTGGCCGCGCGGGCCGAGCTGGACGCCTGACGCGTGCGTGACGCGGGCCCACCGGTGAGAGAATCGATCCCGTGATCGAAGCGCGGCGGCTGCACATCCTGCGAGCGGTGGCGGACCACCGCACCGTGACGGCGGCCGCCGCCGCGCTGTACCTCACCCCCTCCGCGGTCTCCCAGCAGCTCGCCGCCCTGGAACAGGAGACCGGGCACCGCCTGGTCGAGCGCGGCGCCAAGGGCGTGCGGCTCACCCCGGCCGGGGAGATCCTGCTCAGCCACACCAACGCCGTCCTCGCCCAGCTGGAACGGGCCGAGGCCGAGCTGGCCGCCTACGGCTCGGGCGAGGCCGGCACGGTGACCGTCGCCTCCTTCGCCACCGGCATCGCCCTGGTCGTCGCGCCGGCCCTGGCCCGCCTCGCCGAGTCGGCGCCCGGTATCCGCATCCGCGTCCAGGACGCGGAGGGCGACGCCAGCCTGCCGATGGTCCTGGACCGGCAGGTCGACGTGGCGGTCGCCGTCGAGTACCGAGGGGCCCCGCCCGCCGACGACCCGCGCCTGACCCACGTGCCCCTGTACGCCGAGCCCTTCGACGCGGTCGTCCCGATCACCCACCGGCTCGCCGACGCCGCCGAGGTCCCGCTCGCCGAGCTGGCCAAGGACCCCTGGATCGGCCCCTACCCGGGCAACCCGTGCCACGACGTCGTCGTCCTGGCCTGCGAGAACGCCGGCTTCCAGCCTCGTATGGAGCACTCCTCGGACGACTTCCGCGCGGTGGTGTCCCTGGCCTCCGCCGACGTGGGCGTGGCGCTCGTACCGCGCTCGGCACTGCACGGCACCGACCTCACCGGTGTCGTCGTCCGCCCCGTCGACGGAGTGGCGCCCACCCGCCGCGTCTTCGCCGCCGTACGCCGGGGCGCCGAGGAGCACCCGCTGATCCGCCCGGTGCTCGACGCGCTCGGCGAGGCGGCGCGGGCGTGAGGCTTCCGTAACACGGGCGTCTCATCTTCGGGATAACTTCCCGGATATGAGAGACGACGTCGATCCCGTGGACGCCCGCCTCGCCGCGAGGCTGGCCGAACTGCGCGCCGAACGCGGCTGGTCCCTGGAGGAACTGGCGGAGCGCACCGGGCTGAGCCGGTCCACGCTGTCGAGGACCGAGCGGGCCGAGACCAGCCCCACCGCCTCCCTCCTCAACCGCCTCTGCGCGGTCTACGGCCGGACCATGTCCCGGCTGCTCAGCGAGGTCGAGGCGGAACCCGCGCTGCTGGTGCGGGCCGCCGAACAGCCCGTGTGGGAGGACCGGTCGGCCGGGTTCGTGCGCCGCTCGGTGTCCCCGCCGCACGCCGGGCTGCGCGGCGAACTGGTCGAGGGGCGCCTCGCCGCGGGTGCCGACATCGCCTACGACCGGCCGCCCGTGCCCGGGCTCGAACAGCACGTGTGGGTGCTGGAGGGCGCCCTGGAGATCACGGCCCAGGACGTCGCCCACCACCTCGCCACCGGGGACTGCCTGCGGATGCGGGTGTGGGGGCCGACGCGTTTCCGGTGCGCCGGGCCGTCAGCCGTGCGCTACGCCCTGGCGGTGGTGCTGCCGTGAGGGTGATCCGGGTCGACGAGCGGGAACTGACGGCGCGGCTGGACGGGTTGGCCGGTCTGCTGGCCGACACGGTCGCCGGCGGCGCCTCCGTCGGATTCCTCGCCCCGCTGGGCCACGAGGAGGCCGCCGCGTGGTGGCGCGGACGGGCCGCCGACGTGGCCGCCGGCCGGCTCGCCGTGTGGGTGGCGCGGGAGGGCGAGCGGGTGACCGGGACCGTGAGCCTCGCGCTGCCCGACAAGCCCAACAGCCGCCACCGCGCGGAGCTGGTCAAGCTCATGGTGTCCCGCGAGGCGCGCGGCAGGGGAGTGGGCCGCGGGCTCCTGGCCACCGCCGAGGAGGCGGCCGCCGCGGCCGGACTCACCCTCCTCCACCTCGACACCGAGACCGGCAGCCCCGCCGAGCACCTGTACCGCTCGGCGGGATGGACCCGGGCCGGGACGATCCCCGACTACGCCGCCGACCCGGGGGGCGAGCTGCGGCCGACGACCCTCTACTTCAAGCGGGTCGGCGTCCCCTCCGCCGCCGGGTGATTGTCAGTGGCGGCGGCTACGGTGCCTGACATGCCGGACGCAGAAGACGTACGCCGTATCGCCCTGTCCCTGCCGGACACGACGGAGAAGACCGCCTGGAGCATGCCCACGTTCCGGGTGGCGGGGAAGATGTTCGCCACGCTGCCCGAGGACGAGACCTCCCTCGCGGTGCGCTGCCCCAAGGAGGAGCGCGACGAACTGGTGCTGGCCGAGCCGGAGAAGTTCTGGATCGCCGGTCACGAGGCGCAGTTCGCGTGGGTGCGGGCCCGCCTCGCGGCGCTGGAGGGCGAGGACGAGCTGCGCGACATCCTCGCCGACTCCTGGCGCCAGGCGGCGCCGACCCGGCTGCTGGAAGCCCATCCGAGGCTGGGGCTGCCGGCCGGAGGGCCCGGGGAGTTCGAGGGCTGAAAACCTTTCGGGCGTTGTCAGTGCCCCGTGGCATGATCCGGGGACATGCGTGGCAGCCGGGGCCGGAGGGGGGCTCCGGCTGCCAGGAGCACGACGCGCGGGGGACGGGCACAGGCAGCGGGGCGCGGACGCCGACGGAGCCGGCCGGGGAGGGGATGACGCGGGATGGCGGGGACGTCGTCGCAGGCCGGGCGGGAGCGGGCGGCGAGCGGAAAGGCGGCGCGGGGCGTCTGGTCGCGGGACTTCGCACTGTTCTTCACCGCGCGGGCGATCGCCCGGCTCGGAGACACCATGCTCCCGGTCGCGCTCGCCGCCGGACTGCTCCAGCACGGGTACGGGGCGGGCGCGGTCGGACTCGCCATGGCCGCGACCGCCGCCGCCTTCGCCGGACTGGTCGTCTTCGGGGGAGTCCTCGCCGACCGCTTCAGCACCCGCAAGCTGATGATCGGCGCCGATCTGGTGCGGCTGGGCACCCAGGCCCTGGCCGCCGCCCTGTTCTTCTCCGGCCACGTCGTGCTCTGGCAGATCTGCGCCATCGGGTTCGTCAACGGCGTCGCGGGCGCGGTCTTCCAGCCCGGCGTCGCCGGCACCGTGCCCCGACTCGCCTCCGACGTGCAGGGCGCCAACGGCGCGATACGCGTCGCCGAGTCCGCCGCCCAGCTCGCCGGCCCCGCCGTCGCCGGCCTCCTGGTCGGCTTCGCCTCGCCCGGCGGGGTCTTCGCCGCCCACGCCGCCACGTACGCCGTCAGCGCCCTGTGCCTGCTGCTGCTCCGGCTGCCGCCGCCCGTCCCGGGCGCGCGCGCCGCGGCCCGCCGAGGCGCCGGGGCGTTCCGCGCCGACCTGGCGGAGGGATGGCGGGAGTTCCGCGGCAGGCGGTGGCTGTGGGGCGTCATCGCCGTCTGGTGCGTGTACATGATCGCCGTCTGGGGGCCGACCGTGCCCCTGGTGGCGACCGAGGTGGTGCGGGACCACGGACCGCGCGCCTACGGCTTGATCAATTCGGCCCTGGGGGCCGGCACCGTCGTCGGCGGACTCGTGGCGCTGCGGCTGCGGCCCCGCCGCATGCTCCGCGCCGGTGCGATCGCCCTGGTCGGCTTCGCCGCGTTCCCCGCGAGCGTCGGCGCCGGGCTCGACGTACCCGCCATGGCCGCCGGTGCCGCGGTCGCCGGGGCCGGGATGTCCTTCTGGGGCGTGATGTGGGCGACCAGCGTGCAGACCCAGGTCCCGCCCGACGTGCTCAACCGCGTCCACGCCTACGACGTGGCGGGCTCGCTGGCGATGATGCCCGTCGGCCAGGCCCTGGCCGGCCCGGCCGCCGCCGCCCTCGGCGCCGACCACGTGCTGCTCGTCGCCGGCGTGACGAGTTTCGGCGTGTGCGCCGCCCTGCTGCTGATCCCGGCGGTCCGGGGGCTGGAGCGGGTCGACGGCGCGGCGGCCTCCTCGGAGCCGGCGGTCCGCGCGCCGGGGCCCTCCCGCGCGCAGAAGTGCTGACCGGCCGGTCCCGGCCCGAAAAGCGATGCGCGACCACCGGTCCGAGTGCGGTATGGTTTTCCTGCGCGTTCGACCGGGGGAAACCCCAGGTCAGGCGGGCAACGGGACGTGGCGCAGCTTGGTAGCGCACTTGACTGGGGGTCAAGGGGTCGCAGGTTCAAATCCTGTCGTCCCGACCGGAGACGGTCGTTGATCGAGGGGCGGTTTCGGAGGAATCCGAAACCGCCCCTCGATCGCGTTCCCTGCGGCGTGCCTGGACGCTCAGGCGAGATGCCCGATATATCACTGTCGGGTGTCCGCGCTCATCCTCTGCCACTTCGCGCTCGCGCTCTTCGCCGCGCCGCTGGTGAGGTGGTGCGGCACCCGTGCCTTCCTCGTACTGGCCCTGCCGCCCGCCGCGACGGCCGTCTGGGCGGCCACCCGGTGGAGCACGACGGCCGCGGGCGGCGCCGACACCGCCGTCCGGGCCTGGCTGCCGGCCTACCGCGTGGACTGGGCCCTGCGGCTGGACGCGCTCGCCGAACTCATGGTCCTGCTCGCCGCGGGAGTCGGCACCCTCGTCCTGGTCTACTGCGCCTCGTACTTCGACGACCGCTCGCGGCACCTGGGCAGGTTCGCCGGAAGCCTCCTCGCCTTCGCCGGGGCGATGCTCGGCCTCGTCCTCGCCGACGACCTGATCCTGCTCTACATCTTCTGGGAACTGACGACCGTCTTCTCCTACCTGCTGATCGGCCAGACCAGCGACCACAAGCGCAACCGGCGCAGCGCCCTTCAGGCACTGACGATCACCACCCTCGGCGGGCTGACCATGCTCGTCGGCCTGCTCACCCTGGGGCACGAGGCGGGCACCTACCGGATCTCGGCGATCCTCGCCGAGCCGCCGCCCCCGTCGGCGGCGCTGTCCACGGCGATCGTGCTGATCCTCGTCGGCGCCCTCTCGAAGTCCGCGATCTGGCCGTTCAGCCTGTGGCTGCCCAACGCCATGGCCGCCCCCACCCCGGTCAGCGCCTATCTGCACGCCGCCGCCATGGTCAAGGCGGGCGTCTACCTCATCGCCCGGCTCGCCCCCGCCTTCGCCGAGGTCACGCCCTGGCGGCCGCTGCTGCTCGTCCTGGGCTCCGCGACGATGCTGCTGGGCGGCTGGCGGGCGCTGCGCCTCAACGACCTGAAGCTCGTCCTCGCCTACGGCACGGTCAGCCAGCTCGGGTTCCTCACCGTCCTCGCCGGGGCGGGCCGCCACGACACCGGCCTCGCCGCCACCGCCATGCTCCTGGGCCACGCCCTCTTCAAGGCCCCGCTCTTCCTGGTCACCGGGATCATCGACCATGCCACCGGCACCCGCGACCTGCGCAGACTCTCCGGGCTCGGGAGCCGGCTGCCCGCGGTCGGCGCCGTCGCCGCGCTCGCGGCGCTGTCCATGGCCGCCGTACCGCCCCTGCTGGGTTTCACCGCGAAGGAGGCCGCGTTCCAGTCCCTCCTGGACGGGAGCACCGCCGACCGCTGGGCCCTCGCCGCGACCGTCGTCGGCTCCGCCCTGACCACCGCCTACACCCTGCGCTACCTGTGGGGCGCCTTCGCCCGCAAGCCCGGCGCCCCGGACACCGAGGCGCACGACGTGTCGCCGGCCTTCCTCGCGCCTCCCGCCCTGCTCGCCCTCGCCGGCCTGGTCCTCGGCCCCGGCGTCCCCTGGCTCCAAGGACTCCTCGGCGCCTACGCCGAGCAGTTCCCCACGCCCGCCCACCCGTACCACCTGGCCCTGTGGCACGGAGCGGGCCCGGCGTTCGGCCTGTCC
>MUMD01000639.1 GCA_002155895.1 Streptomyces rochei
GTCCGGGACGGCGCCCCGCTTCCCCGCCGCACCCGCGGAGAGCGCGTCCGAGACGACCAGGCGGCTCCGGCCGATCCCGGCGGAACCGGAACCGGAGCCGGAGCCCGGGCCCGAGCGGGCATCGGCGGCGGTACCGGCGACCGCGGGAGGACCGCACCCGGCAGGCGCCGGACCCGATCCCGCGCTGTCCTGGACGGCCCCGGCCGCCCCGACCGTGTCGGGCGACGGACGGCCTCGGGTGTCGTTCGGGGAGCCCGAGGGGTACGACGGGTACGCGAGGCCCCGCGCGCTCGGCGGGCGGCGGCGCCCGCAGGCCGTCGCCGCGGGCGTCTGCCTGGTGCTCGGGCTGGGACTGGTCACCGGAGCCGTCACCGGCAGCTGGCTCGCCGGGGACTCCGGGGACGACGGCGCGCGCAGCGCCTTCACCGCGGCCGGGGACCTCTGGCACAGCGTGCCGGTCGACCAGCTCTTCCCGCCCACCGTCCAGGGCCGGGGAGCCGGCCCCGGCGGTGCCGACCGCACCTGGATCCGGGTCGCCGTCGCCCCGGACGGCGACTGTGCCGGTGCCTTCGACCCGCTGCTCGCCAAGGTCCTCGACCCGGTCGGGTGCACCCGCCTGCTGCGCGCCACCTACACCGACGCCACCCAGAGCCACGTCACCACCGTCGGCCTGCTCTTCGCCAAGGCCGACGCCGCCGCCATGACCGCGCTGGCCGGCCGGTTCGAGAAGGAGGACCTGGGCCGCCGCACCGACCTCATGCCGCTGCCGTACGCGGCGAAGGACACCGTCGCCGCCGGGTTCGGCGCGCCGCAGCGTGCCTCGTGGACGGTCTCGGTCCTCACCGACGCGCCCGTCGTCGTCTACGCCGTCTCCGGCTGGGCCGACGGCCGCACCGTCGACGAGCCCGAGCCCGCCGAGGAGGCCATGGAGACCGGCGCCGGCTCGGCCCCCGCCCAGGCCGGCCTCGGCCACGAGGCGCAGGGCCTCGCCGACCGCGTCGAACGCGCCCTGCGCAAGAACGTCGGCCCCGCCACGGAGCACCCCTCGTGAACCCCAACGGACCCCGTACGACGGGAGCCCTGAGCCTCCTCCTCGCCGCCGCGCTCGTCCTCGTCCCGGCGCCCGCCGCCCACGCCGACGGCATCCGCGCCCAGCAGTGGGCCCTGGACGCCATGCACACCCAGGAGGCGTGGCGCACCACCAAGGGCGCCGGCGTCACCGTCGCCGTCCTGGACACCGGCGTCGAGGCCGACCACCCGGACCTGGCCGGCAACGTCCTCGAAGGCAAGGACCTCGTCGGCTTCGGCGCGAGCGAGGGCGACCGCGCCTGGGCCCGGCACGGCACCGCCATGGCCGGGATCATCGCCGGACACGGCCACGGGCCCGGCAACTCCGAGGGCGTCATGGGCGTCGCCCCGGAGGCCAAGATCCTCCCCCTGCGCGTCATCCTGGAGGACGGCGACCCCTCCCGCACCCGGGCCCGCAAGACCCGCGGCAACGCCCTCGCCGACGGCATCCGCTGGGCCGCCGACCACGGCGCCGACGTCATCAACCTCTCCCTCGGCGACGACTCCGCCTCGGCCCACCCCGAACCCGCCGAGGACGAGGCCATCCAGTACGCCCTGAGGAAGGGCGTGGTCGTCGTCGCCTCGGCCGGCAACGGCGGCGAGAAGGGCGACCACGTCTCCTACCCGGCCGCCTACCCGGGCGTCATCGCCGCGACCGCCGTCGACCGCTACGGCACCCGCGCCTCCTTCTCCACCCGCCGCTGGTACGCCACCGTCAGCGCCCCCGGCGTCGACGTGATCATCGCCGACCCCGATCACCGCTACTACGAGGGCTGGGGCACCAGCGCCGCCTCCGCCTTCGTCTCCGGGGCCGCCGCCCTGGTGAAGTCGGCCCGTCCCGACCTCACCCCGGCCCAGGTCAAGAGCCTCCTGGAGGACACGGCCCGTAACGCGCCCGCCGACGGCCGCGACGACTCGCGCGGCTACGGCTTCGTCGACCCCGCCGCCGCGATCGAGGCGGCCGGACGGCTGAAGCCGCAGGGCCTGAAGTCCGCGGCGTACGGCGAGGAGTACTTCGGCCCGGGCCCGGACGCCCCCGCCTCCGACGACGGGACGTCGGCCTGGGCGGCGCCCCTGGCGGGCAGCGCGGGCGGCGTCATGATCGTCGCGGCCGTCGTCCTGTGGCGGGGCCGCCGCGAACGCCCCGAGGACTACTGAGCGGCGCCGGACCCGTCCGTCCGCGCGAACACGGACACCGCCGCCCTCGCCGCCGCCTCGGTCAGCGCGATCCCCTCCTCCCGTGTCGCGCTGCCCCGCGACACGACCGCCACCAGACGCTCCCGGCCGTCGGCCGAGACCCGTCCGATGCTGTTGACCACCCACAGCCCCGTGGTGCCGCGGCGCAGCCAGCCGTTCTTCAGCGCCCACGCCGAACCGTCCGCGCCGCCGTCGGCCGCCGCCGACACACCCCACCGCTGGCCGTCGACGACGGACTCCATCAGCTCCCGCACCCAGGCGCGTGCGGACGCGCCCAGTGCCGAACCGTCCGCCACGAACACCTGCCGCAGGAGCGCGATCTGATCGGCGGCCGTGGTCCGCGTCAGCCCCCACAGCGGTCCCTCGCCGCCCGAGGTCTCCGTGAGCCCGAGGCGCTCGTTCGCCGAGTCCAGCCCGCCGGCCTCCCCGATCGTCCGCCACAGCGCCGACGTCGCGTCGTTGTCGCTCTGCCCGATCATGGCGGCGGCGTACGCCCTCTCCGCGGCGGTCAGCGACCGGCCCGCGTCCTCGGCCTGGAGCAGCAGCGCCGCCAGCACGTCGACCTTGACGATGCTCGCTGTGTCGAACAAGCCGGTGCCGTACGCGGCCGCCCCACCGGTCCCGGTGTCGAGCACCGCGACCGACACCTCGGCACCGTCCGGCACGGTCACCGACGCCATGGCGCCGGCCAGCAGCGCGTCCCGGTCCACGACCGGCTCGACCGTCTCCACCGATGCCTCCCGCCCACGGGTGCCGAGGCCGACGACGATACGGCGCCGCCGGGCCGGGGGTCGCGCGTGCCCCTGCCCGCACCCGGCCCCGGCAAACGCCTCTCGGAGTTCCCCGAGAGGCAGATGAAAGGCGTCCCGCGACCCCCGATAGGCTCAGGGACCGTGGCGAACAAGAACATCCCGGACTCCGCCTTCTCCGACGACGACGGCTCCGCCGACCCCCGGCTGAGCGCGGCGCTCGCCGCCTGGGCCGAGGACCGCACCGCCCTGGCCCCCGTGCTGGAGGCGCTGAAGGGCGCCCGGCTGCTCGTGCCGGTGGTGGCCGTCCTCGGCGAAGTCGAGGAGGACGAGAACGGGCTGCGCCGCGAGAAGACCAGCGACATGGCCGTACCGACGCTGAAGGCGGGCGGCCGGACCGCCCTGCCCGCCTTCACCTCCACCGACTCGCTCGCCCGGTGGGACCCGCGGGCCCGCCCCGTCGCCGTACCCGTGCACCAGGCGCTCCAGGCCGCCGCGCACGAGAAGGCGGACACGGTCGTCCTCGACCTGGCCGGACCGGTCCCGTTCGAACTGACCGGCCGCGTGCTGCTGGCGCTGGCCGAGGGCCGCACGACGACCGACCCGCTCACCGACCCGGCCGTCGCCGAGGCGGTACGCGCCGCCCTGGCCGCCGAGCCCGCCGTGCTGCGCGCGCACCTCGGTCCGGGCCGGGCGGACGGCACCCTCGCGCTGCTCCTGGACCCCGGTGCCGAACCGGCGCGGGCCGCCCGTGCCGTGGCCGAGCGGCTGGCCGCCGACGAGACACTGAGGGCCCGCCTGGTGCGCGGCCTCGACCTGGCACTGCTGCCGGCCGGGGCGACGCCGCCGGGCGAGCCCTTGTACGTGCGGGGGTAGCTCCGGGAGAACCGGGGCCGGTCAGCTGTAGACCGGACCGGTGTACTTCTCGCCCGGACCCTGGCCCGGCTCGTCCGGGACCAGCGACGCCTCGCGGAAGGCCAGCTGGAGCGACTTCAGACCGTCGCGCAGCGGCGCCGCGTGGAAGGAGCTGATCTCGGTCGCCGTGGCGTCCAGCAGACCGGCCAGCGCGTGCACCAGCTTGCGGGCCTCGTCCAGGTCCTTGTGCGCCTCGCCCTCCTCGGTCAGTCCGAGCTTCACGGCGGCGGCGCTCATCAGGTTGACGGCGACCGTCACGATCACCTCGACCGCCGGTACCTCGGCGATGTCGCGGGTCATGGCGTCGAAGTCGGGATTCGCCGAGGACTCGGCAGGGGTCTCACTCATGCCGCTCACGATAGGCGCAGGACGGCCGGCCGCCCCACTCGGTCTCGGTTAGCCGTTCCCCCGCCGAGCTGCTAACCTTGTGTAACGACCGGTCGGACACGCGCGCCCCACGGCAGCGAGCCCGGCCCACAAGTGGAGGCTCCGCACTCCCACCTGGCCGTCCTCAGGACGGCGGGTCACCGGTCAGGCGGTCCCGTCCCAGCGGCGGCGACCAGCCCGAAATCGCGCCCCGCGATCACATCGCGGCGGTGCTCCGGTAGTAATGAGGAGCCCCGCCTGTGATCGTCCGGGGCATTTTTGTTGCACCGGCGCGGTTAGGTCTATCGAACACAGACGTAACGCGGCTGTCCGCCAGACCGTCGCGTGGTGCTACCGAGGAGGATCCATCAGCGCCGAGCCCCGCATCAACGACCGGATTCGCGTTCCCGAGGTGCGACTTGTCGGTCCCAGCGGCGAGCAGGTCGGGATTGTCCCGCTTGCCAAGGCCCTGGAGCTTGCGCAGGAGTACGACCTCGACCTCGTCGAGGTCGCGGCGAACGCCCGTCCGCCCGTGTGCAAGCTCATGGACTACGGGAAGTTCAAGTACGAGTCGGCCATGAAGGCCCGTGAGGCGCGCAAGAACCAGGCGCACACGGTCATCAAGGAGATGAAGCTCCGGCCGAAGATCGACCCGCACGACTATGACACCAAGAAGGGTCACGTCGTCCGGTTCCTCAAGCAGGGCGACAAGGTCAAGATCACGATCATGTTCCGTGGTCGCGAGCAGTCCCGGCCGGAGCTCGGCTACCGACTGCTGCAGCGTCTCGCGGAGGACGTCCAGGACCTCGGCTTCGTGGAGTCGAACCCGAAGCAGGACGGCCGCAACATGATCATGGTCCTCGGTCCGCACAAGAAGAAGACCGAGGCGATGGCCGAGGCTCGCCAGGCGCAGGAAGCCCGCAAGGCTGAGGCGAAGGCCAACCCCGGCAAGTCGCAGAACGCCGCGGACACCGAGGCCGCGGACGCCGAGGCTCCGGCCGAGGCTCCCGCCGAGGCGTGACTCCGGGGGACTCCGGTCCCCAGGACGTAACCGATACAAGAGCGACGCTCCACCGTGCCCGGTTTCACGACCGGGCATCGGAGCGCCACCGACGAGGAGAGAACGGCGCTATGCCGAAGAACAAGTCGCACAGCGGTGCCAGCAAGCGCTTCAAGATCACCGGCTCCGGCAAGGTGCTCCGTGAGCGCGCCGGCAAGCGCCACCTGCTCGAGCACAAGTCGTCCCGCGTGACGCGTCGCCTCACCGGCAACGCCGAGATGGCCCCGGGCGACGCCGCGAAGATCAAGAAGCTTCTCGGCAAGTGACGTACGGGCGCCACTGAGCGCCGTACGGCAGGACCGGGACCCATTCGATACCGGGCCGCGTGAGGACCACCGCGGCCCCGCTACAAGGAGTTAACAAGTGGCACGCGTCAAGCGGGCAGTCAACGCCCACAAGAAGCGCCGGGCGATCCTCGAGCAGGCCTCCGGCTACCGCGGTCAGCGTTCGCGCCTGTACCGCAAGGCCAAGGAGCAGGTCACCCACTCGCTGGTCTACAACTACAACGACCGCAAGAAGCGCAAGGGTGACTTCCGCCAGCTGTGGATCCAGCGCATCAACGCCGCTGCCCGCGCCAACGGCATCACGTACAACCGCTTCATCCAGGGTCTGAAGGCCGCCAACATCGAGGTGGACCGCAAGATCCTGGCCGAGCTGGCCGTCAACGACGCCGGCGCGTTCGCCGCGCTGGTCGAGGTCGCGCAGAAGGCGCTGCCGAGCGACGTCAACGCGCCGAAGGCCGCGTGACGCTGCGCCGGCTCTAGCCGACGTCGAAGGACCCGCAGGCTCTGAGCCTGCGGGTCCTTCGGTTGCCTGCCACCCGTCCTGTCGCTGTTCGGGTGCGGGTTCGTCGCGGCCGGTCGCGCGGTTCCCCGGCCCCTGGGGCGTCGCTCCTTGCGGCGAGACAGTCGCACCCCGCGTTGAGACATTTGTGAAGGTGATGGAACACATGGCGCCCGCCACCCCCGAGCTGATCTCCCCC
>MUMD01000640.1:0-126 GCA_002155895.1 Streptomyces rochei
GGCCGGGGGGCACCGGCCGCGGGCCCGGCCGGACTCGACTCCTGGTCCAGTGACCTGCGATGCACTGTGCACCCGGCCTGTCAGGCCACCATCCGAGGAGAGGAACGGCAGCACCATGACGCGACC
>MUMD01000640.1:198-697 GCA_002155895.1 Streptomyces rochei
GTGGCGCAGGCGGGCGGCGCCCCGGTGCTGCTGCCCCCGCTCGTGGAGGCGGTGGAGTCCGTGATGGAGCGGGTGGACGCCTTGCTGATGAGCGGTGGCGCGGACATCGACCCGGCCCTGTACGGCGCCCGGCCCGGTGAGTTCGTCTTCCCTCCGCACCCGGCGCGTGACGCGGCGGAGCTGGCCGCCCTGGCCGTGGCGGAGCGGCGGGGCATCCCCGTCCTCGGGGTCTGCCGGGGTCTGCAGCTGATCTCGATCACCCGCGGCGGCACCCTCGACCAGCACCTGCCCGAGCACTCCCCCGCCGTGCCCGGCCGTTACGAGCCGCGCACCATCCGGGTGAAGCCGGACTCGCTGCTGGGCGGCGNNACGGCGTCATCGAGGGGGCGGAGGCCGAGGACCCGTCGGCGCCCTTCCTGGCCGGTCTGCAGGCCCACGGTGAACTGGGCGAGGACACCGTCGCGCTGTTCGAGGCGTTCATCGAGGCGGCGAAGGCCGG
>MUMD01000641.1 GCA_002155895.1 Streptomyces rochei
GTCGGCAAGGTCGAGCAGCGCGCCGGCGGCCGAACGGAGTTCGGCGACCTGCCGGTTGCCCACGGGCGCCGGGCAGACCTCGGTGACGAGGGCGCCGGCGGACCGGCGGTTGGTGACGGCGAGCATGTGGTGGAGGCCGTCGACGGTGAGGGCGTACACGACGAAGAGCGGGCCCTCGACGAACTCCTCGACCAGGAAGGGACCGTCCTCGTCGCGGGTGGCGGCCCGCCACGCCGTCAGGTCGCCGGGTTCCGTCAGCAGGGCGGTGCGGCCGTCCGGGGAGCCGCAGCGCCGTACGACCGCCGGGAGTCCCGTCTCCCGTACGGCTTCGGCGGCCTGGTCGGCCGACGCCGTCTCCCTGCTGCGTGCGGCGAACCGGCCGTCCTCCCGCAGCAGCCGGCGCAGCGCGACCGGGTCCGTCAGCCGCCGCACGGACCGCGCGCTGGTCAGGGCGAGTCCGGTCGCGTCGGCGTCCTCCAGCGCCGCCAGCCGGGCCCGGCCTTCCCCGGTGTGCAGGACCCGGCCGACCCCGCCGCCGAGGTGCGGAGCCTGACCCACCGCCACCGCATCGGCCGGGTCCTGCACACCGGGGAAGGCCGGGCCCGGCTGGCGGCGCTGGAGGACGCCGACGCGACCGGACTCGCCCTGACCAGCGCGCGGTCCGTGCGGCGGCTGACGGACCCGGTCGCGCTGCGCCGGCTGCTGCGGGAGGACGGCCGGTTCG
>MUMD01000642.1 GCA_002155895.1 Streptomyces rochei
CAGCGGCCGTACGGGCCGCGCCCCGCGCCACGACGACCGGCAGGGTCCCGGCTCGACCACGGAGATGCCGGCGGTGCCCGCCCTCGGCGAGACCCAGGGCCCCGGCGCCACGGCCGAGTTCGCCCGCCCGGACTTCGACGCCCCGGCCCCCCGCCGGGAGGACCCGCAGAACACCGGCGGATTCGGCCGGCAGCCGCAGGACCCGTTCGGACAGGACCAGTACGGTGCCGGCGCACCGCACGGCGACCGGTTCGCGCGGCCCGAGCCGACCCCGCCGCAGCACAACGGTGGCTTCGTCCGCTCGGACGTCTTCGGCGGGCAGCCCGGCCAGGCGGGTCCGCACGCCGGCCAGGCGGGTCCGAACGACCCGGCCGCCACCGGCGGTTTCCCGGGCGTCCAGGGGTACGACAACGGCGGCACCGGGCAGCACCGGCTGCCGGAGCGCCAGTCCCCGGACTCCACCGGCCAGTTCGAGCCTCCGCAGGTGAACGGCGCGAACGGCTTCGCGGCCCCGCAGCCGCCCGTTCCCCAGCAGCGTCCCGCCGCCCAGGAGCCCCAGATCGGGACGGCCGCCCAGCGGCCGAACGACGGCTGGGCGCTTCCCCCGGCCTCCGGCCCGGGCGACGGCCGCACACCGCTGTACGACACGCTGGAGACCAACTGGTTCCACGGCGACCGTGAGGCGAGGGCCCAGCAGGACGCCCCCACCGCGGCCCCGGAGCCCCAGGCCTCCCAGCCCCAGACCCCGGCGGCGCCCCAGCGGCCCGCCGCCTCCGCCTGGCGCAGCTCGCCCAACGACGACCTCGTCCGACAGGCCGAGCGCGTCCGGCAGCCCGCGGCAGGCGGGGTCACCACCTCCGGCCTGCCGCGCCG
>MUMD01000643.1:0-293 GCA_002155895.1 Streptomyces rochei
GTCCAGGACATCACCGTCACCACGAGGGACGGCCTGCCGGGGACGTTGCGTGCCTTCGTCGGCGACTACCGGGGGAGCAAGGCGAACGTCTCCCGGTGGCGGTTCGTGGTGAACCAGGAGATCAGGGCCTACCCGAGGCTGGCCGTCTGCGGCGGACTCGATCGCGGTGGCCGGGTCATCGAGAACCACTGCGTGATGATCCCCTGAACCCTCGCGGGCCTTCTCCACCTCGCGAGAAAAGACGGTGAGGGACCAGCTCTGTCCTGCTAACGTCTGCGCCATGAAGCGCGCCG
>MUMD01000643.1:302-1750 GCA_002155895.1 Streptomyces rochei
GAGACCGCGATGACCACCGCGCACGACCACCGCAGGCTCGGCCGTGAACTGGGCCTGTTCGACACCGACCCGCTGATCGGCGCCGGCCTGCCGTACTGGCTGCCCGACGGAGCGGCCATGAGGCACACCCTTGAGGAGTACATCCGTGCCGCCGAGCGGCGGGCGGGCTACCAGCACGTGTACTCACCGGTGCTCGGCAAGCGGGAACTGTACGAGATCTCGGGGCACTGGGCGCACTACAGCGACGACATGTTCCCCCCGATGGACCTCGGCGGGGAGCAGGTCGTGCTGCGGCCCAGCCTGTGCCCCCATCACGCGGTGATCTATCGCTCCCGCTCCCACAGTTACCGTGAACTGCCCCTGCGGATGGCCGAACTGGGCGGCATGTACCGTTCCGAACTCTCGGGCGTGCTCGGCGGACTGACCCGGGTGCGGGCCATCCAGCTCAACGACGCGCACATCTTCTGCACCCTGGACCAAGTCGCGGACGAGGCGGAGGCGGCACTGGAGATGATCCGCCGGGCGTACGAGGCACTCGGCATCACCCCGGCCCGCTACCGGCTCTCCCTGCCGGGCCCCGGCGGCAAGTATGTCGCCGCACCGGAGAAGTGGCGGCGGTCCACCTCCCTGCTGGCCGGCATCCTCGACCGCTCCGGCCTGCCCTACGAGGCGGTTGAGGGAGAGGCCGCCTTCTACGGCCCCAAGATCGACGTCCAGGTCACCGACGGCGCCGGGCGGGAGTCCACCTTGTCCACCGTCCAGGTCGACTTCCACCAGCCCGAGCAGTTCGACCTGCACTACATCGGCGCGGACGGCGCCAGACACCGCCCGGTCATGGTCCACCGCAGCATCATCGGCAGCGTGGAGCGAGCCGTGGCCCATCTCATCGAGGAGCACGGCGGCGCGTTCCCCGCCTGGCTCGCCCCCACTCAGCTGGTCATCCTCCCGATCTCCGACACCGAACTGCCGAACGCCGAAGACCTCGCCCGACGCTGCGCCCGTCTCGGACTCCGGGCCCGGATCGCGGGCCCCGACCGCGGCAGTCTCGGGGGCCGTGTCCGAGAGGCGCGGCTGGTGCCCTATCAGGCCGTCATCGGTGCCAAGGAGGCCGCCGGCGAGCACGTCGCACTGCGCTTGCGTGACGGACGACGGCTCGACCCGATGCCGGTCGGTGACGCGCTCACCCGCATCAGCGCACTCGTCGAGGCCCGCAGCACCGACCTGTGGGCCGACCCGGCCCCACAGCAGGCGNNCCGGGTCAGGGGAGCGAGGGCGGGGTCCATGCGTGGTGACGCAGGATCATGCGGGTGGCGATCCGGGACGGTGTCAGTCGCATGGCCGTGTTCCGCAGGGGGACGGCCAGGGGGTGGGAGAGCTGGTGGCCCATCCTCCCGGCCTGCCGGGCGGCCCGCGCGACGGACTGGCTGCGCGGCCGGCGCTCGGTGTCG
>MUMD01000644.1 GCA_002155895.1 Streptomyces rochei
GGGAGCCGGGGGCGGGGAGGGAGGCCGGGCCGGTCATGCCTCGACCTCCCTGATCGCGTCCCGGTAGGCGCGGGCCGCGGCTCTCAGGGCCGCCTCCGGGTCCGTGCCCTCGGCTTCGGCGCGGGCGGCGAGGGCGAGCAGTTCGTAGCCGATGCCCTCGCCGGAGGGCAGGGGCACGGGCAGGCCGGCGGTGCGGACCCGGGAGGCGAGCTTGGCGGCGAGGGCCAGTCCGGGCTGGCCGAGGGGGACCCCGTCGGTGACCGAGGCGCGCTGCTTCTCGGCCGCCTTGGTCCGCAGCCAGTGCTCCCTGACCTCCTCGGGGGTGGTCGCCGTCTCGTCGCCGAAGACGTGCGGGTGGCGGTGGATGAGCTTGGCGACGATGGTGGCGGCCACGTCGTCGACGGAGAACGGGGCGTCGGGGTCCTCCTCGGCGATCCGGGCGTGGAAGACGACCTGGAGGAGTACGTCGCCCAGTTCCTCGCGCAGCTCGTCGCGGTCGCCGTCCTCGATCGCCTCGACCAGCTCGTACGCCTCCTCGATGGCGTACTTGGCCAGGCCCTCGTGGGTGCGCCGGGAGGACCAGGGGCATTCGACGCGGATGCGGTCCATGACCTGGACGAGGTCGAGCAGGCGGGCCCCGGGCAGGTCGTAGGAGGCGGGGAGCAGCTCCAGCTCCGGCATGGCGACCCGGCCCGAGCCGGCGAGGCGGGCCAGTCCGTCGGTGAGGCCGGGGTCCCCCTCCCCGGTGGCGACGACGACCACCGTGTGTCCGCCGGCGCAGGCGGCGACCAGCTCCTCGGCGGCCGGGGCCGCCTCGTCGACCCGTATGCCGGCGTCGCGCAGGTACGGCAGCTGCGGATGCGCGCCGTCGGCGCACAGCACGCGGTCGGCGGTGCGCAGGGCCTGCCAGGCGGGCCAGGAGAGCAGGCCGGGGGCGACGCGGTGGCTCGTGGTGAGCAGGACGATGCGGCCGGGGTCGGGGGTGGTGCCGGGGTGGGTGTCGGCGCTGGTTGCGTTCACCTTCAGAACGTAACGCACCTGGCCGACGGCCCCCGAGTTGTCCACAGGGGGCACGGACCGGTTGTCCACAGGGACCCGGACCGGTGGTCGCCAGGGTCCAGGGCCGGTGGTCGCCAGGGCCCCGGATCGGTGGTCGCGAGGGCCCCGGGCCGGTGGTCGCGAGGGCCCCGGATCGGCGGTCGCGAGGGCCCCGGACCGGTCGGCCCCAGGGCCCCCGGCAGGACCGTTACGCCGTCTGCTGGGTCTGTGCCGTCGTGATCTCCCGGACCCACGGGGTCTTGGTGTCGACGCGGCTGCTCTTCTGGACGTCCCAGTCGCCGTAGCGCGGGTTCAGGTCGATGTCGAGCTGGTCGGACGCCTTGGAGAGGGCCTGCCAGAACTCGGGCCGGCTGGTGTCGGTGCCGAGGCTCTCGGCCAGCTTCTGGGCCTCCAGCTGGACGCGGAGGTTGTCGTCCAGGCGGTCGGGGGCCACGCCGTACTGCTGCAGCCAGACCGTCTCCAGCTGCTCGGGGCCGCCCGCCTGCTCCTCCAGGCCGGCCCGCATGTCCTGGATCTCGGCGCGGCTGACGGTCACGCCCGCGTCCCGGGCGGCACGGTGCAGCACCCGGTCGAGGACCATGCCGTGCAGGGTGTCGCGGGTGAGGCTGCCGGTCCGGGCGAGGACCTGCTGGTACTGGGCGTCGTCGGGGACGGCGGCCCGCTGCGCCGCGCGCACCTCGTCGACGCGGTCCTCCAGCTGGGCGACGGTGATCCGCTGGTCGCCGACGACGGCCGCGGCTCCCGGGTGCGCGTCGTTGCCGCACGCGGTGAGCAGGGGTGCCGCGGCGGCGATCGCGGCGGTGAACAGGAGCGCGGTGCGACGGCGGCGGTGCAAGGGAACCTCCCGTTGGAGATTGTGCGACGGTGCACAAGGTCTTGCGATGATCGATGGTAGGCAGTGGCCCGGCTCTGGCCAACCCATTCGACCAACGATTCACCGACGCTTCGGGCACCGCCGCGCCGTCCCCCGGGCAGTGGCGGTGGGTCAGCCGCGCACCTGGCCGAGCCACTGCAGGGTGCGCCGGACCTCGCCCGCCAGGGGATGACCGGGGCCGTGCAGGCGCTCCACGTCGTGCAGCAGCCGGGCGAGCGTCTCGTGGGCGGCGGCGCGGTCGCCGAGGGCGAGGAGCAGG
>MUMD01000645.1:0-204 GCA_002155895.1 Streptomyces rochei
CGCCCACCCCGGCGACCGCCTCGCCCTGCACCGCGCGATCCTCGACGCCCACCGCCGGCGCGGCGCCCGGGCAGACGACTACCTGTGCCGACTGTCGATGCGCGCTTCGCCCTCGGTGATGACGGGGGGTAAGGTCGGCCATGGCCCGCTGCTCGCCGTAGCCGTTCCAGGGCACTTCGCAGGGGCGTGCTGAGCGCGGCGTGC
>MUMD01000645.1:215-947 GCA_002155895.1 Streptomyces rochei
GGCCGCTTCGATGGCGTCGTCCTTCTGCCGTGGCGTTCCCTCGGTGGTTGTGGGAATGAGCGTCGCGGCGTTGGAAGGGACGGCCGGGAGGTGTTCAAGGCTGGGTCAGAATGCGCAGTTCCCCGGTGTCCGGGTCGCCGAACAGTACGAACAGTTCCGGTTTCAGTTCGGTGCCGCCGATCGTCCAGTACGTCTCCTGGCCGCACTCGTCGTCGAGGTGTACGAGGACACCGTCGCGGTCGGTGTTCTGAAAGTCATTCCCCTCTTCGCGTGTCCACGTGCCGGTCCCGTCGCACAAGGAGAAGTCACCGTCTTCGTCCACGTCGTTGTGGGCCGGTACACGGTTGAGCTCGGCATGGCCGTCCGGGGCCAGCCGCAGCACACTGCCGTCCGCACCGCGCCAGTCCCCGACGAGCTGCCCCTCGGACAATTGAGGTGGGTGGTAGTGGCCGGCCAGCGAGGCCGCCGGCACTCCGCACACGACGAAGAGAACGAAACTCGCCCCCGCCGAACGGAGCCAGGCACCCCACGACCCCCACGGGCGTCCGCGCAGGCGGGCGAGGAGCAGCACCGGCAGGGCGCCGACGCCGGCGAGCCACGGGAGGGCGTCGGCTACTGGCCAACCCCACAACGCATACCCCAGCGCCGACCACCCGGTGCCGATCAGCGCGGATCCGCCCAGATGCCAGGCCCACTCCGGGCCTCGGACGGCACGAGGCCGCAGGCGGGCCA
>MUMD01000646.1:0-387 GCA_002155895.1 Streptomyces rochei
CCAGGGTCAACGACGACGAGTCGCTGGAGGTGGGCTGGTTCGCGGTGGACGCCCTGCCGGACCTCGGGGAGTTCGGGCGGTTCCGGATCAAGCAGGCGTTGTCGGATGCCCCCACATGGTTCGACACCACTGGCTGCATCTGAAGTATGGAGCGCGCCCACATGGGGGCGGGGGTGCGGGCTGCCTAGGGTCGGCACATGACCTCGCCCCGTGTCCTTCCGGCTCCCCACGCCTCCTCGCTCGACCTGCGCGGTCGCACCGCCCTCGTCACCGGTGCGGCCGGCGGCATCGGCCGTGCCTGCGCGCGGCGGCTCGCCGCGGCCGGGGCCGAGGTGAGAGCCGTCGACCGGGACGCCGCCGGACTGGACGCGCTCGCCGAGGGCTGCG
>MUMD01000646.1:408-616 GCA_002155895.1 Streptomyces rochei
ACGCGGGACTGCAACTGGTGCGTCCCATCGAGGAGTTCCCGCCGGACGTCTTCCACACCGTGCTCACCGTCATGCTGGAGGCCCCCTTCCGCCTCATCCGCGGAGCCCTCCCGCACATGTACGGGCAGGGCTGGGGCCGCATCGTCAACATCTCCTCCGTGCACGGCCTGCGCGCCTCGGCCTACAAGGCGGCGTACGTGGCCGCCAA
>MUMD01000647.1 GCA_002155895.1 Streptomyces rochei
CACGGCTCCCGTCGGCACCCCGCGTTCCGCGGCCGACGGGAGCCGTGTCACGGTCGAGACCCGGCGCGGCGACCTGGCCCGCCTCACACCGGACGCGCTGACCGGCGCCGGGCTGGTGACGGCGTCCGCGCTGCTGGACGTGCTCACCGCCCGGGAGGTCGGCGCGCTCGCCGCCGCCTGCGCCGCCGCCGGATGCCCGGCGCTGCTGACCCTCTCCGTCGCCGGTCGTGTCGAACTGACCCCCGAGCACCCCCTGGACACCGAGATCACCCTGGCCTTCAACGACCACCAGCGCCGCTCCGGCCTGCTCGGTCCCGACGCCGTGAGCACGGCCGCCGAGGCGTTCGCCGCGCACGGGGCGACCGTACGGACGCGGTCCGCCCCCTGGCGGCTGGGACCGGACGAGGCCGCGCTCGCCGGGCAGTGGCTGCGCGGCTGGGTGGCGGCGGCCGTCGAGCAGCGCCCCGAGCTGCGCGAGCCGGCCGCCCGGTACGTGGAGGAGCGCCTCACCGCCTGCGCCGCGGGGGAGTTGCGCGTCGTCGTCCACCACACCGACCTGCTGGCGCTGTGCCGGCCGAAGGGCGCGGCCTCGTGAGCGCACCGAAGGCCGGCGCGGGCGCGCGGGCCCTGCGCACCCGGCTGGGGACCCTCGCCGGCGTCCTCGTCCTCGGCGTGCTGCTGTGGCGGACGGGGACCGGGCCGCTGCTCGGCGGGCTGCGGCGGATCGACGGGCCCGCGCTGCTGGCGGCGCTCGGGATCGGGCTGGTCACCACCGTGTGCAGCGCCTGGCGCTGGTCCCTGGTGGCGCGGGGTCTGCGCATCCGGCTGCCCCTCGCGCCGGCCGTCGCCGACTACTACCGCGCCCTCTTCCTCAACGCCGCCCTGCCCGGCGGAATCCTCGGCGACGTGCACCGCGCGGTGCACGTCGCCGACTACTACCGCGCCCTCTTCCTCAACGCCGCCCTGCCCGGCGGAATCCTCGGCGACGTGCACCGCGCGGTGCGGCACGGGCAGAGCACCGGCGACCTGGGACGC
>MUMD01000648.1 GCA_002155895.1 Streptomyces rochei
TGCTGCTCCTGCTGGCCCTCCTCCTCACCCTGGCCTGCGCCCTCTTCGTCGCGGCCGAGTTCTCCCTCACCACCGTCGAGCGCTCCAGGTCGGAGCGCTCGACGGTGGTGAGGGAGAACTCGGCCGCGACGAAGAGGGCGCAGGCCAGGGTGAGGAGGAGGGCCAGCAGGAGCAGCAGGACCTCGGTCACCGTGCCACCCCGCTTCCCTCACGCGCATTCGGGGGGACTGGCGGGCCGGCCGTGGCACGGCCGGTACTGGGAGGCTCCATTACGGAACGGGACTCCTTAACGGGGTCGATGGGCGCCGGTGCCTGCCGGCCGCCCTGGGGTCACACCTCATGGTAAAGGACGAGCAAAGACAAGGGGAGTCCTGCGGCCCCTATGCTTCTACTCGCCTGTAGAGAACGGCCGGACGACTCCGGTTGTTCCCCGCACGGTCCCCTTCCCCGCACGGATTCGTTCCCCGCACGGGATTCCCGTACCGAGTTCCCCGTACGCACGTAAGGAGTGGACGCCTCGATGGTGTTCGAGCGGCAGCCAGGTTCCCTCGGCGTGGGCGGGCCCACGGTGGACACGGTGCTGGACGCGGGGGCCGTGCGGCCCGGGGGCACGCTGTCCGGCCGCGTGGAGCTGGCCGGCGGCACCGCCGGCCACGACGTCGAGCAGGTGGTGCTGGAGCTGGTGGCCCGCGTGGAGACCGCGCCCGGGGAGCCCGGGGCCGGGGAG
>MUMD01000065.1 GCA_002155895.1 Streptomyces rochei
GCGGCGATCTCGGCCACCGTACGCATGCGGCGGCACAGTTCGACGATGGCCCGCATCTCCGGCATCACGCGGGAGGTGAGGCTGCCGTTCGTCAGTTCCTTGCGCTCCTCGGCGGCCTCCAGCGCGGCGGTGCCGGCGGTGGCGCCGCGCTGGAGGCCGCCGAGGAGCGCAAGGAACTGACGAACGGCAGCCTCACCTCCCGCGTGATGCCGGAGATGCGGGCCATCGTCGAACTGTGCCGCCGCATGCGTACGGTGGCCGAGATCGCCGCGCTGCTGAAGATGCCGCTCGGCGTGGTCCGCGTCCTCATCAGCGACCTGGCGGACCAGGGAAAGATCCGTGTGTACGGCACCGGAACCGGCCACGGAACGGGCCGTCCGGACCGCGCTCTGCTCGAAAGGGTGCTCAGTGGACTCCGTCGTCTCTGACGCCGCCGCCTCCGGCGTCTCCCCGCTCGTCGACCTGGACGAGCCCATGCAGCCCTGGCAGGCGGACCGCACGCGGGCGCCCATCGCCACGAAGATCGTGGTGGCCGGCGGCTTCGGTGTCGGCAAGACCACGCTGGTCACCGCCGTCTCGGAGATCACGCCCCTGCAGACCGAGGCGCTGATGACCGAGGCGAGCGAGGAGACCGACGACCTCACCGCCACCCCGGGCAAGCTCACCACCACCGTGGCCATGGACTTCGGCCGCATCACGCTCGACGACGACCTGGTGCTCTACCTGTTCGGCACGCCGGGCCAGCAGCGCTTCTGGTTCATGTGGGACGACCTGGTGCGCGGCGCGATCGGCGCCGTCGTCATGGCCGACACCCGCCGCCTGAAGGACTGCTTCCCGGCGCTGGACTACTTCGAGAGCTGCGGACTGCCGTACGTCGTCGCGGTGAACCACTTCGACGGCAGCGAGCTGTTCGAGGCGGAGGACGTGCGGGAGGCGTTGACGATCCCGGCGCACATACCTGTAATGATCATGGATGCGCGCCGCCGGATCTCGGCCATCGAGACCCTCTTGTCCCTCGTGGGCCACGCGCTCGACGAAACCCCCGAGTAGTCCCCGAGCAGTCCCTTTAGGAGCGTCCCCCGCATGCGGAAGATACTCGTCGTCGGAGCCGGCCAGTCCGGTCTCCAGCTCGCCCTCGGCCTGCAGTCGCACGGCTACGAGGTCACCCTGATGTCCAACCGGACCGCGGACGAGATCCGCACCGGCCGGGTCATGTCGACGCAGTGCATGTTCCACACGGCACTCCAGCACGAGCGCGATCTCCAGCTGAACTTCTGGGAGTCCCAGGCCCCGAAGATCGAAGGACTCGGCGTCTCGGTGGCGGCCCCCGGCTCCTTCGACCCGGGCCCCTCGCAGCGCGCGATCGACTGGCTGGGCCGTCTCGACGGCTTCGCCCAGTCGGTCGACCAGCGGGTGAAGATGGCCGGCTGGATGGAGACCTTCGCCCAGCGCGGCGGCCAGCTGGTCATCCACGGCGCGGCCGTCGGCGACCTGGACTACTTCTCCCGCGCCTACGACCTCGTCCTGGTCTCGGCGGGCAAGGGCGAACTGGTCCAGATGTTCGGCCGGGACGCCTCCCGCTCCCCGTACAGCGAGCCGCAGCGCGCCCTCGCCGTCGCCTACGTGCACGGGATGGGCCCGCGTCCGGAGCACCCGGAGACGGAGGCCGTGCGCTGCAATCTGGTGCCGGGCGTCGGCGAGATGTTCATCATGCCGACCTTCACCACCTCGGGCCGTGCCGACATCCTGTTCTGGGAGGGCATACCCGGCGGCCCGCTGGACGCCTTCAAGGACGTCAAGGATCCCTCGGAGCACCTCTCCCTGACCCTGGAACTCATGGAGAAGTTCCTCCCCTGGGAGTACGCGCGGGCCACCAAGGTCGAACTGACCGACGCCGGCGGCACCCTCGCCGGCCGCTACGCCCCCACCGTGCGCCACCCGATCGGCCGCCTCCCCGGCGGTGGCGCGGTCCTCGGCGTCGCCGACGTGGTCGTCGCCAACGACCCGATCACCGGCCAGGGTTCCAACTCCGCCTCCAAGTGCGCCGCCTCCTACCTCGCCTCGATCCTGGAGCACGGCGACAAGGAGTTCGACGAGACCTGGATGCAGCAGACCTTCGACCGCTACTGGGAGACGGCGCAGCACGTCACCAAGTGGACGAACGCCATGCTCGCCCCGCCGCCGGAGCACGTGCTGAACCTGATCGGCGCCGCCGGCCAGCTCCAGCCCGTCGCCGACCGCTTCGCCAACGGCTTCAACGACCCGGCCGACTTCGAGAACTTCTTCTACGACCCGGCGAAGACCGAGGGCTACCTGATGGAGGTCTCGGGCGCCGCGGGCGCGTAGGCGTCCGCGTACCCCTCGTCGGACCCGTCCGTCGCCCCCTCGGGGAGCCTCGGTGGCGTGTAGCGCCGCAGCGGCTCCCCGCCGGGGTCGGGCCGTACGGCGCCCAGCACCGGGTTGGCGGCGATCGGCGACACCTTGACCTCGGCGCCGGGGCGCGGCGCCTGCACGACCTTGCCGTCGCCGAGGTACATCGCCACATGGGTGGCCTCGGGGAAGTAGACGACCAGGTCACCGGGGCGCAGCTCGTTCAGCGGGACGCGCTCCAGCCGCGCCCATTGCTCCTGGCTGGTCCGGGGGATCGCCGTGCCGGCCCGCTGCCAGGCGACGGAGGTCAGTCCCGAGCAGTCGTAGGAGGCCGGGCCCTCGGCTCCCCACTCGTACGGCTTGCCGAGCTGCTCCACCGCGAAGCGCACCGCCCTCTCGCCCTCGGCGGACGGCTTGGCGTCGTCGCCCAGCGCGCCGGACGCCAGGAACCGCTCCTGCTCCCGCGCGATCCCGCTCTCCTCCAGCTCCGCCAGCGCGGCCAGCTGCTCGGGGGTGAGCGAGGCGAGCAGTTCCTCGACGGCGCGCAGCCTCTCGCGCACGTCGTCGCGCTGCTCGGCCTGGCTCTCGGCGAGGGAGACCTGCCGGTCCAGGGCCTGGCGCGAGCGCCGGGCCAGGTCCGCGGCCTTCTTCTCCGCACCGGTCAGGCGGCCCACCGTCTCGACCCGCTCCCGGGCCAGCCGCCCGATCACATGCCCCTGGTCGATCGCGTGCTGCGGGTCGCGGGCCAGCAGCAGCCGCAGGTACGGGGAGAGGTTGCCGCTGCTCTGGTACTGCTGCCGGGCCAGCCGTCCGGCCGCGCCCCGGCTGTCGTGCAGGGACGCCCGGGTCCGCGCCAGCTCCGCGTCCAGCCGCCGCACCTCGGCGCGCTGCCTCTTCAGGCGCTCCTCGGTGCCGTTGTAGGTCTCGGTGGCCTTCTCCGCCTCCCGGTAGAGCCGCTGAAGGTCCGTCAGCAGCCCGGCCACGGAACGGGTGTCACCGGGGCCGGGCCCGGGCTCGGCCGCGGCGGGCACGGGCGCGCACACGATCCCGGCCGCCACCGCGGCCGTACACACCAGACGCAGAAGCCTTCCTGACACGTCATCACCTCCCGTGCGGGGCGGTGGGTCCGCTCCGCACGGTGAGCATCCGGCGGCTGCGCGGGCCGCGCGCGCCGAGTGTGCGCGGTTCGGCGCAACCGGGTCACCCGTCCGCGTCGTCCGGCTTGCCGCCCGGCGTGGCGTCCGGAGCGGCGGACGCCGGGCGGCCCGGCTTCGACCAGGGCCACTTCCGGCCGGACGCCCGCCGGCCCTCGGGGTCGTACACGTACTTCCAGCGGGCGAACCGCAGTCCGCCCCGGGCGTCCCGGGGCTCCCGCCGGTACACCAGCACCGTGGGCGGGCCGCCGTCCGGGGCGGGCACGGGGATGCGGTAGGTCTTCGGCGGGTGCCCGGTCATGCCGACGAGCACGGGCAGCACCCGCCCGTCCATCGGGCCGCCCTCGAAGGGGGTGTCTTCGCTCTTCACGGCACCAGTGTCGGTGATCCGCAGGCCGCCCGCCGAGGCCGGCCGCGCGGTGTCACAGGTCCGCCGCCAGCGCCTCGACCAGGGCCGCGGTCTGCGGGTCCCGGCGGGCGGTGACCGTCAGAACGGCGAGGAACTGCTCCACCAGCCAGTCCCGCATCTCGTCGACGGGCGGCTGCTTGTCCTCGTCGAGCCACATCAGCGACGCCGCCTCCACCGCCGTGATCCACATCCGGACGGTCATGTGGAGCCGCGGGCCGGGCTCGGCGACGTCCAGGTGGCTCATGATGTGGTCGGCGGCGGCCCGGCGTACGCCGTCCACGATGGACGAGGTCCGGGAGGTCTCGGCGACGCTGCCGCCGCGCAGCAGGGCGCTGAAGCCGGTGTCGTGCTCGTCCACGAAGGCGAGGTAGCGGTCCAGGGCCCGGGAGAGCCGGGCCAGCAGCGGGCCCTCGCGGGGCTCGTCGAAGCAGAGCCGCAGCTCGTCGGCGGCCGACCGCAGCGCGGCCTCGTACAGCTGCTGCTTGCCGCCGGGGAAGTACCGGTACACCAGGGGCCGCGAGACCCCGGCCTGCTCGGCCACGTCGTCCAGGGAGACCTCCTCCGGCGGCCGGTGCGCGAACAGGGCGAGCGCCGCCTCCAGCAACTGGACGCGGCGCTCCTCGACGCTGAGGCGGCGGTAGGCGGGGGTGGGGGCCTGCGGACTCATGACCCGCAGCGTAACCCGCACGTCCCCGCGGCCGGCCCCGCCGGAGCGCCGGACCGGCCGGACTACGCCAGCAGCCCCGACGAGCGCCACATCCGACGCCCGACCCCGCGCAGCACCCCGATGTCGTCCAGGAAGTCGGTCAGCCGCTTCGCGCCGGTCTGCATGATCTCCCGGCGGTGTCCGCTGGCCTTGACCTGCGCCATGGCCTCGCGCTTGTCCAGGCCGACGTTCGTATAGACCTCCGGGTTGACGAAGGCGACGGAGAAGACGCGGGCGAACTCGCCGGAGGTGAGCCGGGTGAACTCCCGCGACCACTTCGGCGCCGTCACCATCTGGCGGCGCAGCTCCTCACGGGCGTAGCGCACGTGCCGGGCCTCCTCCACGACGTGGATGCGGGTGACGCCCCGGACCAGCGGCTGGATCCGCTCGTCGGGGAAGGTCAGCCGCTGCATCCAGTCCAGGACCTCCTCGCCGAGCAGGGTCGCGGTGAAGGAGCCCGGCGTGGTGGAGATCGTCTTGAAGAGCCGCCCCAGGTGCTGGTGGACGGGGCTCACCGGGTACCACGGGGTGTCGCCCCGGGATATCAGCCGGGCGAACATCTTCGAGTGCCGGCACTCGTCCTCGATCTCGGTCAGCGCGTAGCGCACGTGGGCGCTCGTCGCCGCCTTGTCGTAGATGTGCCGGACCAGCAGCTGCATGAGGATCAGCTCGAACCAGATGCCGAGCGAGGCGAGCGCGGCGGCCTCGTGCTGGGAGAGCAGGATGCGCTGCTCCTCGCTCATCCGCTTCCACATCGGGGTGTCGTACAGCGACACCAGCTCCGGCGGCCAGAACCACTTGCCGTCCTCGAAGGGGGCGTCCCAGTCCAGTTCCTTGTCCGGGTCGAAGGAGTGCCTGGCGGAGGACTCGAGCAGTCGCTCGGCCACCTGTTCCCGGTCCTTGAGCAGGCCGAGCGCGTCACGCAGGCCCTCGAGCGCGTCGGCTTCCGTCAGGGTCCTCATGGTTGTCCACCTCGTCGTGTTACCCGCGGTCACTCTGACTCACTCCGACTTATGAGACTGCGCGTCAGCAAGCGCGTCAATCCCTCGGGCGGGACTTTGAGCGGGACTTGTCGAGGGGGACCCCGGGGCGGCACGGTCGCCGACCGTCCGCCGCGGTGTCCGGACCGTGCCCCCGGGCCGGCGCTAGACCGAGCAGCCCAGCCCGGCCGGCACCTCGCGTGCGACCGGCTCCGACGCCCCCGCCGGGAACGAGGTCCGCAGGGTGAAGGCGTACGGCGTCGGCCCGTGCGCCCGCAGGTGGAGCAGCCGGGCCTCCGCCTCCGCGACCGTCGGCCGGTGTCCCGCCGGGACCCACCACAGGGTCACCATCGCCTCGGAGACCCGCTCGAACCACTCCCGGCGCCGCGCCAGCATCTCCCGGTGCCGACCCTGGTACATGAACGCCGTCAGGGCGTCGGCGTTCCGCCACACCGACATGTTGATGATCAGCCAGGAGTCGTCGAAGACCGCGATGTCGGTGGCGTCCCCCTCCTCGCTCTGCAGCCGCCACACGAACCCGTCCGCCGCGTCCGCGTCGGCGTTCACCGGGTCGAGCGAGTCGACGAAGTCCTTCAACAGTGGCGTGTCCAGCGGGGCCTTGAGGCGGGCGATGTTGACCTGAGCGAGTTCGTACGCGACGGCGTCAGTCATGTACCGAACGTTAGGTCGGGCGTTCGGCGCTGCGGTACCCCCGTCTCACTCCCCGAGCACCGCCTCCATCACGCCCCGCGCGATCGGCGCCGCCAGCCCGCCCCCGCTGATGTCGTCCCGGTCCGCCGCCGAACCCTCCACCACCACCGCGACCGCCACCTTCGGCTCCAGGTCCCGCTCGCCCTGGGCCCAGGAGACGAACCAGGCGTACGGCGTGCCCGAGTTGCCGACGCCGTGCTGGGCGGTGCCGGTCTTGCCGCCGACGACGGCGCCGGGGATCGCCGCGTTCGCGCCGGTGCCGTTCTCCACCACGCCCCTCATCAGTTCCTTCAGCCGCGCCGCAGTGGACGGCCGCATCGCCTCCCGGGACGGCCGGGACCCGGCCGTCGCCACCAGGCTGCCGCCCGCCCGCTGGGTCCGCTCCACCAGGTACGGGGGACGCACCTGGCCGCCGCCCGCCACCGCCGCAGCCACCGTCGCCATCTGCAGCGGTGTCGCCCGCGTGTTGTACTGCCCGATCGAGGAGAGCCCGAGCTGTGCCCGGTCCACCGAGGCGTCGAAGGTGGACCGCGAGACGGAGAAGGGAATGCGCAGGGTGTCGTCGTTGAAGCCGAACGCCTCCGCCGTGGCCGCCATGTCGCGCACCCCGACGTCCACCCCGAGTTTGGCGAACACCGTGTTGCAGGACCGCTCGAACGCCTCCCGCAGCGACGCGTTCCGGCAGCCGTCGGCCTCGTTGGTCAGCCGGGTCCGGGTGCCGGGCAGGGTGTAGGGGTCGGGGGAGCGGGTCGGCGCGTCCAGGTCCCGCACCACGCCCGCGTCCAGGGCGGCCGCCGCGGTCACCACCTTGAACGTGGAACCCGGCGGGTAGGTCCGGCGCACCGCCCGGTTGAGCATCGGCTTGTCCGGGTCGCCGTTGAGCCGGGCCCAGGTACGGGTGGCGTCCGCGCTGTTGCCGGACAGCAGCTGGGGGTCGTAGGACGGGGTGGAGACCAGGGCCAGGACGCGGCCCGTGGACGGTTCGACCGCGGCCACCGCGCCCTTGCGTCCGCCGAGCCCCTCGTAGGCCGCCCGCTGTGCCGCCTCGTGGATCGTGGTCACGACGTCGCCGCCCGGGTTGTGGGCCCCCGTGACGTCGTTCCAGAGGGGGAGCGGCGCCAGCATCGGGTCGGCGCCGGAGAGCAGGCCGTCCTCGGTGTGCTCCAGCAGCGTGGTCCCGTACGCCTGGGAGGCGAAGCCGGTGATCGGCGCGTACAGCGGCCCGTCCGCGTAGGTCCGCTCGAACCGCAGGTGCTCGCCGGTGTCCCGCGAGCCGGTGACCCGCTCGCCGCCGACCAGGATGTCACCGCGCGGCTGCTGGTAGCGGGCGATGTCGGGGCGCCGGTTGGCCGGGTTGTCGTCGTACTCCGGGGCCTGGACGATCTGCACCCGGGCCGCGTTCACCACCAGCGCGACCAGCAGCAGGGCGCAGAAGGCGGCGGCGTGCCGGATGTGCCGGGTCACGGGGCCGCCTGCCGCCGTGCCGCGTGGCTCACCCGGATCAGCAGCGCCACGATCGCCCAGTTGGTGACGACCGAGGAGCCGCCCTGCGCGAGGAAGGGCATCGCCATGCCGGTCAGCGGGATCAGCCCGGTCACCCCGCCCGCGATGACGAAGACCTGGAGCGCCACGATCGAGGAGAGGCCGACCGCGAGCAGCCGGCCGAAGGGGTCGCGGGCGGCGAGCCCGGCCCGGTAGCCGCGCTCCACCAGCAGCGCGTACAGCAGGAAGATCGCGGTCAGTCCGAGGAAGCCGAGTTCCTCACCGGCGGTCGCCAGGATGAAGTCCGACTTGACGGCGAATCCGATCAGCACGGAGTGCCCGAGGCCGAGGCCGGTGCCGGTCACCCCGCCCGCCGCGAAGGCGAAGAGGGACTGGGCGAGCTGGTTGGGTCCCCGCCCGGCCTCGATCGACGCGAACGGGTGCAGCCAGTCCTCGACCCTGCTGTGCACGTGCGGCTCCAGCCAGCCCACGGCGACCGCGCCCAGCGAGGCCAGCAGCAGGCCGACCGCGATCCAGCCGGTGCGTCCGGTGGCGACGTAGAGCAGGACCACGAACAGGCCGAAGAAGAGGAGCGAGGTGCCGAGGTCGCGTTCCAGGACCAGGACGCCGACGCTGACCAGCCACACCGCCACGATCGGTCCGAGGACGCGGCCGGTGGGCAGTTGCAGCCGCCACACCCGGCGGCCCGCGTACGCCAGCGCGCTGCGGTTGGCGGCCAGGTACGCGGCGAAGAACACCGCGAGCAGCACCTTGGCGAACTCGCCGGGCTGGATGGAGAAACCCTCGATCCGGATCCAGATGCGGGCGCCGTTCACCGCCGGGAAGAAGATCGGCACGGTGAGCAGGACGAGCGCGGCGGCCACGCAGACGTAGGCGTAGCGCTGCAGGACGCGGTGGTCGCGCAGCAGCAGGACGACCACGATGAACAGCGCGACCCCCAGCGTCGACCACACCAGCTGGGTGGGGGCCGCCCGGTCGCCCGGCGTCTCCAGGTCGAGCCGGTAGATCAGCACCAGCCCGAGCCCGTTGAGCAGGACGCCGATGGGCAGCAGCAGCGGGTCGGCGTACGGGGCGCGCAGCCGTACCGCCAGATGGGCGAGGAGGGCGAGCACACCGAGCCCGGCGCCGTAACCGGCGGCGCCGGGCGGGAGGGTGCCGTGCTGGGCGAGACCGACGTTGCAGTAGCCGAACACCGACAGCAGTACGGCCATCAGGATCAGCGCGAGTTCGACGCCCCGACGCCGGGGGAGCCGGGCGACGGGAGCGGGCGTGTCCGCCTGGGCCACGGTGATTCCGGTTCCGGTTCCGGCCTTGGTCATGTCCGGAACTTACCCAAATGGTGCGGTGTGGGGGTCGTTCGCATCAGCACCAGCGCGGCGCGGGACCGATGTTGTCGATGTAGCGGGCCGCGCCCCAGGCCCAGGTGCCGTCCGTGAGGAGGTACCAGAGGGGGTTGCCGTGCACCTTGTCGCCCGGGGTCTTGCAGTGGATGCGGACGGTCTCGCCCCGGTGGGCGTACCGGATGACCTCTCCGCCGCGGGTCGGCGAGGTGCGCAGGGCGAGCCGGTCGGCGGTGACCACGCCGCGGTAGCGGCCCTGCTCCTGGTTTCCGTCGCCGCGCCAGTCGCCGCCGTCGCCGCCGTTGCCGCCGGTGGGGCCGGCGAAGGTGTTGCCGGAGCCCGGGCTCCCGCCGCCCCACCCGTCGTCGGCGACGGCGGGGGCGACGGCCGCGGCGGTGGCGAGCGCGCCCGCGGCGACGGTGGCGGCCAGCCCGCGGACGAGGGACGAGCGAGGTGACAGTGCGTTCAGCAGGGACATGGGAGTACCTCCCGGGAAGCGGACGGGGCGGAAGCTCAGGGGCTCAAAGGTGCCGATGCCGGTCGAAGGTGACTGATCGCCACATTAGGAGCGGTGGGTGAGGTCCGCCCGTCGCGCTGCGCCATCGGTGCGCGGCCCCGTCCTCCGGCCGGGTCGGGGCCGCTGAGGCGGTGTCAGTGTTGCTGTTGCTGTTGCTGTTGCTGTTGCTGTTGCTGTCGCTGCGGCAGGGTCAGGGTCGCGAGCGCTCCGCCGTCCGGCGGGTTGGCGAACTCCAGCCGGGCGCCCAGCACCTCCGCCTGGCCGAGCGCGATGGTCAGCCCGAGCCCGTGCCCCTTCGTCCCGCTCTCGGTGCGGAACCGCTGCGGCCCGTGGGCCAGGAGGTACTCCGGATAGCCGCTCCCGTGGTCCCGCACGGTGATCACCGGGCCGTCCACGGTCAGCACCACCGGCCCCCGACCGTGCCGGTGCGCGTTCCCGACCAGATTGCCGAGCACCCGCTCCAGCCGCCGCCGGTCGGTCTCCACCCGCGCGTCCCGTACGACGTCCACGCGCGTGTCCGTGCCCGACCCGCGGACCACCCGCGCGGCCAGTTCGCCCAGCGGCTCCGCGTCCAGCTCCAGCCGCTCGCGCCCGCTGTCCAGCCGGGAGATCTCCAGCAGGTCCTCGGTGAGCGTGCGCAGGGCGGCCACCCGGTCCTGGACCAGCTCGGTGGGGCGGCCCGGCGGCAGCAGCTCGGCCGCCGCGTGCAGACCGGTGAGCGGGGTGCGCAGCTCGTGCGCCACGTCCGCCGTGAAACGCTGCTCGGCCAGCAGCTTGCCCTGCAGGGACGCCGCCATGGAGTCCAGCGCCGCGGCGACCGAGGCCACCTCGTCCTGCGGGCGGGACGGGTCCAGGGCACGGGGATCGCCGACCCGCGCGTCGAGGTCGCCCGCGCTGATCCGCCGGGCCACCCGCGCCGTGGTGTGCAGCCGCCTGGTCACCCGGGTCACGGCGAACGCCCCCACCAGCAGCGTCGCCCCGATCGCCAGCGCCGAGGACCACACGATGGCGCTGTCGAGGCCGTCGATGGTGCGCTCGCCCTGGGTGTGGTCGATCCGCACCGCGAGCGCCCGGCCACCGGCGGCCGGACCCGCCGCCCACATCGTGGGCCGGCCCTCGTAGTCGGCGACCATCGTGCCGCGCCGGCCCGACACGGCCAGCTCCCGCAGCCGCTCGGGCAGCCCCGCCGGATCGACGCCCGCCCCGCGCCGCAGCGGGTCCCCGGCCTCGTAGGCATCCGTCGCCTCCCGCAGCCGGGCCAGAGCCGTGTCGCGGGCCTCGCCCACGGTCTGGTTGGTCACCGAGACGTGCACCAGGACGCCGAGCAGCGCGGCGAGCGCGCAGCACATCACGGTGATGAAGACGGCCGCCCGCACCGCGAGCGGGCCGGTCCACCGGAGCAGGGGGAGCCTCACCGGGAACCCGCCGACGGGGAGCCGGTGGCGGCGGAGGACGGAGCCGGGGAGGGGGTCGGCGTCGCCGACGGGCGCCCGGTGTGCCGGCCGCCGTCGTCCGTGCGCAGCATCTCGTCGCTGGTGAGCAGCATGGCCCGCTGGTCGGGGTCCCACGTCCACTGGAGCCGGTACTCGTAGCCCGCGACCTCCGACGGCGAACGGACGATCACCGTCCGGCCGGCCAGCTCGACCGCGCTGACCGCGTCCTCGTAGGACATGATCCGCACCAGCCGGTCCCCGTCGGCCGTGTAGACGCGCACGGCGGTCAGCTCCTCCGGCAGCAGCCGGAAGCCCAGGGTCATCTCGGGGCGCCCGTCGCCCGTCAGGTCGCGGTAGTACGGCCGCAGCACCGGGCACCGGCCGCTCCCGGCACCCCCGCCGCAGTCCGCCATCCGGTCGGCCGTCTCGCGGTACGGCGCCCCGGCACCCTCGTACTCGTCGGGGTGCGCGGCGATCTCGGCGCGTACGGCCGCCACCGGATCGGTCCGGCGGATGTCGCCGCCGGGGACGGCCACGCCCTGAACGGTCTCGTTGTCGACCTCGCCGATGTCGTAGGCCGGAGTCGACGCCGGCGTCAGGTCGGGCCAGAGCCGGGCCGGGCTCTGCGCGGCCGGTGTCGCGCCCGCGCCGCGCAGTCCGCCCGCGTCACCGCACGCCGCCAGCGCCCCGCCGGCCGCCACCGCCGCGAACAGCGCGAGGACGGCTGGGACGCGGGCGGGACGCCCGCGGCGGCTCGGGACCACTGCACTCCTGGCGTTCGGTGATCATTCGTAGATCATTCGTACGGAAGTCCATTCTGCGCGCGGCCCCGCGCGGCGGGCTACTCGGCCAGGTCCTCCAGCAGCCGCACCGTGTCCAGGCCGGCCCGCAGGTACTCCACGAACAGCTCGTTGTGCAGCGCCCACGGCGAACGCCTGGCCCGGATCAGCCGGACCGCCTCCTCGGCGGTGCTGCCCCGGCGCATCAGTGTGTGCGCGACGACGAGGCCGGAGCGGTTGTACCCGTGGAAGCAGCGGACGAGGACCGTGCGGCCGGCGTCCAGCGCCGCATCCGCGGCCTCGGCCAGCCGGATCACCCCCGCGAGCTGGGTGCCGTCCAGGGGGCCGTCGGGGATCGGCCACACCTGGTGCTCGACACCGGGGTCCGGCCCGTGTCCGGGCAGCCGCAGCAGTGTCTGCACGAGGTCGAACTCGTCCCGTACGACGACGGTCTCCAGCCCCCCGGCCTGCCGCCGGCACTCGTGCCCGCCCATCCACAGCCCCGGCACGATCTCCGTCCACGGCCGGCCCGGAGCCGGCACGTCGGGTCCTTTCCCACGGGTACGCAACGGCGCCTCCCCAAGCCCACCCCAGGACCTACCCCACACCGATCTTCCCGACTCCCGTCAAAGGTAGCCCGGTTCTTGCCCCCGCAGCACCCCGCCTGTTCCCATGGTCGTGGGGTGATGGTGCATGACCGGACTGCGCGTCGTACCGACCCGGCGGCACGGCCGGGAACGGCTCTACGTCTGCCTCCCGGACGGCGGCAACGTCGCCTGGTACGACCGCGAGACCGCCCGCGTCAACCTCCTGCGCGAGGACCGCGAGGGCGACGTCCTCCAAGCGCTCGGCCCCTTCCTCACCGGCCCGGTCACGGTCGGCCCGCCGCCGGTCCCCACCCCCGCCGAGCTGGCCCGGCTCACC
>MUMD01000649.1:0-828 GCA_002155895.1 Streptomyces rochei
ACAGCAGGGAGCCGAGGAGGAACAGCGCGGCCCCCACCACCAGGACCGGCTTGCGGCCGAAGGTGTCGGACAGCTTGCCGTAGACGGGCAGCGTGACGGTGACGGCCAGCAGGTAGCCGGAGAAGAGCCAGGAGAAGAGGGAGAAGCCGCCGAGGTCGCCGACGATCTGCGGTACGGCGGTGGAGACGATGGTGGCGTCCAGCGCCGCCAGCGCCATCGCGAGCATCAGGGCGGCGACGACGGCGCCGCGCCGGTCGGGGCCGGGGCCGGGTGCGGCCTCGTCCACCACGGATCTGGTGCCGTCCGCGCCGTCCGCGCTGCCCACGCCTCCCACCCGAACGCTCCCTCCTTCTGCGTTCCCCCTGCATCCATCTGCCGGGTTCAGCTTCCCACTTGACCCTGACGTCGCGGGAGGGTGGATGCTCGGTGCGTCTTGAGGGGGAGGGCCACCCCGAGTCCGGCTCCACCGAAGGGTGGACTGCCCCTAGGGGTACCTCCGTACTACGGGTCGGGGAGGGTTCGTACCGACGGAGGACGAGACGGGACCGACGGCTCCTTAATCTGGCTTTACGCCGCTGGGGGGGCGGTGAACCGGACCAGTGGGGGTGGGGTTTTCCCCAGCAGAAGAGTGCGCTGTTCCTCAGCGCGCTCGACACCCGGTTCGGGACAGACTCTTCCACGTAGCAGCGACACGTTCCCGCGCACGAGCACGAGCACGACCACGCGCGCCGTCCGCGCGCACGCCGCAGGCACCGGCGGCTCCGGTGATGACCGACATAGGAGACTTGACATGACATCGGCCGTAAGTATTCCCGCACACGGGAGCAC
>MUMD01000649.1:846-972 GCA_002155895.1 Streptomyces rochei
CTGCCTGGCCGGCCTGGACACCGTCACCGGCGGGCAGATCTACCTCGACGAGACCGAGATAACGGGCCTGAAGGACAAGAAGCTCACGCAGCTGCGCCGGGACCGGATCGGCTTCATCTTCCAGGC
>MUMD01000650.1 GCA_002155895.1 Streptomyces rochei
GTCCGGGGTGCCGGCGACGGAGGGGGTGGCGGGGGCGGTGTCCCGCCCGGTGGACGACGCGCCGTCCGGTTCCGTGGCCGACGGGCCGGCCGAGGCGCCGTCGCGGACGCGGAAGCGGTAGTCGTTCGACTGGCCGATCCACTCGCCGTCGCCCCCTCGGCGCTGGACGACCGCGGCGTTGGCGGTGACCTCGCCGGCCTCGGCGTCCGAGGTGACGGCGAGCCTCATCCTGACGGTGAGCGTCTCGCCGGGCCCGACGGTGAAGCCGGGGAAGGACTGCTCCCCGTCCTCGGCGGCGCCCTCGCCGAACGCGCCGATCAGCTCGTCCCGGTCGGTCTCCTCGAAGGCGACGGAGTGCGGCCGGCCGTCGTCGTAGAACTCCAGGCGGGGCTGCGACGGCTCCAGCGCCCGCTTCCCGTCGACGAGGACGACCACGGGGTGGATGCCCTCGCAGGTGCGGGACGTGGTGTTGGTGAGGTCCAGGTACCAGGTGCCGAAGCCGCCGCCGGCCTCGTACTCAGCGGGGCCGCCGTGGATGCGGGTGGTGAGAGGGAAGGTGTGGTCGTCCGGGGCCGTGCAGGCGGGCAGCGGGGCGGGGGCCCGTGGGTCCGCGTGGGCCGGGGCGGCGGACGCGGAGGCGGCGAGGAGGGCGGCTGCCGCCACCAGGCGGGGGGACACGGGCGTGAACAGTCGCATAAACACATGAGCGTGCCGGTGGGTCGCGCTCGCGGGCACCGCCGTTCGGGCCACGCCGCCCGGACGGAGCACCGACACCGCTCGATCGGCGGCACCGTCGCATGCGCGGGGGCCGCATGCCGAACGGCCCCGAACGGCCTCCGCACCGGACGGTGTCCGTTTGAGCCAGCCGGTGCGAAAGTGGCGCGATCGCGTGTTGCCGGTCCGCCTCACGCGCCCCAGCCTGAGGGACGGGAGCGCTCCCATACCGCGAAGGGACCCCTCATGTCCGCATCTCCTTGTCATATACATGACCATCCTTCGATCGTCGCCCCGAGACGCCGTCCGGCGTTCCTCGTCAGCACCCTCCTCCTGGCCGTCGCGGCCCTCCTGCTGACGGCCCTCGCCCCCTCGCCCGCCGCGGCGGCGGACCCGTCGCCCGTCCCCCTCCCCTCGATCAGCGCCACCACCACCCAGGTCGCCTCCGGGCTGAGACGGCCCACCGCCCTCGCCGCCCCGGACGACGGCACGGACCGGCTGTTCATCACCGAGAAGTCCGGCCGGGTCCGCGTCTACCACCCGGACACCGGCCTGGCCTCCGCCCCGCTCCTCGACATCACCTCGTCCGTGGACGAGTCGGGCAACGAACGCGGCCTGCTCGGCATCGCCCTCCCGCCCGACTTCGCCGACAGCCAGGACCTGTACCTGGCGTACACGGCACTGCCCGACGGCGCGGTCACCCTCGCCCGCTACCGGCTGGACGAGTCCCGACTGGAACCCCTGCTCGCCCAGCCGCACGCCGAGTACAGCAACCACAACGGCGGCCAGCTCGCCTTCGGCCCCGACGGCAAGCTGTACTGGAGCATCGGCGACGGCGGCGGTTCCGGCGACCCCTTCCGGTCCGGGCAGCGCCTGGACACCCTGCTGGGCAAGATCATGCGCGTGGACGTGAGCCGCGCCTGCGCTCCGCTCGCGTACTGCGTCCCCGGCGACAACCCCTTCGTCGACACCCCCGGCGCCCGCCCCGAGATCTGGCTCTACGGCCTCCGCAACCCCTGGCGCTTCTCCTTCGACCGCGCCGACGGCTCGATGTGGATCGGTGACGTCGGCCAGGGCCGCTGGGAGGAGATCGACCACCTCCCCGCCGGGCGGGGCGGGCTGAACCTGGGCTGGTCCTGCTACGAGGGCCTGGAGAGGTTCGAGGGCGGCGACTGCGCGCCCGACGCCCAGCACACCGAGCCGGTCTTCACCTACTCCCCGTACACCGGCGGCTGTTCGGTCATCGGCGGCCACGTCTACCGGGGCCGGGAGTACGCCGGCCTGGTGGGCGGCGTGTACATCGCCACCGACTACTGCTCGTCCACCGTCTGGGCGCTGCGCCCCGACGGGCGGGGCGGCTACGAGCAGGCCGAGATCGGGGAGATGCCCACCCAGGTGACGTCGGTCGGCACCACCGTCGACGGGGAGTTCTACGTGGTGAACGACCTGCCGGGCGGCCTGCACCGCGTGTCGTTCGCGCAGGAGGAGCCGACCTGCCGGGTGGACCGGACGGTGACCGCCTGGGGCACCGGCGCGACGGTCGACCTCACCGTCACCAACACGGGCGGTACGCCGGTGAGCGGCTGGACGCTCGCGTTCCCGCTGTCCCTCGGACAGACCGTCGTCTCCGACTGGAACACGGAGCTGTTCCAGGGCGGCAACGCGGTCTCGGCGGCCAACGCCCCGCACAACGCCACGATCGCGCCGGGCGCGAGCGTCACGCTGGGCTACCTGGTGGAGCACACCGGTGACGCCTCGCCGCCACCGCGGTTCACGCTCAACGGGGACGCGTGCGCGGTGGGTCGGTGACCAGTGACTAGCGACCAGTGACCCACTGACCGCTGACCGCTGACCGCTGACCGCCGGGCATCGGTCCGGACCGGCGCCGACCCTCGGGGCTCGGGGCTCGGCGCCGGGTGCGCCGGCCTCGCCCCGTCAGGCGTCGCCCCGCCCGAAGAGCGGCGCCAGCAGCAACTGGGCCGCGCCCTCCGCCACCCCGCGTGTCCCGCCCGGCGCGATCCGCACCGGCACGGCACCGTCGTCCCCGCCCTCGCGCCGCGCCCGGGCGTCGAGGACCGCGCCGACCCCGCGGACGAAGGCATCGGGCGCGGCGGCGACGGTACGGCCGCCGAGCAGGACCAGGTCGATGTCCAGCAGCCCGGCGAGGTTCGCGGCACCGGTGCCCAGCACTCTGGCCGCCTCCGCGAGGTCGCCGCGGGCGACGGCCGCGAGGCACAGCGCCTCGGTGCAGCCGCGCGCTCCGCAGGTGCAGGGCGGACCGTCCAGCTGGACGACCTGGTGCCCGAACTCGCCCGCGCCGGTCCGCGCGCCCCGGTGCACGCCCCCGCCGATCACCAGACCGGCGCCGAGCCCCGTACCGAGGTGCAGGTAGGCGAAGGAGCCGCCGTCGCCGCCCTCGCC
>MUMD01000651.1 GCA_002155895.1 Streptomyces rochei
CCCGGATTCCGCACGTCCCCGGGAGGTGCCGGCGGGGACGTGCGGAATCCGGGACGTCGGGGACGGGGGCGCCCGCCGGCGCGGGGCAGGCTGTTGTCGTTGCTCCGGCGGGCGCGCTCCGTGGTGATCGCTGGAAACCGTAGGCGCCGAGGTGGGTGCCGGGGCACCTCCTGTTTCGCCCTCTCCCCGGCGTTATGCGGGGCGGGCCGCCCGTGCAGGCGGCCTTTCCAGGGGCCGCGTCCCGCCGGGGAGGCGGCGTGTACGGGCGGTTCGCACCGGAGTACGGTCGTGGCGCGTCGACGCCGGGCGGACCGGGCCGGGCGGCGCCGGGCCCGGTCGCGCCGGGCTTCCGGCGCGGTCGGTTCCGGGCGCGGTCGGGCCCCGCGCAGCCGTGCCGGTGGGCGGCGCGAGGCGCGGGCGTGGACGTGGCCCGGGGTGCGGCGGCGGGTGTGGTTCGGGCGGGTGCCCGGGGTGCGGCGTGGTCGTGGTTCGGGTGTGTGCCCGGGGTGCGGCGG
>MUMD01000652.1 GCA_002155895.1 Streptomyces rochei
GCCGGTCGGTGGTGGCCATGGTTCTAGTTTCGTACGTGCGTTCGAAAAAAGGAAGGGTGGGTGGGGGCGACGCGCCGGAGGGCCGGGTGTGGGCGGAAAAAGTGCTGGAACGCTTCACCTCTTGCGGCGCTTGGGGTGGAGGTGTCCGTGGCTGCCCTGGCCTGGGAGGGAAGGGGAGCAAAGGGGTTTATCGACTTGTCATCACGCTTGAGAGCGAATCGGATCTTCCGAGGTGGTTCGCCGGGGTTCGGTGGGCAATTCTGATCACGCGACGTCGTGCACAGCGTCGAGGCGGTCGGCCAACTGCCTCGGCACCGGATCCAGTTCAGAACCGCTTCACGCAACTTCACGCAGGTCCAGGCAGCTTCACGTACTTATCGCGCCTTCGGCTGACAGCCGGTGCGCACGTGTTCTGGAGGAAAAACATGGCAAGCATCCGTACCGCCCGCGTCGTCGCCGCCGTCGCCGCCCTCCCGCTCGCCGCCGCTCTCTTCGGTGGCATCGCGACGGCGGACAACGGCGCCCTCGCGGACGACGGATCGAACGCGACCGCTTCGGAGGCCTTCGCCGGCATCCTCGGCAGCGGCGTCGGTGGGGACAACAACGGCAACTCGTCCACCACCCAGCAGCAGGCGGTCGGCTCGGGGGCCTCGAACCAGAGCAACACCGCGCAGGTCGACGGTTCCGCGTTCACGGCGATCAACCAGGGCAACGAGAACGTGGCCGTCAGCTTCTCCCCGCTGTGGTGGTGAGCTGAGGGGCCGGGAGCGGGTGCGCTCCCGAGCCCGGCCCCTCAGTGACCGTGCGGGTGTGCTTCATGGGGTCGCAAGACGTCTGGGCGGCGGTGGACCGGTTCTTCCGGTACCGCCGCCCAGGCGTTTTCACGTGTGCGGGGTCCTCGGACGGCCCGGGGCGGCGGGGCTCCCCCAGGGGTGAACCCGCAGTACCCCTCCTCCCCTCGTCCACCTACAGGAGGTGCACCCGGCACCACCCCTACAACCTGAGGCGGACGCGGCTTCGGGACCTGCGGCCGATCCGCGGGGCGGCCCCTCGCTCATAGCGTTGAGTCATGACCACACCCGTCTGCACCAGCGCTTCGAACGCCGCCACCGCCACGGCCCCGGCCAGGGTTCCGGCCAGGGCCACGGCACGGACGCAGACCTTCCCGTACCCGTCCTTCTCGTCGTACGTGAAGGCCCGCCGACCGGTGCTGCTGCGCACCGCCCGGTCGCTCACCGCGAACCCGAGCGACGCGGAGGACCTGCTGCAGACCGCGCTGACCAAGACCTACGTGGCCTGGGAGCGCATCGAGGACCACCGCGCCCTCGACGGCTATGTGCGCCGGGCGCTGGTGAACACCCGGACGTCGCAGTGGCGCAAGCGCAAGGTCGACGAGTTCGCCTGCGACGAGCTGCCCGAGCCGGAGCCCGTGCCGGCCGGGGACGACCAGGCCGAGCGCCAGGCCCTGCACGACGCGATGTGGCGGGCGATCATGAAGCTGCCCGCCCGGCAGCGCGCGATGGTCGTCCTCAGGTACTACGAGGACCTCAGCGAGGCCCGGACGGCCGAAGTGCTCGGCGTCTCGGTGGGCACGGTGAAGTCGGCGGTGTCCCGGGCGCTGGGCAAGCTGCGCGAGGACCCCGAGCTGGGTTTCGTCCGGTCCTGAGCGCTCCGCGGGACGACCCCCGCGGAGCGGCGCCCACTGATCGATCACCCGGGAGTAGTGACATACCGCGTGGTATGTGCGCAGAATCAGCGCAACCCTTGCCGCCGCGTAGGCAATGTCGCCCCGGGAGGACACCGTGCTGAGCACGATGCAGGACGTACCGCTGCTGATTTCCAGGATCCTGGCCCACGGGTCGACCATCCACGGCAGCTCTCAGGTGACCACCTGGACCGGTGAGGGCGAGCCGCACCGCCGCTCCTTCGCCGAGATCGGCGCGCGTGCCGCACAGCTGGCGCACGCCCTGCGCGAGGACCTCGCCGTCGGTGACGACGAGCGCGTGGCGACCCTCATGTGGAACAACGCCGAGCACGTCGAGGCGTACTTCGCGATCCCCTCGATGGGCGCGATCCTGCACACCCTCAATCTGCGCCTCCCGCCCGAGCAGCTGGCCTGGATCGTCAACCACGCCGCCGACCGCGTCGTGATCGCCAACGGCTCCCTGCTCCCGCTGCTGGCACCGCTGCTCCCGCACCTGAAGACGGTCGAGCACGTCGTCGTCAGCGGCCCGGGCGACCGCTCCCTGCTGGACGGGGCCTCGGCCCGGGTGCACGAGTACGAGGACCTGATCGCCGGGAAGCCGACGGCCTACGACTGGCCCGAGCTGGACGAGCGGGCCGCCGCCGCCATGTGCTACACCTCCGGCACCACCGGCGACCCCAAGGGCGTCGTCTACAGCCACCGTTCCATCTACCTGCACTCCATGCAGGTCAACATGGCCCAGTCGATGGGCCTGACCGACGAGGACACCTCGCTGGTCGTGGTCCCGCAGTTCCACGTCAACGCCTGGGGACTGCCGCACGCCACCTTCATGACCGGCGTGAACATGCTGATGCCGGACCGCTTCCTGCAGCCCGCCCCGCTCGCCGAGATGATCGAGGGCGAGAAGCCGACCCACGCCGCCGCCGTCCCCACCATCTGGCAGGGACTGCTCGCCGAGCTGACCGCCAAGCCCCGGGACGTGTCCTCGCTCACCCAGGTCACCATCGGCGGCTCCGCGTGCCCGCCCTCCCTGATGGAGGCGTTCGACGCGCTGGGCATGCGGGTCTGCCACGCCTGGGGCATGACGGAGACCTCCCCGCTCGGCACGGTCGCCCGCCCGCCGGCCCACGCGATCGGCACCGACGAGGAGTTCGCCTACCGCCTCACCCAGGGCCGCTTCCCGGCCGGCGTCGAGGCCCGCCTCACCGGCCCCGGCGGCGAGCGCCTGCCCTGGGACGGCGAGTCCGCCGGTGAGCTGGAGGTGCGCGGCAACTGGATCGCCGGCGCCTATTACAACGGCCCGGGCGCCGAGCCGCTGCGTCCGGAGGACAAGTTCAGCGAGGACGGCTGGCTGAAGACCGGCGACGTCGGCACCATCTCCCCCGACGGCTTCCTCACCCTCACCGACCGCGCCAAGGACGTCATCAAGTCCGGCGGCGAGTGGATCTCGTCCGTCGAGCTGGAGAACGCGCTGATGTCCCACCCGGACGTCGCCGAGGCCGCCGTCGTCGCCGTCCCCGACGACAAGTGGGGCGAGCGTCCGCTGGCCACCGTGGTCCTCAAGGAGGGCGCGCGCGTCGGCTTCGAGGAACTGCGCGCCTTCCTCGCCGAGGACGGCAAGATCGCCAAGTGGCAGCTCCCGGAGCGCTGGACGGTGATCGAGGCGGTGCCGAAGACCAGCGTCGGCAAGTTCGACAAGAAGGTGCTGCGCAGGCAGTACGCCGAGGGCGGGCTGGACGTCACCCGGCTCTGACCGGCGCGGACGGCCTCACGCCGG
>MUMD01000653.1:0-356 GCA_002155895.1 Streptomyces rochei
CGTGCACCGCCTCGCACCCGCCTGGCAGGGGAGTGCGGCGCGAGGCCAGCAGCGCGATCAGGAGGACCGCGGTGACGTGGACCAGCCCGCCCAGCAGCGTCGGCACCGTGTCGACGGTGAAGCCGACCGCCGCCTCCGCCTCGATCAGGTCACCGATCCGGTCGGGCAGCAGCCCGCCGACGTCCCCGATGTCCCCCACGTCGCCGAGCCCGGGGATCTCGACACCTCCGCCCCCACCCCCGCCCCCGGGCAGGTCGTCCAGCCCGAGCGAGTCGCCGTCGATCGTGATGACGTCGTGACCGACCCAGGCGAGCCCGCCCAGCATCGCCACGTACAGGCCGGCCACCGCGCCCGCG
>MUMD01000653.1:490-3990 GCA_002155895.1 Streptomyces rochei
CGCAGACCGAGCGCCGCGGTGCCCGCCATCCCGATCAACGCCCAGCTCACGGAGGCGACCGCGGACATCACTACGTCACCCCACGGCACCCCGGTGCCGGACCCGCCCGCCCCTGTGCTCGTGGACGCGCTCATGGCAGACCCCCCGATCCGCGGCGCGGCCCGGTTGCCGCGCATGTCCCCCTCGCCTGGAATACCACTGTCCGAGCAGGTTTCAACCCCGTCGACGGAACCGGTCGATGGCCGCCCGCGCAAGTTTCACAAGGCCCGACTTTCGGTCAGGGGGCCGAGCCTGAAATAGTTCCCCCCGATGTTCGACATCCCTAGACTCCCCGCTACGGGGGTACATCGGGGGACAACTCAGTGGGGCTTGGAGTGCCGGAACTCGTACTGGAATCCAATGGACAGACCTGGACGCTCGATCCGTCCCGGTCCTACGCGCTCGGACGTGATCCGCAGGGGGAACTTGTCTTCGACGACGCCAGGGTGTCCTGGCGTCACGCCACCATCCGCTTCGACGGCCGCAGTTGGGTCGTCGAGGACCACGGCAGCACCAACGGCACCTTCGTGCACGGGCAGCGCGTCCAGCACATGGAGCTCGGCGCCGGCACGGTACTGAACCTCGGCAACGCCACCGACGGACCGCGCGTCAGCCTGACCGGCGCGCAGGCCCCGGCCGCCACGCCGCAGGGGCAGCCCCAGCAGCAGCCGTACGCCGCCCAGGGCGCCGGCGCCGGCTGGGCCCAGCAGGCGCCGGTCCAGGAGCCGCAGAAGCAGCAGGCCCCACCGCAGCAGGTTCCGCAGCAGCAGGTTCCGCAGCACGGACAGCAGCAGGCGGGCTGGCAGCACCAGGCCGCGCCGCACCAGGCCGCGCCGCACCAGGCCGCGCCGCACTTCCCCCAGCAGCAGGGTCCCGGTGGCGCGGCGGGGGCGCCGCCGGCGTACGGCGACCGCAGCCCCACCACGTTCCACCAGTTCTCGCTCGGCCGCGTGATGCGCATCGGCCGTGCCCTGGAGAACGACCTGGTCGTCTCCGACCTCCAGGTCAGCCGCAACCACGCGGAGTTCCACTCGACGCCCGACGGGCGCATGGAGATCCGCGACCTCGGCTCGCACAACGGCACGTACGTCAACGGTCTGCCGATCGCCAAGGGCGGCTCCCAGCTGCTCGGCCCGACCGACATCGTGGGCGTCGGCCACTCGACGTTCCGGATCGTCGGCGACCGGCTCGAGGAGTTCGTCGACACCGGTGAGGTGTCCTTCTCCGCCCGCCACCTGACCGTCACGGTCGACGGCGGCAAGCAGATCCTCAAGGACGTCTCCTTCGGCGTGCCCGAGAAGTCGCTGATCGCGGTCATCGGCCCCTCCGGTTCCGGCAAGTCCACCCTGCTCAAGGCGCTCACCGGCTACCGGCCCGCCGACCAGGGCGAGGTCCTCTACGACAACCGGAACCTGTACAAGCAGTTCGCCGAGCTGCGCCAGCGCATCGGTCTGGTCCCGCAGGACGACATCCTGCACAAGGAGCTGACCGTCAAGCGGGCCCTGAAGTACGCGGCCAAGCTCCGCTTCCCGGCCGACACCACGGCCGCCGAGCGCGACGCCCGCATCGACGAGGTGCTGCGCGAGCTGAAGCTGGACATCCACAAGGACAAGAAGGTCACGTCCCTCTCCGGCGGCCAGCGCAAGCGCGTCTCCGTCGCCCTGGAACTGCTGACCAAGCCGTCGCTGATCTTCCTGGACGAGCCGACCTCCGGCCTCGACCCGGGCATGGACCGCGACGTCATGCAGCTGCTGCGCGGCCTCGCCGACGACGGCCGCACCGTCCTCGTCGTCACCCACTCGGTGGCCGAGCTGGCGATCTGCGACAAGCTGCTGGTGATGGCGCCGGGCGGCTCGGTGGCGTACTTCGGTCCGCCCGAGGAGGCGCTGAACTTCTTCGGCTACGACACCTGGGCCGACGTCTTCTCCGCCTTCGAGAACTACCGCGACTACGACTGGGCGGGCCGCTGGAAGGGCTCGCAGCACTACCAGATGTACGCCGCGGACATCGACGCCGTCGCCCCGCAGGCCGTACAGGTCCCGGCGATGCAGGCGATGAAGCCGCCGAAGCCGCAGGGCTGGATGTCGCAGTTCGTCACGCTGGTGCGGCGCTACGTCTCGGTGATCGTCTCCGACAAGGGCTTCCTCGCCCTGATGGTGATCCTCCCGGCGGTGCTCGGCGCGGTGAGCCTGCTCATCGACGCCGACAAGGGACTGCTGCCCAACCCGCCCAACGCGGCCGGCCGCATCATCCCGAACGGCACCGCGACCACGGTCCTGCTGATCCTCGCGGTCGGCGCCTGCTTCGCCGGCGCCGCGAACTCGGTCCGCGAGCTGATCAAGGAACGGGTGATCTACGAGCGGGAGCGGGCGACCGGCCTGTCCCGGTCGGCGTACCTGATGTCCAAGGTCTTCGTGCTCGGTGTGATCACCGTGCTCCAGGGCCTGATGGTCGGCGTCATCGGCTTCGCCACCCGCGAGATCCCCGAGGAGGGCCTCGTCCTCGGCGGCCTCACCCTCGTCGAGCTGTCGCTGCCGATCATGGCGCTCGGCTTCACCTCGATGATGTTCGGCCTGATCATCTCCTCGCTGGTGAAGACCGCCGAGAAGACCATGCCGCTGCTGGTCATGTTCGCGATCATCCAGGTCGTCTTCACCGGCTGCCTCTTCGCCCTGAACGGCGCGGTCGGCGTCAACCAGTTCTCGTACCTGATGCCCTCGCGCTGGGCGGTGGCCGCGGCCGGTGCCACGCTGGACTTCAACAAGATCAGCCCGCCCGAGGAGGGCGCCGAGGCCGATCCGCTGTGGGAGCACACCGTCGGCGCCTGGGGCATGGACATGGCCGCGCTGATCGCCCTCGGTGTGGTCTGCGGCTTCTTCGTGGCGCGCTTCCTGCGCCGCCACGAGCCCGAGGTCATGCGGAAGTGACCGAGGGGCCCGCGGGCCCCGTGAACGCCCCGAAGGGCGGCACCCCGTCAGGAGGGTGCCGCCCTTCGGCGTACGGTGCGGCGTCGGCGACGTCGTGAAGAGGTCCGCGCCGACCTCAGTACGCGCTGTCGACGTTGTCCATGGTGCCGTACTTGTCCGCGGCGTAGTTGCACGCGGCGACGATGTTGGCGACCGGGTCGTAGATGTTCTTCGACGTGCCGGCCACGTGGTAGGCCTCGAACGTCGGCGGGATGACCTGCAGCAGGCCCTTCGACGGGATGCCGTTGATGGCGTTGATGTCCCAGTCGTTGATGGCCATCGGGTTGCCGGAGGACTCCCGCATGATGTTGCGGTGGATGCCCTCGTAGGAGCCGGGGATGCCGTGCTTCTTCATGATGGCCCGGGCCTCGCGGATCCAGCCGTCGAGGTTGTTCGGGTAGGACTTCTTGACCTCGGTGCGCGCGGCGGAGCGGCTGGTGGACTGCTTCGCCTCACGCTTGGCGGCGGCCTTCTTCGCCGCGGCCTTCTTGGCGG
>MUMD01000653.1:4031-4720 GCA_002155895.1 Streptomyces rochei
GGTGAGCGCGACGGCGGCGGCGCCGAGCGCGCCGACACCGGCGATCGCGATCTTGTGCGTGCGGTTCAGGGGAAGACTGCGATCACGGGTGAAGATGTTCTTGGGCATGGCGGGATAGACCTCTTCGAATAGCGCGGAGGTCGCTCTCGTCCGGTGGGGACCGTTGATGTTTCCGGCACGAACGCCGCGGGGAAACGACCCACGGCGTTGAGCGACGAGAGCAATTCTTAGCGGCCGCAAAATTCGGAGGCAAAGGTGTGACGTACGATCCGGGGTAGTGGATCAGGGAGGGGAGGAACGGGACAGATTGGACCATCTGCCCCGCTCAAAACGGACGAGTCGTTCTCCTACTCCCCTTCGTACGTGACGTGGGCCCTATGTGCGGGCTCACACGCACCCCCCGCTCTTCTCACTGTTGGTTGCTGAAGCAATGCGGTCGGTGAGGGGCCGGTAGTCGTCCCGTCACGCCCGGGCGCCACCTTCCCGCGGCNNGCGCCCGCGCACCGCCGCCTCGTACCCGCGGTCGATCGCCGCCCTTCCCGCCACCGCCTCCAGCATCAGCAGGTGCGAGGCCTCCGGCTCGTGCAGCCCCGTCAGCAGCCCGTCCACCACCCGCACCCCCCGCTCCGGGGTGACCACCAGATCGGTCCACCCGGCCCGCGCCCGCACCACCCCGCCGGAACCGGCCG
>MUMD01000654.1 GCA_002155895.1 Streptomyces rochei
CATGCCGGGCATGGAGAACTTGGCTCCGGAGCGGACCGACACGAGGAGGGGGTCGTCGGCCTGGCCGAGCTTCTTGCCCATCTTCTCTTCGAGGGCGGCGAGGTGCGCACTCACCTCGTCACGCAGTGCCGTCGGCTCCTCGCCGCTGTCGAGGTAGGTCTTGCACGCCTCGGTGGTGATGGTGAAGCCGGGAGGGACCGGGAGACCCAGGTTGGTCATCTCGGCGAGGTTGGCACCCTTGCCGCCGAGGAGGTCCTTGAGGTCCTTGTTGCCCTCGGTGAAGTCGTAAACGAACTTCGGCGCGTTCGTTACCTGAGGTTCTTTGTTTTCCGACACGGGTCTCGACTCCTCGAGGACGCGGTGGCTGCCCTGACGGCGAGGAATGTACCCAGATCAAAGGCACCTGGGTACGTCCACTTGCGCGTCATGCGCCTGTAACCACTCGTCCGCCAGCGGATCGAAAGTCAAGGCTTGGCCAAGCGACCGACGGCTGGTGTTTTCACTTCTTGAACGAATGAACCCCTGAAGCGCACTCCTACCGCTCACCTGAGCGCCATTCGCTACGTTTGAGTTCGATCGATGAACGATCATGACATGGCACTCAGTGCCACCCNNACGGACCGTCCGCGGCGGACGTACGACAGGGTGCGGCGGACCCGGCCCCCTCGCCGGGTCCGCCGACCACCGGGTTTCGCACGGAAGGACCTCCGGGTGCCTGTCAGCACGCCTTTCCGCCGG
>MUMD01000655.1 GCA_002155895.1 Streptomyces rochei
CTCCGCGCCCTCCGGCCCGTACAGCACCGCCCGCCCCTCCAGCCGGCCGGCCAGCCTGCGCAGCACCGACGGCACCGGATCGGGACGGGAGGCCGCCGCGGCCAGGCCCTGCTGGGCCTGGGTGATCCGGCGCAGCTCGGAGAGCCTGGCCCGCGCCATCAGCTGCCACACCGCCCGGGCCACGCCCGAGAACGTCGTCCGCGGCGGTACCTCGACCAGCGGCAGCCCGTGCTCCTCGCAGGCCGCGACCAGTCCCGCCGGCACCGTGTCGTGCACCGGCGCCACCCCGAACCCGAGCGCGGCGCCGCCCGCCGCCACGATCCGGGCGACATAGCCGTCGAAGTCGAAGCTCCCCGGCCGCCCCGCCGCTTCCGGAATGTGCACGCCCGCCGTCAGCAGCAGCTCCCCGCCCAGCAGGTACGGGTAGGGGTCGGACATCTCCGAGGTGTGCGCCCCGTGGATCGTCACCTCCCCGGCCGGGGGGCCGGTGATCTGGCGAAGCCCCAGGTCGTCGCGGGACAGCAGCGCCGCCAGGGAGACCGGGGGAGTGGGCGGCGCGGAGGGGACGGCCGTTTCCTGCACGATGGACGATTCCTCCACTCAGGCGACCCCCGCTGGATGAAACGTACACTTCGCAGCCGCTTGTCGGCCACCTAATGTCAACCCGAACCGGAATCCACACCGGCAGCGCGGGTACGGGCGGATGTCCCCGCGCGGCGCCACCGGAGAAACCCATCGCACGACACGCCACCGAGAGTGCGCGAAGGAGGGCCCCTACATGGCCGTCGACTACATCGTGATCGTCGTCTATCTCGCCGGCATGCTGGCCATGGGCTGGTGGGGCATGCGCCGCGCCAAGTCCAAGAGCGAGTTCCTCGTCGCGGGACGACGCCTCGGCCCCGGCATGTACTCCGGCACCATGGCGGCCATCGTCCTCGGCGGCGCCTCCACCATCGGCGGCGTCGGCCTCGGCTACCAGTACGGGCTCTCCGGCGCCTGGATGGTCGTCACCATCGGCCTCGGCATCCTCGCGCTGTCCGTCTTCTTCTCCGCGCGCATCGCCCGCCTGAAGGTCTACACAGTCTCCGAGATGCTCGACCTGCGCTACGGCGGCCGGGCGGGCGTGATCTCCGGCCTCGTCATGTGGGCGTACACCCTGATGCTGGCCGTCACCTCCACCATCGCCTACGCGACGATCTTCGACGTCCTCTTCGACGTGAACCGCACCCTCGCGATCGTCCTCGGCGGCTCCATCGTCGTCGCCTACTCCACGCTCGGCGGCATGTGGTCCATCACCCTCACCGACATGGTGCAGTTCGTGGTGAAGACCATCGGCGTACTGCTCCTGCTGCTGCCCATCGCGGTCGTCAAGGCCGGCGGCTTCGGCGAGATGAAGGACCAGTTGCCCACCTCGTACTTCGACCCGCTGGGCATCGGCGGCGAGACCATCTTCACCTACGTGCTGATCTACACCTTCGGCATGCTCATCGGGCAGGACATCTGGCAGCGCGTCTTCACCGCGGGCAGTGACCGCACCGCCAAGTGGGGCGGCACCGTCGCCGGCACCTACTGCCTCGTCTACGCCGTCGCCGGCGCCGTCATCGGCACGGCCGCCAAGGTGCTCTACCCCAAGCTCGCCAGCCCCGACGACGCCTTCGCCACCATCGTCAAGGACGAGCTGCCGATGGGCGTGCGCGGACTGGTGCTGGCCGCCGCCCTGGCCGCGGTGATGTCCACCTCCTCCGGCGCCCTCATCGCCTGCGCCACCGTCGCCAACAACGACATCTGGTCCCGGCTGCGCGGCGCGGTCCGGGGGCCGGAGGGCGAGGGCGCGGACGGGCACGACGAGGTGAAGGGCAACCGCGCCTTCATCCTCGCCATGGGCGTCGCGGTGATCCTCATCTCCATCGCCCTCAACGACGTGGTCGAGGCCCTCACCGTCGCCTACAACCTCCTCGTCGGCGGCCTCCTCGTGCCCATCCTCGGCGGCCTGCTGTGGAAGCGCGGCACCGCCCAGGGCGCCCTCGCCTCCGTCGCGGTCGGCGGCCTCGCCGTCGTCGGCCTGATGGCGGCCTACGGCATCCTCGCCAACGAGCCCGTCTACTACGGCCTCCTGGCCTCCCTGGCCGTCTACGTCGTCGTCTCCCTGGCGACCCGCCCCACCGACGAGGCGACCCTCACCGCCTGGCGCGAACGTCTCGCCGGCCGGGCCCCCGAACCTCAGTCCGAACCGGCGGTCACGGCTCACCAGTAGAGTCGGACAGCAGTAGTACATACGCGACGAAGCGTAAGAAGGAAGGCAGTACATGAGCAGCAACGAGACGCCCCGCGGCCCCGTCGACTCCTCCCGCGTGCCGCGCTACGCCGGGCCCGCGACCTTCGCCCGGCTGCCCCGCCTCGACGAGGTCGGCACCGCCGACGTCGCGGTGGTGGGCGTGCCGTTCGACTCGGGCGTCTCCTACCGGCCCGGCGCCCGCTTCGGCGGCAACGCCATCCGGGAGGCGTCCCGCCTGCTGCGCCCCTACAACCCCGCCCAGGACGCCTCCCCCTTCGCCCTCGCCCAGGTCGCCGACGGCGGCGACATAGCCGTCAACCCCTTCAACATCAACGAGGCCGTCGAGACCGTCGAGGCCGCCGCCGACGACCTCCTGGGCACCGGCGCCCGTCTGATGACCCTCGGCGGCGACCACACCATCGCGCTGCCGCTGCTGCGCTCGGTCGCCAAGAAGCACGGCCCGGTCGCCCTGCTCCACTTCGACGCCCACCTGGACACCTGGGACACCTACTTCGGCGCCGAGTACACGCACGGCACCCCCTTCCGCCGCGCGGTCGAGGAGGGCATCCTCGACACCTCCGCCCTCTCCCACGTCGGCACCCGCGGCCCGCTGTACGGCAAGCAGGACCTGACCGACGACGAGAAGATGGGCTTCGGCATCGTCACCTCCGCCGACGTCTACCGCCGCGGCGCCGACGAGGTCGCCGACCAGCTCCGCCAGCGCATCGGCGACCGCCCGCTCTACATCTCCATCGACATCGACTGCCTCGACCCCGCCCACGCCCCCGGCACCG
>MUMD01000656.1:0-655 GCA_002155895.1 Streptomyces rochei
CGCCCACTGCCAACTCCCCCTGCGGCCCTTGCCGTTCTGCCCCGGCGGCTCTAGGTTAAACCGCGGATTAAGCGCGCTTAACCGCACTGGACACGCTCCGCAGAGGACACCGTGCTCGTACGTATCCGCACCGCCCTGGGCGCACCTCCCAGGCTCTCCCGGCACTGGGAGAGGCACACCAGGGCCGTGGCCGCCGCCTTCGCCGCCGCGGCCTGCCTGCTGCTGGCCGCGAACGCGGGCCCGGCACGGCCCCCGGCCCCCGCCGTGGAGCAGGAGGTCGCGCCGGTCGCGGACCCGGTCCCGGAACCCGGCCCCGAGTCCGTGGTCACCGTGGGCCACTGACCGGCCCGCCGGGAGCCGCCTGCGGGGCCGCGCCCGTGGGCCGCGCCCGCCCCACCGCTCCACCGTCCCGCAGTTCCACCGCTCCACCGCCCCACCGCCCCGCCGGTCAGTCCGGCAGGGCGCGCCGCAGTGCCTCGTCCAGCCGTCGCGCCAGCTCCGCGTCGCCCGGCGGATTCTCGGAGAACAGCGCCCCCAGCTCGGTGGTGAAGGTCTGGGTGAAGGCGCCGTAGAGCGGTGTGCGCGGACGGTGCACCGCCTCCCGGAGCGCGGGCAGCAGGACGTCGCGGGCGTACCGCGGGCGCCCGGCGGCGTC
>MUMD01000656.1:742-913 GCA_002155895.1 Streptomyces rochei
CGCCCGCGGGGACCCGGCCGTCACGGCGAGGTTCTGGCCGCCGAGCACGGCCCGCCCCGGCAGCGCGGTCACGCCCAGCCGGTCGTCGCCGGGGAACGACTGGTGCAGCGCGGGGTACACGTACGGCCAGTGCCGCAGGAAGGCGGTGCGGCCGGCCGCGAAGTCGCCGAG
>MUMD01000657.1:0-558 GCA_002155895.1 Streptomyces rochei
GACGGCCTCGCGCAGCTCGGTCCAGCGGGTCAGGTCGTCGCGGGCCGGGGCCTGCTCGGGGATGCCCAGGAGTTCCATGAACTCGGCGTAGAACCGGGGCTCCAGGGCGCCGACCGCCATGTACCGGCCGTCGCCGGTCTCGTAGGTGCCGTAGAAGGGACAACCGCCGTCGAGGAGGTTGGCGCCGCGCCGGTCCTGCCAGGTGCCGGCGGACAGCATGCCGTGGATCATCGCGGTCAGGTGGGCGGTGCCGTCCACGATGGCGGCGTCCACGACCTGCCCGGTGCCGGTCGCCCGGGCGTGGTGCAGGGCGGCGAGGATGCCCACGACCAGGTAGAGGGAGCCGCCCGCGTAGTCGCCGAGGAGGTTGGCCGGGACGGCCGGCGGCGCGTCGGGGGCGCCGATCATGCCGAGGGCGCCGGTGAGCGCGATGTACCCGATGTCGTGCCCGGCGCGCCGGGCGAGCGGGCCGTCCTGGCCCCAGCCGGTCATGCGTCCGTAGACGAGGCGCGGGTTGCGGGCGTGGCAGTCGGCGGGGCCGACGCCGAGCCGTTCGGC
>MUMD01000657.1:606-1384 GCA_002155895.1 Streptomyces rochei
CGCCCCGCCGTCCTCGCCTGCGACATGGAGCCCCCAGCTCTGTGACACAACTGATGTAACACCAGTGATGCTAGAAACGTGTTCCACTGGGCACAAGACCCGGGCGAGCAAGCGCTTAGCCAATTATGGGACAGGCTCCTCTCCGGACTCGCAGTGCTCACGCTAGCCTCGGCCACCGGCGACGGCGCGTGCTGCGGGCCCAGAGGTCGCCGATGGGTGACGAAGGGGTGTCATGACCAGGCTGAACAGGGACGACCGGCCGTACGACATCGTGCTCTTCGGGGCGACGGGGTTCGTCGGCGAGCTGACCGCGGAGTACCTGGCCGCCCACGCGCCCGACGGGCTGCGCTGGGCGATCGCCGGCCGCAGCGAGCAGAAGCTGCGGCGGCTGCGGGAGCGGCTGTCCGGCGCTCCGGACATCGGCGTGCTGCGCGCCGACGTGTCCGACCCCGCCTCGCTGCGCGAACTCGCCGAGCAGGCACGCGTGGTGGCCACGACCGTGGGCCCCTACGTCCGGTACGGCGACGCGCTGGTGGGCGCCTGCGCGGAGAGCGGGGCGGACTACCTGGACCTCACCGGCGAGCCCGAGTTCGTGGACCTGACGTACGTCCGGCACGACGCACGCGCGCGGGAGACCGGCGCGCGGCTGGTGCACGCCTGCGGTTTCGACTCCGTTCCGCACGACCTCGGCGTGTACTTCACGGTGCGGCAGCTGCCGGAGGGGGTGCCGCTGACCGTCGACGGGTTCGTGACCGCCGACGCCGCCTTCTCGGGCGGC
>MUMD01000658.1 GCA_002155895.1 Streptomyces rochei
GCCGGGGTCACCGGGGCGGCGGGTTCGCGGGCGGTCCGGTTGTCGGTGGGCGCCTATAACCTCGTATGCGTGTCGTCTCTCGCGCTCTACCGCCGTTACCGCCCGGAGTCCTTCGCCGAGGTCATCGGTCAGGGGCATGTCACCGACCCGCTGCAGCAGGCGCTGCGGAACAACCGGGTCAATCACGCGTACCTCTTCAGTGGTCCGCGCGGCTGCGGCAAGACGACCAGCGCCCGCATCCTGGCGCGCTGTCTGAACTGCGAGCAGGGCCCCACCCCGACCCCGTGCGGCGAGTGCCAGTCCTGCCGGGACCTGGCGAGGAACGGGCCGGGCTCCATCGACGTCATCGAGATCGACGCCGCCTCCCACGGCGGTGTGGACGACGCCCGTGACCTGCGCGAGAAGGCGTTCTTCGGGCCCGCCTCCAGCCGGTACAAGATCTACATCATCGACGAGGCCCACATGGTCTCGCCGCAGGGCTTCAACGCGCTGCTGAAGGTCGTCGAGGAGCCCCCGGAGCACCTCAAGTTCATCTTCGCGACCACCGAGCCCGAGAAGGTCATCGGCACCATCCGTTCGCGGACCCACCACTACCCCTTCCGCCTGGTGCCCCCCGGCACCCTGCGCGACTACCTCGGCGAGGTCTGCGGCAAGGAGGGGATCGCGATCGAGGACGGCGTGCTTCCCCTGGTGGTGCGGGCCGGCGCGGGTTCCGTCCGTGACTCCATGTCGGTCATGGACCAGCTGCTCGCGGGCGCCGGCGCCGACGGTGTGACGTACGACATGACGACCGCCCTGCTCGGCTACACGGACGGCTCGCTGCTGGACTCCGTCGTCGAGGCGTTCGTCACAGGGGACGGCTCGGCCGCTTTCGAGGTCGTGGACCGGGTGATCGAGAGCGGCAACGACCCACGGCGCTTCGTCACCGACCTGCTGGAGCGCCTGCGTGACCTGGTGATCCTCGCCGCCGTGCCCGACGCCGCCGAGAAGGGGCTGATCGACGCCCCCGCCGACGTCGTCGAGCGGATGCAGGAGCAGGCGCGGTCGTTCGGCGCCGCCGAGCTGAGCCGTGCCGCCGACATCGTCAACGAGGGGCTCACCGAGATGCGGGGCGCCCACTCGCCCCGCCTCCAGCTGGAGCTGATCTGCGCGCGCGTGCTCCTGCCCGCCGCGTACGGAGACGAGCGTTCGGTGATGGCGCGCCTCGACCGGATCGAGCGTGGTGTGCAGTTCTCGGCGGGTGCGGGCGCGCCCGCCATGGGATACGTCCCCGGGCCCGAGGCGCATGCCGGCGCCTCGGCTCCGGCTCCCTCGTCCGCCGCTCCGGTTCCGCCGGGCGGCGGGCCCGCCGCCGCGCGGGCGGCGGTACGGGGGCCCGGGGCCGGTGGCGCCCCCGCGCCGGCCGGCCGGGGTGGTGCGGCTCCGGAGTCGGCTCCCGGCGCCGGTGCCGGCGTCGGTGCTGGTTCCGGTTCCGGTTCCGGTCTCGGGGAGGGCGGTGGCCAGGTCGGCGGTGGCTCGCCTCAGACCCCGCCCGCGCCCGTCACCCCTGCGGCGCCTCCCACCGCCC
>MUMD01000066.1 GCA_002155895.1 Streptomyces rochei
GGCCGACGATCACGGTGCGCCCGCACCGCCCCCGACGGTGGCCTCGTCGCCCGGCGGCTCCTCGCGGGGGGCCAGCGAGGCGAAGTCACCGGTGTCGCCGAGGCGCACCAGGAACGGGCGCAGCCGGGTGTAGCGGATCGCGGTCACGGAGCAGGGTTCGACGGAGATCCGCTGGAAGAGGTCGAGGTGGAGGCCCAGCGCCTCCGCGACGAGGGACTTGATGATGTCGCCGTGGGAGCACATGAGGTACACGGCGTCGGCACCGTGGTCGCGCTCCACGCGCGCGTTCCACTCGCGGACCGCCTCTGCGGCGCGGGTCTGCATGGCGCGCATCGACTCGCCGCCGGGGAACGCGGCGGCGGAGGGGTACGCCTGCACCACCTCCATCAGGGGCTCGTCCTTCAGCTCGGCGAGCTTGCGGCCGGACCAGTCGCCGTAGTGGCACTCCCCGATGCGTTCGTCGGTGTGCGCCCGGAGTCCGGGCCGGGCGTCGAGCAGCGGCCGGATCGTCTCCTGGCAGCGCTGGAGGGGGCTGGTGACGATCTCGGAGAGGGGCAGGTCGGCGAGCCGCCCGGGCAGCGCGGCGGCCTGGGCGGCCCCGCGCTCGTCGAGGGCGACGCCGGGCGTCCAGCCGGCGAGCAGCCCCTCGGTGTTGGCGGTGGAACGTCCGTGCCTGACCAGGATCAGCGTGGGCATGCGGACAGGGTAGGCATACGACCCGGTGCGTGGGCGCCGGGACGAAGGGAGAATGCGTTCGGTGATCGTCGACTGCGCCATCTACCGGGACGGGCACCGCACGGACGGGCCCGAGGACTTCTCCGACGCGCTCGGCGAGGCGCGAGCGGAGGGCGGCTTCGTCTGGATCGGGTTGCACGAGCCGTCCCCGGAGGAGTTCGACCTGGTCACCGAGGAGTTCGGCCTCCATCCGCTGGCGGTGGAGGACGCCCTGAAGGCGCACCAGCGGCCGAAGCTGGAGGTCTACGAGGACTCCCTCTTCGCCGTCCTGAAACCGGTGGTGTACGAGCCGGAGAGCGACGCGGTGTCCACCGGCGAACTCATGATCTTCCTGGGCGACGCGTTCGTGGTCGTCGTCCGGCACGGCGAGGGCACTCCGCTGGGGGCCGTGCGGCAGCGTCTGGAACACGAGCCCGAACTGCTCGGCAAGGGCCCGACCTCGGTGCTGTACGCGATAGCGGACGCCGCCGTCGACCACTACCTGGACGTCGCGGCGGAGTTGCAGAACGACCTGGAGGAGCTGGAGGCGGAGGTCTTCTCGCCGGACGGCGGCGGCTCGCGGCACACCGCGTCCCGGATCTACAACTTCAAGCGGCAGATCCTGGAGTTCCGCCGTGCGACCGGCCCCCTGGCGCCACCGCTGGCCCGGCTGGCCGGGACGGGGGCCTTCGGCGCCGCGGTGCCCTTCGTCAACGACAAGGCGCGGCCCTTCTTCCGGGACGTCAGCGACCACCTCGCGCGCGTCAACGAGTCGGTGGAGGGCCTGGACCGGCTGGTGTCGGACATCCTGTCGGCCCATCTGGCGCAGACGAGCGTCCGGCAGAACGACGACATGCGGAAGATCTCCGCGTGGGCGGCCATGGCCGCGGTCCCCACGATGGTCGCGGGGGTCTACGGCATGAACTTCGAGCACATGCCGGAACTGCGCTGGGTGTGGGGGTACCCGGCGGTGATCGCGCTGATGGCCGGGCTGGAGGTGCTGCTGTTCCGGCTGTTCAAGCGCCGCGGCTGGCTGTGACCGGGCCTCAGGCGACCTCGGGGGCGGCGGTGGCCGGACCGCCGAGAGCGTCGCGGCGTTCGGGGGCGCGCAGCGTCACCATGCGGCGCCAGCCGACCAGCCGCTCGTAGGCGTACACCGCGTGGATGCCCGCGGCGAGCAGCGCGGACCTGGCGCGGGACCAGCCGAGGAGGCGCCCCATGCGGGCCATCACGCCGAGACTGACGTCCCGGTGGACGCGGATCTCCGCGAGCGCGCACTCCCGCAGCGTCGCCCGGATGTACGGGCCGTGACCGGCGGCGGCGTAGCGCAGCAGTTCCTCGTGCGAGTAGGCGAGGTGGTTGTCCTCGTCCGCCGAGATCATCCGGACCGCCCGGCCGAGGTCCGGGTCGTCCCCGAAGTGCTTGAGGAGCATCGCCATCTGCTCGGCCGCGCGCTGCTCGGTGACCCGGCTGTGCGCCAGGTAGGTGATGATGTCCCGCACCGTGAGGGGCTGGTCGGCCTTGAGCTTGTCGTGGGCGAGGCCGATGCCGTGCCGCTCCAGGAGCATGGTGTAGTCGGTCTCCGGCGGGACCTCGACGGGTTCGAGGCCGCGCTTCTTCAGCAGGGCGTTGAAGATGCGCCCGTGCTTGTCCTCGTCCGCCCCGTGCCGGGTGATCTTGGGGGCGAGGGGGCGCTCGCTCTCCGGCACCAGCGCCGCGATGCGGGCGTTCTCCCAGCCGCCCTGCGACTCACCGCTGGCCGCGATGGAGCAGAAGAGGCGGAACGACTCGTCGTTGTCGAGGATCTCCTGGAACAGACTCTTGGCCGAAAGCATCGAGGCACCTCTCTGCCGCTGCGAGGACGCGCGGGTTCCGCAGACTCCGCACTCCACATACTCCGCAAAGAACGAGTCAAGTGCGGGACCCGCGAAGCGGCAACAGGTAAGGCGGTCAACTCAGCCAAAAGAAGGACGACGGGGAACAGGAGGAGGCGTAACCCCTCGCCTGCGGGCGCGTTGTTCCTCGTGACGGCCGTGGCGGGGAAGACCCCCCGAGCCCCCACCACGGCCGCTGAACTCTTCAGAAGCCCTACGCCAGTCCGGCGCGCTCCAGGGCCTCGGTACCGGCGCGCAGCGCGGCGATCCGCTCGTCCAGGGTGAAGCCCGCCGGGGCGAGGGTCAGGGTGGTGACGCCGGCGGCGGCGTAGGCCTTCATCCGGTCCGCGATGCGGTCGACGGAGCCGAGCAGGGTGGTCTGGTCGATCAGCTCGTGCGGTACGGCCGCGGCGGCGCCCTCCTTGTCGCCGGACAGGTACTTGTCCTGGATCTCGGCGGCCTCGGCCTCGTAGCCCATGCGGCCGGCGAGCTGGTTGTAGAAGTTCTGCTTGCGGCTGCCCATGCCGCCGACGTAGAGCGCGGTGTAGGGGCGGAAGGTGTCGGCGAGCGCGGTGACGTCCTTGTCGTCGCCCAGGGCGAGCGGCAGCGTCGGGCAGACGTCGAAGCCGTCGAGGCTCTTGCCGGCCTTCTCGCGCCCGGCGCGCAGGTGCTTGACCGCGGTCTCCTCCAGGTGGTCGGCGGAGGGGAAGATCAGCAGGGCGCCGTCGGCGATCTCGCCGGTCTGCTCCAGGTTCTTCGGGCCGATCGCGGCGATGTACAGCGGGATGTGCTCGCGCTGCGGGTGCACGGTCAGCTTGATCGGCTTGCCGGGGCCGCCGGGCAGCGGCAGCGTCCAGTGCTGTCCCTCGTAGGAGAGCCGTTCCCGGGTCATCGCCCTGCGCACGATCTCGACGTACTCGCGGGTGCGGGCCAGCGGCTTGTCGAACTTGACGCCGTACCAGCCCTCGGAGACCTGCGGGCCGGAGACGCCGAGGCCGAGACGGAAACGGCCCTGGGAGAGGGAGTCCAGGGTGGCGGCCGTCATCGCGGTCATCGCGGGCTGGCGGGCCGGGATCTGGAAGATGGCCGAGCCCACGTCGATGCGCTCGGTCTGGGCGGCGACCCAGGTGAGCACGGTGGCCGCGTCGGAGCCGTAGGCCTCGGCGGCCCAGCAGACGGCGTAGCCGAGCCGGTCGGCCTCCTGGGCGACGGCCAGGTTGTCCGCGTCCATTCCGGCACCCCAGTAGCCGAGGTTGATCCCGAGCTGCATGGCCGATTCCCCTTACCGATCAGTAACGTGTTCTGTGCCCCGACCTTAGCGCGGCGATTCGGTTGTCCACAGGCCCCCACAGCGCAAGCCGTGGCCAGTAATGTCGGCGTTCATGGAGCAGAGGCATCTCGGCCGCACCGGCCTGCGCGTGTCCCGCATCGGTCTCGGCACCCTGACCTGGGGACGGGACACCGACGAGCACGACGCCGCGGACCTCCTGAAAACCTTCTGGGAGGCCGGCGGCACCCTCGTCGACACGGCGGACGTGTACGGCGACGGGGAAGCCGAGTACCTGCTGGGGCGGCTGATGGAGGGCCTGGTGCCGCGCCGCGACCTGGTGATCTCGACCAAGGCGGGCAGCGTGCCGGACCCCGACCGCCGGTTCGACGGCTCGCGGGCCCACCTGCTCTCCGCGCTGGACGCCTCGCTGGCCCGGCTCGGCACGGACCACGTCGACGTGTGGCACCTGCACGCCTTCGACCCGGACACGCCCCTGGAGGAGACGCTGCACGCGCTGGACGTGGCGGTGAGCAGCGGCCGGGCCCGGTACGCGGGGGTGTCCAACTTCTGCGGCTGGCAGCTGGCCAAGGCGGCGACCTGGCAGCTGGCGGCGCCGGGGGTGCGGAACCGGCTGGCGAGCACGCAGATGGAGTACTCGCTGCTGCAGCGGGGCATCGAGCGCGAGGTGCTGCCGGCCGCCCTGGACCTGGGCATCGGCCTGCTGCCCTCGTCGCCGCTGGGCCGCGGGGTCCTCACCGGCAAGTACCGCAAGGACGCGACTCCGCCCGACTCGCGGGGCGCCTCGGAGCACCTGGCCCCGTTCGTCGCGCCCTACCTGGACGACACGGCCGGGCACATCGTGGACGCGGTGGCGACGGCGGCCGACGGGCTCGCGGTGACGCCGCTCCAGGTGGCGCTGGCGTGGGTGCGGGACCGGCCCGGCGTGGTCGCCCCGATCGTCGGCGCGCGCAACGCGCGGCAGCTCACGGCGGCGTTGTCAGTGGAGACCCTTAGTCTTCCTGACGAGATCTGCCGGGCGCTCGACGACGTGTCGGCGCCGGTGCACCGCTATCCCGATCACGACTGGAGCACGCTGTGAGCACGGAGCCCGAGCCCGCCCACGAGGACACCGCGGCCGCCGTGGACGCCGGGCCGGAGACCCCGGGCGCCACGAGCGGGCCCGCGCCGGGCGCCGCCGGTGCGGCGGACGAGGGCGGGGCCGGGGCGTCCGACGGGACCGTCCGGACCGCGAGTTCCCCGGCCGCCGACGCGGATCCGGGGTCCCTCGGCCGGGAGGTCGACGGCGAGGACGGCGAGTCGTCCGGTGAGGCGTCCGGCGAAAGTTCCGGTGAGACGCCCGGCGGGCAGCCGGAGGGCGCCGGCGCCGAAGGCGACGCCACGCCCGCCCAGGTGTCCGAAGCCGAGGCCGAGCTGGCGGCGCAGCGGCTCGAGCGGGAGCGGATCGCGCGCCGGAAGGCGGAGAAGCAGGGCCCGATCGAGGCCGGGGCCAAGCTCAGCGGCACGGCGGCCGATCTGCTCGCCGCCGTCCGGGCCGTGGAGAGCGGTGAGAAGCCCGCGGCCACGGTCTTCGCCGAGCCCGCTCCCGCACCACGCCGCGCCGCCCCCGAGCCGGCCCGGCCGCCCCGTCCGGTGGCGGCCGAGCGGGCCGCCGGACCCGTCGGGCCCACACCGGAGGCCGTGCAGGCCGTGCGCCGCGTACTGGCCGAGGGCGGCGCCCCGGAGGCACTCGCGCCCCAGGCCGCCGCACTGCTAGGAGAGGGCGCGGAGGACGCCCTGCGCGCCGACCCCTGGCGGCTGCTGCGCGTCGGCGGAGTGCGTCCGGAGCAGGCCGACGGTTTCGCCCGGGCCCTGCTCGGCGCGGCGTGCGGCCCGGACGACGAGCGCCGCGGGCGGGCGGTCACGGTGTGGCTGCTGGAGCAGGCGGCCCTGGCCGGTCACACGGCCCTGGAGCTGCCGCTGCTGACGGCGGCGCTGGCCCAACGCGGCGTGCCGGACCCGGACGCCGCCGTGCAGAGCGCGCTCGCCGAGGGCGAGGCGCTGGCCTTCCAGGACGCGCTGGAGGAGCCGGGCGCCCGCCCGGCGAGCGCGCCGGGCGGCAGCGGCACAGCAGCCGGGGCCGACGGGCCCGGCGGTGCGGAAGCCGCGGAGGAGGAGGACGAGGAGCGCCCGGTCCGGGTGCTGATCGGCCTGGAGCGGTTCGCACTCGCCGAGGAGAGCCTCGCCGACGGCCTGGCCCGCCTGGTCAACTCCACTCCGAAGCAGGACGGCTCCGCCGCCGACTGGGAGCGGGCCGCCGACGCCGCACGGGGCGCCGCCGCCGACCTCGTCCGGGCCGTCGCGGGCCACGGACTGGTCCTGCACACCGGGGGCGAGGCGTCGCTCGCCGAGCCGGCCGCCCTGCTGCGCGCCGCGCGGGCGCTCGGGCTGCGCGCCTGGGCCGCCGCGCCCGGTGTGCTGGGCCGGGACCGTTTCTCCGCCCTGGCGGGCGGCGCCCCGTCCGCGCCCGGCACCCCGGACCCCGGCGGGCCGCCCGCCCCGGAGGACTCCGACTCCGCCGGTCCCGCGCCCGCCGTCACGGTGGCGGGGCTGCTCGCCGGTACGGAGGGGCCGGGCCGGGACGCCGACGGCGCGCTCGACCTGGACCTGCTCGTCGTGCTCGACGCACCGCACCTGGACGTCGAGGCGGGAGCCCTGCTGGTGGAGTCCCTGCCGGACGGCGCACGGCTGGTGCTGGCCGGCGACCCGTCGGTGCTGTGGTCCGTGGGGCCGGGACGGGTCTTCGCGGATCTGCTGGCGGCGCGGATCTGCCCGCAGGTCGCCTCCCGGCTCCCGGACCCCGGCCCGCTCGGCGAGCTGGTCTCCGGCATCGGCATCGGCGAGCTGGGCCAGGTGGAGGCGCCCGGCAAGGAGGTCGTGATCGTGCCGGTGCGGGACGCGGGCGAGGCCGTGCACCGCACCGTCCAGCTCGTCGCGGACTCCGTGCCGCGCGCGATCGGCGTACCGGCCGAGGACACCCAGGTGATCACGCCGGGCCACGGCGGCGCGGTGGGCACCCGGGCGCTCAACGCGGCGCTGAAGCAGCGGCTGAATCCGGGGCCCGGTCGCTTCGGCGGCTTCGACCCCGGCGACCGCGTCGTCCACTCCCCCGTGCCGGGCCGGGTGCTGCCGGGCCGGGTGGTGACGGCCGACGCCGACGGGCTGCACCTGTCGTGCGCGGGCGAGGACGTCGTCGTGCCGCCGGAGCTGGTGGAGCGGACCGTGCGGCACGGATGGGCGCTGACCGCACACCAGGCGATGGGCGGCCGGTGGCCCGCGGTGGTCGTGGTCCTGCCCGGTGACGCCGTGCGGGCCCTCAGCCGCCCCTGGATCTACACGGCGTTCGGCCGGGCCGCCCGTCACCTCTCCGTCGTCCAGGGCGTGGAGCAGGCGCTGCCCCGTGCCGTGGCCGAAGTCCCCGCCAAGCCGCGCACGACCCGGCTGCCGGTGCTGCTCGCACCCCAGGTGCCGACCGACTGACCGACCGGCTGACCGCCCGCCGCCGTCCCGGCCGGCCGGAACGGCGGCGGGCGGTCGACGGGCACTCCCCGTCGACCGCCGCCACGGCCGTTCCGTCCGCCGCGGCTCACGGCCCTCGGCGGTCCACCCCCAGCCGCTCCGGCTCGCCGTCCCCGTCCGCGTCGAGGTCTTCTTCCTCAAGGTCTTCCTCAAGGTCTTCCTCGACGTCTTCCTCCAGCTCCTCTTCCTCGAGGTCCGCGTCCTCCAGGTCGTCGTCGAACTCGTCGTCGAAGACGGCACTGACGTCGAAGCGGCAGACCACCCGCTGCGGCTCGACCTGTTCGAACGGGGCTTCCAGCCACTCCCCCGGCTCGGCCGCCTCGTCCGCGGCCGTCACCCAGAGCGTGGAGTCGCCCTCCTCCAGGCCGAACTCCTTGTGCCGGGACGCGATCTCGTCCGGCTCGAACTCGCCGAACAGAAGGCCCAGGGCACCGTGCACCGTGCCGGAGGACGCCACGCCCTCCCCCTCCTCGTCCGCCGCCTCGACCCGCCGCGCCTGGGCCATCAGCCGCTGCGGCTCGGCCACGGCGTAGTCGCGGCGGATCAGCACGCTCAGCGCGCTCGGTTCCTCGGGGCCCGTGTACGGCGGCAGGGAGTCGTCCGCGCCGGGGATCTCGAAGGGGGTCACCTCGTCGTAGCGGTCGTAGAGCAGTTCGTCGTACGCCTCCGCGGCCGCGGCCAGCTGGTTGAACGCGTCGTAGACGGCCGGGTCGTCCTCCCCCGACCGGCGTTCGACCGCGGCCAGGTGGCGGTCGAGCGCGGTCTTGACCGCCTCGGCGGCGGCGCGTACCTCGGCAGCGGTGGGCTGCGCAGCATCAGACATAGTGCAGACGCTATCCGTACCGGGCCCCAGCCCGCACAATAGATTCGATGCCGGAATACGAATTTGTCGACGTGTACGTGCCGCGCGGGGTTTCCCGCAAGGAGACGACGCGTCTGCTGACCGACCACGCCGAGTACGGACACTGGGAGTTGTACCGTCTGAGCCTGCTGCGCGACGGCAGCCGCAGGGTGCGGCTGCGGCGGCGGATCATCCGCCAGGTACGCGCCACCTGGTGAGCCGGGTGACCTGGCTCGACCGGGCACGGGTGACGGAGACGGAGCAGGCCCCGCCGTGCGGGGCCCGCCGTGCGTGCGGGTGGGCCGACGCCCTCCCGCCCGGTCCGCCTCACGCCGAGGCGCGCGCCTTGCGGTAGAGCACCGTGCCCGCCAGCAGCGCGCCCGCGCCCACCGGGAGGGCCAGGCCGAGCGGCAGGCCGCTGCCCGTTTCCGCCAGCTGAGCGTCGCCCTGGGGCTGGGCGACGTTCTGGGTGCCCGGCTGGTTGCCGCCCGTGGAGCCTCCCGGAGTCTCCTCACCGGGGTCACTCGGCTCACTCGGCTCACCCGGGTTCCCAGGCTCCCCGGGATCACCAGGCTCACCGGGCTCACCGGGCTCACCGGGCTCACCCGGCGGCGTCTCGTGGCCGTCGTCGGGCGGCGTCGAGTGATCCCCGCCACCTCCGTTGCCGCAGTCGTTGCCGGTGGCCGGGTTGAGGGCGCCGACGACGTCGACGCTGTTGCCGCACACGTTCACCGGTACGTGGACCGGGACCTGCACATGGTTGCCGGAGCCCACCCCGGGCGAGTCGGTGGCGTACCCGCCGGCGTGCGAGCCCGAGTGCCCGTCGCCCTGCCCCGCGGAGCCGTCGTGCCCGCCGGAGGCCCCGCCGCCCTGATTGGCGCAGGAGTTGCCCATCGCCGGGTTGAGGACGCCGATGACGTCGACCGTGTTGCCGCAGACGTTCACCGGCACGTGCACCGGCGCCTGCACGGTGTTGCCGGACAGTACGCCGGGCGAGTTCGAACCGGAGCCGTGCGCCCCGGAGTCCGCGTGGGCGGCGCCGCCCGCGGCGGCGATCACGCCGGTGGCCGCCGCCATCGTCATCAGGCCCTTGCGGGTGACCTGTCGCATTTCCTGAATCCCTGCCTTGCCCTAGTCCCGTGACACCGAGAATGCCGAGAATTCCTACGTTGCCGTGGTCCCGCGCCCGAGAGCACCGAAGAGCGTCGGCCCCGGAGCGCATGGCGCGCGCTCCGGGGCCGGCGGACTCAGGCCCTCACGGGGCGAGACACAACGTCACTTGTTGACGCAGACGTTGCCGAAGGCGGGGTTCAGCAGGCCGATCACGGAGATCGTGTTGCCGCAGACGTTCACCGGCACGTGAACGGGCACCTGAACGACGTTGCCGGAGAGGACGCCGGGCGAGTGCACGGCGGCACCCTGGGCGCCGGAGTCGGCGACGGCCATGCCGGCACCCGCGAGAACCAGACCACCGGTGGCGGCAGCGGCGGCGACGACCTTCTTGAGCATTGTTCCTCCTAGTTGGCAATAAGCGACCCAGGTTGCTGATCGCATCACCTGTAACGAGGAGGGAGTAATGAGGCTACGAGCTTATGAGCGCATTCACCCTTCCCGGTCGCACCCCGCACGCGCGACCGAATAGGACCTCGTCCGTGCCGCGGCGCCGGCCCCGGCGCCGCGTACGCGTCGTCAGGAGGCGTCGATGAAGCGGTCGAGCACCCGCACGCCGAATCGCAGGCCCTCCACCGGCACCCGCTCGTCCACCCCGTGGAACATGCCCGCGAAGTCCAGCTCCGGCGGCAGCTTGAGCGGCGCGAAGCCGAAGCCCCGGATGCCGAGATCGTCGAAGGACTTGGCGTCGGTCCCGCCGGAGAGCATGTACGGGATCGCCTTCGCCGCCGGGTCCTCGGCCACCAGGGCGGACTGCATCGCGTCGACCAGCGCCCCGTCGAAGGTGGTCTCGACGGCCTTGTCGGCGTGCACGTCCTCGCGCCGCACCCGCGGTCCGAGAATCCGGTCGAGGTCGGCGAGAAACTCCTCCTCGTACCCGGGCAGGAAGCGGCCGTCGACGTGCGCGGTGGCCTCGCCGGGGATGACGTTGACCTTGTAACCCGCGCCCAGCTGGGTCGGGTTGGCGGTGTTGCTCAGCGTCGCGCCGATGAGCTTGGCGATGCCGCCGAGCTTGGCGAGCGTCCCCTCCATGTTCTCCGGGTCCAGCTCGGTGCCGAGCGCGTCGCCCAGTTCGTCGAGGAAGGCCCGGGTCGTCTTGGTGACGCGGACGGGGAACTTGTGCCGGCCGAGGCGGGCGACGGCCTCGGACAGCTCGGTGATGGCGTTGTCGCGGTGGATCATGGAGCCGTGGCCCGCCGTGCCGGCCACGGTCAGCTTCATCCAGTGCATGCCCTTCTCGGCCGTCTGGATCAGATAGAGGCGGCGCTGCTCGCTCACGGTGAAGGAGAAGCCGCCCACCTCGCTGATCGCCTCGGTGACGCCCTCGAAGAGGTCGGGGTGGTGGTCGACGAGGTGACGGGCGCCGTACGTACCGCCGGCCTCCTCGTCGGCGAGGAAGGCCAGCACGATGTCCCGCGGGGGCTTGCGTCCGCTGCGCAGCCGGTCGCGGACGACCGCGAGGGTCATCGCGTCCATGTCCTTCATGTCGACGGCCCCGCGGCCCCACACGCACCCGTCGGCGATCTCGCCGGAGAAGGGGTGGTGGGTCCAGTCGTCCGCGTTGGCCGGGACCACGTCGGTGTGGCCGTGGATGAGCAGCGCCGGCCGGGACGGGTCCTCGCCCTCGATCCGGGCCACCGTGGAGGCGCGTCCGGGGTGGGACTCGAAGATCCGCGGTTCGAGTCCCACCTCGGCGAGCTTCTCCGCGACGTACTCGGCCGCCTTGCGCTCACCCGGTCCCGAGTGATCGCCGTAGTTGCTGGTGTCGATCCTGATCAGCTCGCGGCAGAGGTCGACGACCTCGTCCTCGCCGGTGACGCTCCTGGCCGTGCCCGAGTCGCTCACGTGCTTCCTCCCGCGGTCGCTGCTGAAGTCACTGCTGGTGTCAGTGCCGGTCGGTCCCCCTCATCCTCCCCCCGCCGACCGTCCGCGCCCAAGGAGGGGGTGATCGGCCACCCCGGAAAGCCTGGTAATGTTTACGTCGTCGCCGCGGGCAACGCCCCGCACGACAGACACCTTGTCCGGGTGGCGGAATGGCAGACGCGCTAGCTTGAGGTGCTAGTGCCCTTTATCGGGCGTGGGGGTTCAAGTCCCCCCTCGGACACCAGCTGAGACCCCTGCGGAGCAGGGGTCTTCCGCTTTTTCCGGCGGTGCGCCCAGCGGGCACAATGGCGGCCATGACCACGCGTACCTGCCCCTGCGGCCTGCCCGAGCCGTACGACTCGTGCTGCGGCCGCTTCCACGCGGGCGCCTCGTCCGCGCCGACCGCCGAGGCCCTGATGCGCTCCCGGTACAGCGCCTTCGTCCAGGGGGACGCGGGCTACCTGCTGCGCACCTGGCACCCCCGGACCCGGCCCGCCCGCCTGGAGCTGGACCCGGGCATGCGCTGGACCGGCCTGGAGATCCTGGACACGACCCAGGGGACGGCGTTCCACACCACGGGGACGGTGACCTTCCGCGCCTCCTACCGCGGCGGCTCGCTGCACGAGCGGAGCCGTTTCGAGCGCGTCGACGGGGCGTGGGTGTACGTGGACGGGGAGTTCTCCGAGTAGTCCCGTCAGGGCGCCAGGATGTCCAGTTCCTGCAGCGCGCCCACCGTGATCTCCCGGGTCAGCCGCTCGGCGCGCTCGGCGTCCCGGGCGCGGACCGCCTCGGCGACCTGGACGTGCAGGGTGACGGCGGCCGGGTCCGGGTCCTCGAACATCACGTCGTGGTGCGTGCGGCCGGCCAGCACCTCGGCGACGACGCCGCCGAGGCGGGCGAACATCTCGTTGCCGGACGCCGTGAGGATGACGCGGTGGAAGGCCACGTCGTGGAAGAGGTACTCCTCCAGCCGGTGACCGCTCGAGTTGGCGACCATGCCGAGCGCGCACTCGGTCAGCTCGGCGCACTGCTCCGGGGTGGCGAGGCGCGCGGCCAGACCCGCGGCCACCGGTTCGACCGCCGACCGCAGCACGGTCAGCGAGCGGAGCTGCCGCGGGCGCTCGGAGCCGGCCAGGCGCCAGCGGATGACCTGCGGGTCGTAGACGTTCCACTCGCACTCGGGCAGCACGGTCACGCCCACGCGGCGGCGCGACTCGACCAGGTGCATCGACTCCAGCACCCGCACGGCCTCGCGCATCACCGAGCGTGACACCTCGAAGCGCTGTGCGAGCTCGTCCGTGCGCAGCACGCTGCCCGCGGGGTATTCGCCCGCTGTGATCGCGGGGCCGAGGGTGTCCAGTACGCGGCCGTGCAGCCCCCGGCCCGGTGTGCTCATGCACTCAGAGTACGGGGCAGATCACGGGAACAAAAAGTCAGACTTATATGTCACAGACTCTTGAATTCGTCGTACCTAATGGGTTTCAGTTGCGTCGACATCACGTGTCGACGAAGACAGCGAGAGTGCGATGCAGCGACTGCACACCCCCCATGTCGTCGTGGTCATGGGCGTAGCGGGCACCGGGAAGACCACGATCGGTCCCCTGCTCGCGGCCCGGCTCGGCGTTCCCTACGCCGAGGGCGACGACTTCCACCCGCCGGCCAACATCGCCAAGATGACGGCCGGGACCCCGCTCACCGACGAGGACCGCTGGCCCTGGCTGGACGCCATCGGCGGCTGGGCGCACGGGCGGGCGGGCCTGGGTGGGGTGGTGAGCAGTTCGGCGCTCAAGCGGTCGTACCGCGACCGGCTGCGTGCGGCCGCTCCCGGTGTCGTCTTCGTCCATCTCACGGGCAGCCGCGAGCTGATCGAGGACCGGATGTCGCACCGGCAGGG
>MUMD01000659.1:0-877 GCA_002155895.1 Streptomyces rochei
AGGTTGAAGCCCATCACGTACTCGATGTGCTGCCAGGCGCCGATCAGGGTGCGCCGGTTGCCGACCTTGGCGTTGCCCGCGACCGCGCCGACGGCGGGGTCGGCGAAGGGCTGCACCAGGTGCCGTACGGTGTCGGGCTCGAAGACGGTGTCGCCGTCCATCATCACGACGATGTCGTACCGGGCGTGCCGGACGCCGTTGTCGAGGGCGGCGGGCTTGCCCGCGTTGGCCTGCCGGATCACGCGGACGCCGGGCAGGCCCAGCGACTCGGCGATCTCGGCCGTGCCGTCCGTCGAGCCGTCGTCCACGACGATGATCTCGATCGGGTGGGTGCTGCGCGCCAGCGACCGCAGCGTGTTGGCGATGCACTCCTTCTCGTTGTACGCCGGGACGACCACGCTCACCGGGCCGGTGACGGGCGGCCCCCAGCCGAAGCGGCGTCTGTTGCGCTGCCGGTGGTGGCGGCGGGCGAGGATCAGCATCAGGCCGAACCGCCCCATCACGGCCACGCCCACGACCAGCAGCCCGACGGAGAGCGCGGGCACCGTCCACTCGGCGACGGCGACGGCCGCGACGAGCGCCCTGCCCTCCCAGAGGGTGGCGCCGGTCGCCCGGTGGTGGGCGGCCTGGAGGGCGTCGTCGGAGTCCGCCGCCCGGGCGGCGGCCCCCTCGGCACCGGACGTCCCGGCGGCGGCCGGACCGCCGGTGGGCTGCTGGGCGGCCATGGCGCCGCTGACGGTGGTGAAGGTGTAGCCCTTCGCCTTCATCTTCTCGATGTACTTCGGCAGCGCCTCGATCGTCTGCGAGCGCTCGCCGCCCGCGTCGTGGAACAGCACGGAGGCGCCTTCGCCGTCCTCCGGCGTCGCCCACTCCACGA
>MUMD01000659.1:926-1176 GCA_002155895.1 Streptomyces rochei
GCCGGCCGCCCCGGCGAGGGCGAGCTGGGTCTGCTCGATCTCCCGGGTGACGCGGGCCTCGCTCTGGTAGGAGAGGTCGACGTGCGTGAAGGTGTGGACACCCACCTCGTTGCCCTGCTCCACCAGGTCCCGGACGATGTCCGGGTGGCGCGCGACCATCGACCCGACCAGGAAGAACGTGCCGGGCACGTCGTACTCCTCCAGGATCTCCAGCACCTGTGGCGTCCAGGTGGCGTCCGGGCCGTCGTCG
>MUMD01000660.1:0-528 GCA_002155895.1 Streptomyces rochei
GCCGAAGTCGATGACGCGGGGACCGTCGGAGGCGAGCAGCACGTTCGACGGCTTGAGGTCCCGGTGCACGATGCCCGCGCCGTGGATGGCCTGCAGCGCCTCGGCGACCCCCGCCATCAGCCACAGCACCGCCGGTACCGGCAGCGGCCCGCTCCGGGCGACGACGTCGGACAGGGCGGGGCCCGGCACGTACAGCGTGGCCAGCCAGGGCGGTGTGCCGTCGGCGTCGGCGTCGATCAGCTCGGCGGTGTAGGCGCCCTTCACCTTGCGGGCCGACGTGACCTCGCGGCCGAAGCGCCGCCGGAAGGTCGGGTCGTCGGCCAGTTCGGACCGTACGACCTTGACGGCCACCGGCCGGCCGCCCCGGGTGTGCGACAGGTAGACCCGGCCCATGCCGNNGAGCCGGTAACCCCCCACCGCGCGCGGGTCGTCGTCCTGCAAAGGCTGGAAGACCTCGGCCGTGTGGTTCATCGGTTCCCTCCCCGTGATCCCGATGAGATGACCAGGTCCGCAGCCTATGCGGTGGGG
>MUMD01000660.1:605-748 GCA_002155895.1 Streptomyces rochei
CCGGCCGCCGCGGCGATGGCGGGCTCCAGGCTCATGAGGATGGCGAAGGTCGGCGCGGGCAGGCGGCGCAGGGCGAGCAGTTCGAGGGTGTACGGCAGGACCGAGGAGAGCAGGGCGACCCCGGCGCCGAGCTGATCGACCCG
>MUMD01000661.1 GCA_002155895.1 Streptomyces rochei
GCTGGAGTCGGCCAATCCGCTCTCCAGCATCAAGGACCGGGCGGCCCTGTTCATGCTGCGGGCCGCCGAGGAGCGCGGGGAGCTGCCGCCCGGTGGGACGGTCGTCGAGGCGACCTCCGGCAACACCGGCATCGCGCTGGCCGCGCTGTCCGCCGCGCGCGGCTACCGCTGTGTGATCGTGCTGCCCGACAGCGCCACCGCCGAGCGGATCGCCCTGCTCGGCGCGCTCGGCGCCGAGGTGGTGCGCACGCCGAGGGACGCGGGCTACCCCGGCGCGATCGCCAGGGCCGAGGAGATCCACGCGGACACCCCCGGCTCCTGGTTCTGCCGCCAGCACGAGAACCCGGACAACGTGCGGGCCCACTACGCGTCCACCGGCCCGGAGATCTGGGCGGCCACCGAGGGCGAGATCGACGTCCTGGTCTGCGGCGTCGGCACCGGCGGCACGCTGACCGGCATCGCCCGGTACCTCAAGGAACGCGACCCCGCGGTGCGGATCGTCGCCGTGGAGCCGGAGAACTCGCCGGTGCTCTCGCGCGGCACGGCCGGACAGCACCGCATCCCCGGCCTCAACGGCGGTTTCGTCGCCGCCACGACCGACGTGTCGCTCATCGACCGGATCGTCACCGTCTCCGACGAGGACGCGATGGCCGCGGCCCGCGCCCTCGTCGGAGACGGTGACGA
>MUMD01000662.1 GCA_002155895.1 Streptomyces rochei
CACGGGGGGCGCGCGCCCGGCGGTCCCGGTGGCTCGCCGTCCTCCCCGCCGCGCTGCTCCTGCTGCTGCCGACCGCCTGCGCCGGCGGCGACGGCGCGGGCGGCGGGAGCGGAAGGGACGCGGCGACCCCCACCGCCGGGGTGCCCGGCGACATCGTGGTCGCCAGCGGCCGGGACGTCACCGGCAAGAACGGCATCCGCCAGCGCCTCATCGACGCCTGGAACGCGGAGCAGGAGAAGGCCGGCACCGGCTACCACGCCCGGCTGGTCGAGCTGCCCGGCAACGCCGACGAGCAGCGCAGCCAGCTGCTCGGCGCGCTCCAGTCCGGCAGCGCCGCCTACGACGTGGTCAACCTCGACGTCACCTGGGTCCCGGAGTTCGCCGCTGCGGACCTGATCAGCCCGCTGCCCGAGTCGCTGCTCGACGAGGACGTCATCCCGGCCGTGGCCAGTACGGCCCGCTGGCGGGGCGAGGTGTACGCGGCGCCCTTCAACAGCGACGTCGGCCTGCTCTACTACCGGCGCGACCACCTGCGGCAGGCGGGCGTCGAGCGCTCCGACCTGACGGGCGGCCTGGACTGGCCGCAGCTGAAGCGGCTGATCGCCACCCTGAACGACCACAAGCCCCCGGGGTACGAGAAGGGCTGGACGACCCAGCTCGCCGGGTACGAGGGGCGTACGGTCAACGCCGTGGAGGCGTTCGC
>MUMD01000663.1 GCA_002155895.1 Streptomyces rochei
CCGGTTCCGGTTCGGGTTCCGCTTCTGGCAGCGCCGCTCCTTCCGTACCGCCCGCTCCTCGTGGGCCGGTTCCTCCACTTCCGGGACTGACGCCCCCGCCCCACGCGGCTGGGGCCCACGGCTCCACCTCCTATCCGGCCCCCTCGCCCGGGGCGCCCTTCACCCCGCCGCCCCCGGCCCCGGGCACCGCGTTCACGCCGCCTCCGCCGCCCGCTCCGGGCACCGCCTTCACTCCGCCTCCGCCGCCGGGCCCGGGGGCGCCTTTCACTCCGCCCGCGCCGTCGGCCGGCGGCCCGACCGGAGTTCCCAAGCTGCCGGTCGGGAGCGGCTTCGAGCCCCAGCAGCCGCAGCAGCGCGAGGACTCCGAGCCCGAGGCGGAGGCGGACGCGCGGGTGAGGTCCGAGCCGGAGGGCGGGGCGGCCCCGGCGCCGGTCGAGGACCCGGCCTCCCCGACGGCCGTACCGGCGTTTCCGGGCGGTGGATTCCAGCTCCAGGCGCCCGCTCCCCCGCCGGTCGGGAAGCCGGAGCCCGAGGAGGAACCCGGCAACGGTGACCTGGAGAGCGGCGCCACCATGCGCTTCTCCGCCGCCGCCCTGAAGCGGGAGATCGCCGAGCGCGACGCGGCGGCGGACAACGCCGGGGAGGACGACGAGCGGCCGCGGTCGGAGACCGAGGCGGAAGCGGGCGACGAGGTCGAAGCGGGCGTGGGCGTCGGGGACGACGCGCCGGCGCTCCTCGATGAGACCGGTGAGACCGGTGATGATTCGCCGGACGAGGCCGACGAGGCTCGCTCGGTGGTGGACGAGGACGTGGCGTCCGAGCACGCGGACGGTCCCCGACTCGGCGACGCGCAGGGCGAGGACGACGTCCGGGGCGCGGACGGCACGGTCACGCAGGACGAGGGCGGCACGGCCGATACCGCCGACGCGTCCGACCCGGTTGACGCCTCCGACCCTCTTGACGCGTTCAGCACGGCTGATGCGTCCGACGGGGCCGATGCGGCCGACGACGATGCCGAGTCGCAGGCTCCGGCCACGGCTGCGGCTCCGGGCAGCGTGCCCGAGGGCGGTGTCCCGGCGGAGGACGAGCCCGAGGACGCGGTGCCCGAGCCCGAGGACAGCCGGGTGTCCACGCCGGACGTCGTGACGCCGGCCGCCGCCGAGCCCGCCGACGCCGTTCCGACCGGCAGCGCGGCTGCGGACGCCGCACCCCAGGACGCCGCTCCCGAGGACGCGGTCCCGGCCGACGCACCGCCCGCGTCGCAGGGTGCGGTGCCGCCACTGCCTCCGTCGTACCCTCCCGCCGCCCCGGCCCCGGCGAACCAGTGGCCCGCCGAGCCGCAGCCCGCCCCCGCCGCGCCGGCGCAGCAGCAGCCCCCGTTCCAGCCTCAGGCGCCCCAGCCCGCGCCCGCCGCGTGGAACCCGCCGG
>MUMD01000664.1 GCA_002155895.1 Streptomyces rochei
GGTGAAGTCGGCGTACTCGTCAGCGGCGGTCTCCGGGGCGTCCCGGCCGGTGGCGGGGGCCTCGTCGCGCAGCTCGGCGGCCAGGCTGGTCTGCGGCACCCGGCGGGGCAGGGGCGCCAGTCCGTCCCGCCCGGCGGGCGAGGCGACCGGAGCGGCGGGAGCGGCCGGAGCGGCCGGGCTCGTGCGGCCCGCGGGGCGCACCGGCCGCGCGGGCCGGGAGGGCCGCTCCTCGGGGGCCGACGCATGCCGGGCGGGCGCCGGCGCGGACGGCGCGGAGGCTGCACCCCGGGAGGCCGGCACACCGCCGTCCGCCCCGCCGTCCCCGTCCTCGGCCGGCTCCCGCACCACGATGTCGTGCGGGATCAGCACGATCGCCGTCGTCCCGCCGTAGGGCGAGGGACGCAGCGTGACGGTGATCCCGTGCCGGTGCGCGAGCCGGGCCACCACGAACATGCCGAGCCGCAGGTCGTCCGCGAGCGCCACCACGTCGAACTGCGGCGGGACCGCCAACTGGGCGTTGAACGAGGCGTAGTCCTCCTCCGACAGCCCCAGCCCGCGGTCCTCGATCTCGACGGCCAGGCCCTTGGCGACCAGCGCGGCCCGCACCCCGACGGGGTGGGGAGCGGGGGAGTACGCGGTCGCGTTGTCGATCAGCTCCGCCAGCAGATGGATCACGTCGGCCACCGCGGGCGGCGCGAGCGCCACCTCCTCCTCGGTGTGCAGCTCCACCCGCTGGTACTGGGCGACCTCGCCGACGGCGCCGCGCAGGATGTCCACCAGCGAGACGGGCTCGCGCCAGGTGCGCCGGGGCTGCTCCCCGGCGATGATCACCAGGTTCTCCTCGTAGCGGCGCAACTGACTCGCCGTGGAGTCCAGTTCGTACAGGCCCTTGAGGATCTCCGGGTCGGTGTGTTCGCGCTCCAGCGCGTCCAGCTTGCCGAGCTGCATGTTGACGAGGTTCTGGCTCTGCCGGGCGATGCCGAGGATCACCTTCTGGAAGCCGCGCCGGGTGTCGGCGAGTTCGACGGCGGTGTGCACGGCGGTGCGCTGTGCGGTGTTGAACGCCTGCGCCACCTGCCCGAGTTCGTCGGTGCCGTAGTCCAGCGGCGGGGTCGCCGACTCCACGTCGACCTTCTCGCCCCGCTCCAGCCGGGCCACCACGTCCGGCAGCCGTTCCTCGGCCAGGCTCAGGGTCGCCAGCCGCAGCCCGCGCAGCCGCCGGGACAGCGAGCGCGTGATGCGCCAGGACATGCCGACGCAGAGCAGTAGCGCGACCAGGCCGCCCGCGCTGAGGGACGCGGCCTTGATCAGCAGCCCGCGCGCGTTCTCGGCGCTGCGGTCGAGCAGCCCGTCGGTCTGCTGCCGGATCAGCTCCGCGTACTGGTCGGAGACCTTCGCCAGCGCCCCGGTCCACCGCTGCCGCGCGGCCGGCAGGTCGATGCGGCCGCTCCCGCCGGCGGCGCGGGCCGCCAGCACCTCGTCCTCGACGGACTCCAGGGTCTGCCACTCGGGGCTCGTGAGGATGCGCTCGGTCTGCGTCTTGGCGTCGCCGCTCAGAGAGGGGACGATCTGGTCCCTCACGAGCCAGCGCCGGGTGTGGACGAGCTGGGCGAACTGCGCCCACTCCGCCTCGTCCATCCGGCCGGACGGCCAGGACAGGGTGAGCCGGGCGTCCTCCTGGGACATGAGTTCGGCCGCGTGCTCCAGGGCGACCAGCGGACCGGCCTGCGAGGTGAGGTCGCCGTCGTCGACCTGCGACAGCTCCTGGAAGGCGTGGATCTGCTCGTCGATGATCGAGGTGTACTGGCCGAGCGCCTGCTCGGCGGTGATGTCGCTGGGCTCGTCCACCTGATCGCGGTAGTACTCGAGGCTGCCCACCGAGCCGAGCACCGAGTACAGCCGGTCCGAGACGCGGTCGGGGGCGCGCTCGATCGCCTCGGACTCGCCGACCAGCTGGGCGACCGCCGCGTCCGTCGTCCTGCGCTGGGCGTCCAGGGCGGCCCGGGAGCCGTCCGGTCCGGCCAGCCAGGCGGCGGACAGACTGCGCTCCTTCTGCAGGGCGAGGGTCGCCTCGGTGCCCATGGCTCCGGTGGAGCGGCTCAGCTCCGTCTGGGCGCGCAGCCGCAGCCCCTCCGAGAACATCTGGATCGTCGTCACCCCCCACACCGCGGCGAGACTGACGCCGGGGACCAGGGCCAGCAGGATCAGGGAGAGACGTATGGAGCCGAGGCGGCGCCGGGCACCCTTCCGTGCAGACATCGTCGTCCTAGGCGGTCAGTGGGCGAGCGTGGGCAGAGGGCGGGCAGCGCGCCCGCGGGGACCGGTCACCGGGTGCCGTCCGCGGCGAACCCGGCCACCGCGTCGGCGTCCGACCGGGTCACGAACGCCGGGCCGGTCAGCACGGGGGCCACGCCACCGCCGCTGACGTTGCCGTTGGTGCGGTACAGCCAGAGCGCGTCCACCGCGAGATAGCCCTGGAGGTACGGCTGCTGGTCCACCGCGAACCGCACGTCCCCGCGCTCGACGGCCGCGATCAGTTCCTCGTCGAGGTCGAAGGTGACGACCTGCGCCTTGCTGCCCGCCTCCTCGACCGACTCGACGGCCGTCAGGGCGAACGCCGCGCCGTTCATGACGACCTCGTCGATGCTCGAGTCCTGCCGCAGCCGCGCGGTGACGGCGGCGCCCACCGCCTTCATGTCGGTGCCCTCGACGTACAGCATCTCGGTCTCGCCCCGGAAGGTCTTCTTCACGCCGGCGCAGCGGGCCTCCAGGGCGACGTTGCCCCGCTCGTGGATGACGCAGAGGGCCTTCTCGGCCTTCAGGCCGTTCAGTCTGTCGCCGACGGCCCGGCCGGCGACGCTCTCGTCCTGGCCGAAGTACCCGAGGAGACCCGCGGAACGCCAGGCGTCCATGCCGGAGTTGAGGCCGACCACGGGGATGCCGGCCTTCCGGGCCTCGGCGACCGGGCCCTTCATCGCCTGCGGCTTGGCGAGCGTGACGGCGATGCCGTCCACCTTGTCGCGGACCGCGTCCCGCACCAGTTCGGCCTGGTCCGCGGCGTCGGCATCACCGGCGTACGTCAGGTCGACGCCGTCCTTGGCGGCGGCGGCCTCGGCGCCCTTGCG
>MUMD01000665.1:0-783 GCA_002155895.1 Streptomyces rochei
GCCACGGGCTCGGGCAGGCCGTCGGGCCGCTCGCCCCAGTCGGTGAGGTGGAAGACGGTGTGGGTGATGTCGTAGGCGGTGTGGCCCTCGACCGTCCAGGGTTCGGGGGTGCCGGCCAGCCACGTGGTACCGATCAGGTCGGCCTCGGGCGGCCGGGCGGGCAGGCCGAAGCGGCGCTGGAAGGCGGACAGGCCCAGCCGCCTGGTCGGGGTCACGGGGAACCGCGTCCAGCTGTCCAGCCGGTGGTTGAGGACGGTGGCCCGCTCGATCTCGGGCTGGCTGTAACCCAGCTCCTTGAAGGGCAGGTACACCTCGAAGGGGACGGGCGAGAAGGGTTCGACGCGCTGTCCGCGCACCAGCATGCCGCCGCCGTCGAGGGTCTCGCGCCAGACGTGGTCGAGCAGTTGGCGGGCCAGATGCGCCTGCCGGGAGCCGGCGACGCCCTCGCGGAAGAGCACCTTGCAGATCAGGGCGAGTTCACCGATCGGCTTGAAGCGCTCCAGGAAGCCGATCTCCGGGTCCACGTCGGGCTCCAGGCGGAAGCCGTCGCGGTGGGCCCAGAGCCATTCCAGGGCGCCTGCTCCGACGCGGTGGATCAGTCGGGTGTCCGTCATCCGGGCACTCCTTGTCCGGCGTGTTCGGCGTCTTCCCGCCGGGCCGTGGCGAGGGCCGCGGCGAACACGGCCATCAGGGTGGAGTGGTAGCAGTCGGTGAAGTCGTAGGGGTCGTCCCGCGCCGGCGGGGCGGCGTCCTGGAACGCGCCCTCCTCGGGGACGGCGCCGC
>MUMD01000665.1:796-988 GCA_002155895.1 Streptomyces rochei
CTTCGAGGCAGGTGTCGAGCCAGGGCGCCAGCCAGTGCCGCAGGTAGTCCGCCAGCTCCGGCGGCACGCCCTGCGGGGCCCGCCCCCACTCGGTGAGGTGGAAGACCACGTGGGTCAGCGCGTATCCGGCCGCGCGTTCGAAGGTCCAGGGTTCGGGCAGGCCGCCCAGCCAGGTCCGGTCCAGCGCCCCCG
>MUMD01000666.1 GCA_002155895.1 Streptomyces rochei
CACCCGCACCGCCCCCGCCGCCGACGCCGCCGTGGCGGGCCTGCGCTTCGGCGTGGTCTCCTGCGCCAACTGGGAGGCCGGCCACTTCTCCTCGTACCGGCACCTCGCGGCCCGCGGCGACCTGGACGCCTGGCTGCACCTGGGCGACTACATCTACGAGTACGGCAGCGGCGAGTACGGCACCCGCGACACCGTCGTACGTCCGCACGCGCCCGCGCACGAGATCCTCACGCTCGCCGACTACCGCGTCCGGCACGGCCGTTACAAGACCGACCCGGACCTCCAGGCGCTGCACGCCACCGCTCCGGTGGTGGCGATCTGGGACGACCACGAGATAGCCAACGACACCTGGTCGGGCGGCGCCGAGAACCACACCGAGGGCGCCGAGGGCGCCTGGGCGGCACGTCAGGCCGCCGCCAAGCAGGCGTACTTCGAGTGGATGCCGGTCCGCCCCGCGATCGCCGGGACCACCTACCGCCGGCTGCGCTTCGGCAAGCTGGCCGACCTGTCGCTGCTGGACCTGCGCACCTTCCGCTCCCAGCAGGTGTCACTCGGCGACGGCAAGGTCGACGACCCGGAGCGCACCCTGACCGGGCGGGCCCAGATGGACTGGCTGAAGTCCGGCCTGGCCTCCTCCGACACCACCTGGCGGCTGGTGGGCAACTCGGTGATGATCTCGCCGTTCGCCATCGGCTCGATCCCCGCCGAGCTGCTGAAGCCGCTGGCCGAGCTGCTGGGCCTCCCCAAGGAGGGGCTCGCCCTCAACACCGACCAGTGGGACGGCTACACCGACGACCGCCGGGAACTGCTGGCCCATCTGCGGGCGAACGGCGTCCGCAACACGGTGTTCCTGACCGGCGACATCCACATGGCCTGGGCCAACGACGTGCCGCACAACGCCGCCACGTACCCGCTGTCCGCCTCGGCCGCCACGGAGTTCGTCGTCACCTCGGTGACCTCCGACAACCTCGACGACATCGTGAAGGTCCCCGAGGGCACGGTCTCGGCGGTCGCGGCGCCGGTCATCCGGGCCGCCAACCGGCACGTCCACTGGGTCGACACCGACCGGCACGGCTACGGCGTGCTGGACGTCACGGCGGAGCGGACGCAGATGGACTTCTACGTCGTCTCCGACCGCACGGACCCGGGCGCCACGTCGAAGTGGGCCCGTTCGTACCGCACGCGCAGCGGTACGCAGCGGGTGGAGCGGGTCTACTCGCCCGTCTGAGGCTCGTCCGCCCCCGGGGACTCCTGGAGCGAGTCGAGGAAGCCGAGCGCCACCCGCCAGGTGGCCTCGGCCGCCTCCGCGTCGTAGTCCGGCAGGTCGGGGTCGGTGTAGAGGTGACCGGCCCCGGCGTACCGGTGCACCTCGACGTCGGCGCCGATGCGGCCCATCTGGAGGTACCAGGCGCTGAGCCAGTCGTCCGTCTCGAAGGCGTCCGGCTCGGCCACGTGCAGCTGGACCGGCAGATCGTCGACCGAGGCGTTGGGGGCGATGTCCGAGGTGCCGTGCAGCAGGAGCAGGCCGCGCGCCCGGTGGTCGCCGAGGGCGAGGGTCTGGGCGATGGAGGCGCCGAGCGAGAAGCCCGCGTACACCAGCCCGCGCTCCGAATAGGGCGCGGCGGCCAGCACCGCGCGCTTGAGCAGCTCCTCCCGCCCGATCCCGTCCTGGTGGGCCATGCCCTCCTCGACCGTGTCGAAGGTACGGCCCTCGAAGAGGTCCGGGGTCCACACCTGGTGCCCGGCGTCGCGCAGCCGGTCGGCGGCCTGCCGCACCGCGGGCCTCGGGCCGAGGGTCGAGTGAAAGAGCACGATGTTCATGAGGCCATGGTGCCAGCCGGGTGTGACAGCGCGATCGGCGGCGATACCCGGGGCGGGACGCAAGTCACAGGTTCACGGCACGGCGGGTCCGGTTACGTTCGAGGGATGGAGACGATACTCCGCCCGCTGACCGTGGTCGGCGGCTCGATCCTGCTGACCCTCGTCATCGGATGGGCCACCGACCTGCTGTTGCGCAAGGCCGACGCGCGGCATCCCGAGACGCCCCTGTGGGGGCTGCTGCGCCGAGCCCGCATCCCGTACCAGGTCATGCTCTGCGCGGCGCTGCTGAGAGGGTCCTACGTCGAGGCGCAGGTGTTCCCCGACCACCGCGCGACGGTGGGCCGGGTGCTCACGCTGCTGCTGATCGGCTCGGTGGCCTGGCTGGTGACCCGGATCGCCGCCGCGGTCGTCGAGGCGTCCTACTCCCGCTACGCCCACGCCCACGCCCAGCGCGACCCCGCCCGGGTGCGGCGGGTGCGGACCCAGGTCTCGCTGATCATGCGCGTGGTCACGGCGGTCGTCGCCGTGGTGGCCGTGGCGGCGATGCTGCTGACGTTCCCGGCGATGCGCGCGGCGGGGGCCTCGCTGCTGGCCTCGGCGGGCATCCTCGGCATCGTCGCCGGTGTGGCCGCGCAGTCCACCCTCAGCAACATGTTCGCCGGGTTCCAGATCGCCTTCGGCGACATGGTGCGCATGGGCGACACCGTCGTGGTGGACGGGGAGTGGGGCACCGTCGAGGAGATCACGCTGACGTTCCTGGCCGTGCGGACCTGGGACGAGCGGCGGATCACCATGCCGGTGTCGTACTTCACGTCCAAGCCGTTCGAGAACTGGTCGCGCGGCACCCCGCAGATGACCGGCACCGTCTTCTGGCACCTCGACCACACGGCGCCGCTGGACCTGATGCGCGAGCGGCTGCGCGACATCCTGCGCGAGTGCCCGGCCTGGGACGGCCGCGACTACAACCTGACCGTCACGGACACCACGCCGAACACCATGCAGGTGCGGGCCCTGGTGACGGCGAAGGACGCGGACGACATCTGGACGGTACGGGTCACGGTGCGCGAGGGGATGATCCGCTGGCTGGCCGACGAGCACCCGTACGCGCTGCCCCGCGTCAACACGGCCGACGCGGCCCTGCGCCCTTCCGCCGACGGCCTCCACC
>MUMD01000667.1 GCA_002155895.1 Streptomyces rochei
AGATGTGTATAAGAGCCAAGCCCCCGACTCCGCCCCCTGCGCGCAGCCTTGGGCGCACTGATCGCGGCCTTCGCGGTGGTCGCCTCGCTCGTCACCGCCACGGCAACCCCCGCCCAGGCGGACACCACCCTCTGCGAGCCGTTCGGGACGACGACGATCCAGGGACGGTACGTGGTCCAGAACAACCGCTGGGGCACCAGCGCACCCCAGTGCGTCACCTCCACCGCCACGGGCTTCCGGATCGACCGGGCCGACGGCTCGGTGCCGACCGACGGAGCACCGAAGTCGTACCCGTCCGTCTTCAACGGCTGCCACTACACGAACTGTTCGCCAGGCACCGCCCTGCCCGCCCGGCTCGACACCGTCTCGGCCGCGCCCTCGAGCATCTCGTACGGCTTCGTGGGCGACGCCGTCTACAACGCCTCGTACGACATCTGGCTGGACCCGACTCCCCGGACGGACGGGGTGAACCGGACCGAGATCATGATCTGGTTCAACCGGGTGGGCCCGATCCAGCCCATCGGCTCCTCGGTCGGCACGGCCACCGTGGGCGGGCGGAACTGGGAGGTGTGGACGGGCAGCAACGGCTCCAACGACGTCCTCTCATTCGTCGCCCCGTCGGCGATCAGCTCCTGGAGCTTCGACGTCATGGACTTCGTCCGGGCCACCGTCGCACGCGGACTGGCGCAGAACGACTGGTACCTGACGAGCGTCCAGGCGGGCTTCGAGCCGTGGCAGAACGGGGCCGGGCTCTCCGTGAACTCCTTCTCCTCCACCGTCGAGACCGGCGGCACCCCGGGCGGCCCCGGCACCGACCCTGGACCGGGCGGTCCGACGGCGTGCGAGGTGACGTACGACCCGCACGTCTGGCAGGGCGGCTTCACCGCGGACGTCACCGTCCGCAACACCGGGCAGGCCCCCGTCGACGCCTGGCGGCTCGCCTTCGCCCTGCCCTCCGGCCAGCGGATCACCAACACCTGGAACGCCTCGGTCAGCCCCGACGCGGGCACCGTCACGGCGACCGGCGTGGGCCACAACACCCGCATCGCCGCCGGCGGCAGCGTCACCTTCGGCTTCCAGGGGACGTACGGCGGCGCGTTCGCCGAGTCGAGCGGCTTCCGCCTGAACGACGTCTCCTGCACCACGGCGTAGCGGCACTCCCCCACGCCCTGCGCCACCC
>MUMD01000668.1 GCA_002155895.1 Streptomyces rochei
CCTCCTCCCCCTCCTCGTCGCCCCCCTGCGGGCCCGGCCCGGGCTCCTCCTCCGCCTGATCCTGTGGTCCCTGGTCGAAGCCGTCCCCGCGCTGCTCGCCGGCCACCTCGTGGCCCGCGCCGTCGATCACGGCTTCGCGGCGGGGCACCCGCTGCGCGGACTGGGCTGGCTCGCCCTGATGGGGCTCGGCGTCTTCGCCGGGGCCTGGGGGACACGGCAGGCGTACCCGCTGCTCGCCCGCGTGGTCGAACCCTTCCGCGACGACCTCGTGCGCCGGGTCGCCGCGGGGGCGCTGCACCAGGCCGTGGCGGGACATCCCGTGGACGCCTCGGGCGTCTCCCGGCTGACCCTCCAGGTCGAGATGGTGCGCGAGGCGTACGCCGGCGTGCTCATGGTCGTACGCGGCTTCCTGCTCACCGTCGGCGGAGCCCTGCTCGGCATGGTGTTCCTGACACCGTCCGTCCTGCCGCTCGTCCTGCCGCCCCTCCTGGCGGGCCTCGGCCTCTTCCTGGCCCTGCTCCGCCGGATGGCCGGCGCGCAGCGGGACGTCATCGTCGCGGACGAACGCGTCGCCGAGGCGGCCGGCGCCGCGTGCGCGGCCGCCCGGGACATCACGGCGTGCGGGGCGGAGGACGGCGTACGGGACCGGCTCGCGGAGCGGATCGACGCGCAGGCGGCCGCCGCACGGCGCCTCGCGGTCCTCATGCCCGCCCGGGTGCTGTGCCTCGCGGTCGCCGGCTGGCTGCCGCTGCTTCTGCTGCTGGTGGCCGCCCCCGGGCTGCGCTCGGGCGGTCTGACCACGGGCGCCGTGCTGGGAGCGGCGACCTATGTGACGGGTGGCCTGCAGCCGGCGGTCCGCTCGCTCATCCAGGGGCTGGGCGGCAGCGGCCTGCGTCTCGCGGTGGCGCTGCGCCGCATCCTCGAGGCCCACCCGCTCCCCGCC
>MUMD01000067.1 GCA_002155895.1 Streptomyces rochei
CTCCGCCTCCGCCCTGGGCGCGGCCCTCGGCTCCCCGCTGGTCGACGCGGCCGACGACGTCGTACGGGTCCTGGTGCCGGCCCCGCCCCGGGCGGAGGACGGCGGGGGCGTGCGGCCCGAGAGGGACGGGGGCGTGCGGCCCGAAGGGGACGGGAGCGTGCGGCCCGAAGGGGACGGGAGCGTGCGGCCCGAGGCAGGCGCGGCGGCCCCGCGCAAGCCGCCCGCCGGTTCCGGCCCCGCCGGTTCCGGCCCCGCCGCTCAGCCCGGCTGGACCCTCGGCGTCAGCGCGCCCGTCGCCCCCGCCGAATGGCCCGCCGCCGACGCGCAGGCGGCGCGGGCGCTGGCCAGGGCCCGGGCCACCCGGTCCGCGCTGGTCCGGCACGCCGAGCGGCCGGGATTCGCCGACCTCGTGCCGCCCGGCGAGGCCGCGGCGCACGCGCGGGCGCTGCTCGCGCCGATCGGCGGCGTTCCGGCGCTCGCCGAGACGCTGCGGGCCTGGCTCTCCCTGCACGGCAGCTGGGACCGGACCGCCGTCGCCCTGTCCGTGCACCGCAACACCGTCCGCCAGCGCATCGCCCGCTGCGCGGCCCTGCTGGGCGCCGACCTCGACGACCCGGACGTGCGGATGGAGCTGTGGTTCGCGCTGCGGCACCTGCGAGGGTGACCCGCGTCCCAGCCCGCGACATGCCGAAGACGCCCACAGGCGGCTGCTACACAATGGAGCCATGCCGATACCCGGGACACCCAGCCGCGCCGAACTCGCCGAACACCTCGTCAGAACCCGTATCGCGGGCGACGTCGCCACGCCCCGCGAGAACAACCTCTCCCACTACCGCAAGCTCGCCAACGGCGACCGGGGCTTCTGGCTCGGTCTGGAGCTGGGGGACCGCTGGAGCGACGAGCAGGACGTGCTCGCGGTGATGGCGGAGCGGGTCGGCGTCAACGACGACCCGGAGTACCGGTACGGCCAGGACACCATCGATCCCGAGCTGACCGTGGCCGCGCTGGAGCGGATGGCCGGCCGGCTGCGCAAGGCGGCGGACGGCGGTCAGCGGGTGCTGTTCGCGACCGGTCACCCGGGCGGCCTGCTCGACGTGCACCGGGCCACCGCGAACGCCCTGCGGGCGGCGGGCTGCGAGATCGTCGTGATCCCGGAGGGGCTGACGACGGAGGAGGGGTACGTCCAGCAGTTCGCGGACGTGGCGGTGCTGGAGCACGGCGCCTCGCTGTGGCACACCCATTCCGGTGAGCCGATGAAGGCCATCCTGACGGGGCTGGAGCGCGAGGGCCGCCCGCTGCCCGACCTGGTGGTCGCCGACCACGGCTGGGCCGGTTACGCGGCCCAGCACGGCGTCGACTCCGTCGGCTACGCCGACTGCAACGACCCGGCGCTCTTCCTCGCCGAGTCCGAGGGCGTCCTCCAGGTGGCGGTGCCGCTGGACGACCACGTGGTCAGCCCCCGCTACTACGACCCGATGACGGCGTACCTGCTGAGCGAGGCGGGTCTCGGCGGCCAGTAGGGGCCGTCCGATCACGGCCAGGGGTTGAGCCCCTCCGAGCGGCGCTGCGCGAAACCGGGCGTCGGGTCCAGGTAGACCCGGCGGATCACCGGGAACTCCTCGCGCAGCCGCTGCTCGGCCCGCTCGCTCGCCCACTCGATCTGCGCCGCCGTCGCCACGTCCCGGAAATCGACCTTGGCGGCGACCAGCGCCTCCCGCGGCCCCTGCACCAGCGTGGTCAGCTCCAGTACGGCCTCGATGTGCTCGACGGCCACCAGCTCCGCGCGGACGCGCTCGCGCACGGTGCGGGGCAGCGGGCGGCCGATGAGGAACTCGGCGTTGGAGCGGCCCAGCACCCAGGCGACGTACAGCAGCAGCGCGCCGATGCACAGGGAGGCGGCGCCGTCCCAGACGCCGGAGCCGGTGAGCTGCCCGCCGAGGAGCCCGCCGGCGGCCAGCAGCAGACCGGCCAGCGCGGCGGAGTCCTCCATCACGACGGCCTTGACGGCGGTGTCGGGGGTGCGGCGCAGATAGCGGCCGAAGGGCACGCGGTAGCGGCGGGCCTCGCCGTGCGCCTGCTTGAGGCCGGTGCGCAGCGAGTAGCCCTCCAGGAGGAAGGCGACGGCGAGGACGAGGTAGGCGATGAGCGGGTCGCCGGGTTCCTCACCGTGGGTGAGGGTGTGGACGCCGTCGTAGAGGGAGAAGACCGCGCCGCCGACGAAGGTGGCGACGGCGGCGAGCAGGGCCCAGATGTAGCGCTCGGGTCCGTGGCCGAGGGGGTGGTCCTCGTCGGCGGGGCGTTCGCTGCGTTTCAGGGAGGTCAGCAGCAGGACCTCGGTGACGGTGTCGGCGACCGAGTGCGCGGCCTCCGACAGCATCGCGCTGGAGCCGCTGATCACGCCGGCCACCGCCTTGGCGACGGCGATGCCCAGATTGGCGATGGCGGCGACCAGCACCGTGAAGGTGCTCTCGCCGCCGCCGTTCTTCCCTCGCGCAGGTTCCGCCATGCCCTCAGTGTTCCCGAGGGACGCGCACCACGCCTTCCTGGATGACCGAGAGGGCGAGCCGCCCGTCCTGCGTGTAGATGCGGGCCTGGCCCAGGCCCCGGCCACCGGACGCGGACGGCGACTGCTGGTCGTAGAGCAGCCACTCGTCGGCGCGGAAGGGCCGGTGGAACCACATGGCGTGGTCCAGCGAGGCCCCGACGACGTCGCCGACGGCCCAGCCGCCCCGGCCGTGCGCGAGCAGGACCGAGTCGAGGAGGGTCATGTCGGAGACGTAGGTGGCGAGGACGACGTGCAGCAGCGGGTCGTCGGTGAGCTTGCCGTTGGTGCGGAACCACACCTGGGAGTGGGGTTCGCGGGGCGTGCCGTAGTCGCCGAAGGGCGGGTCGTCGACGTAGCGCAGGTCGACGGCGGCCCGCGCCTCCAGGAACCGCTCCACGGTCTCGGCGGGCAGGTGCGGGTAGCTCCGCAGCCGCTCCTCGCCGGTCGGGAGGGTCGCCGGGTCCGGGGCGTCCGGCATCGGGGCCTGGTGGTCCAGGCCCTCCTCGTACGTCTGGAAGGACGCCGACAGACCGAAGATCGGCTTGCCGTGCTGGACGGCGACGACGCGGCGGGTGGTGAAGGAGCGGCCGTCGCGCAGGCGGTCGACGTTGTAGACGATCGGGGCGTCCGGGTCACCGGGGCGCAGGAAGTACGCGTGCAGCGAGTGCGCGTGCCGGTCGGCGGGGACCGTGCGGCCGGCGGCCACCAGGGCCTGGGCGGCCACCTGCCCGCCGAAGACCCGGGGGACGACGGCGGAGCGGGAGCGGCCGCGGTAGATGTCCTCCTCGATCCGCTCGAGGTCGAGCAGATCGAGGAGGGACTGGAGTGCTTCGCTCATGTCCCGTGTCTACAGGCCCATGTTCTTCGCGATGATCGACTTCATGATCTCGCTGGTGCCGCCGTAGATGCGGTTGACGCGGTTGTCCGCGTACAGGCGGGCGATCGGGTACTCGTTCATGTAGCCGTAGCCGCCGTGCAGCTGGAGGCAGCGGTCGATGACGCGGTGGGCGACCTCGGTGCAGAACAGCTTGGCGCTGGCGGCCTCGGCGGGGGTGAGTTCCCCGGCGTCCAGGGCCTCGGTGGCGCGGTCGGCGACGGCCTCGGCGGCGTCCACCTCGGCCTGGCAGGCGGCCAGCTCGAACTTGGTGTTCTGGAAGTGGGCGACCGGCTTGCCGAAGACGGTGCGCTCCTGCACGTACTGCTTGGCGAAGCGCACGGCGGCCTTGGCCTGGGCGTAGGCGCCGAAGGCGATGCCCCAGCGCTCGGAGGCCAGGTTGTGGCCGAGGTAGGAGAAGCCCTTGTTCTCCTCGCCGAGGAGGTCCTCGACGGGGACCTTGACGTCGACGAAGGCCAGCTCGGCCGTGTCGGAGGTGCGCAGGCCCAGCTTGTCCAGCTTGCGGCCGACCGAGTAGCCCTCGGACTTGGTGTCCACCGCGAACAGGGAGATGCCGAAGCGGCGGTCCTCGGCGGTGGGCGCGGAGGTGCGGGCGCAGACGATCACCTTGTCGGCGTGGACACCGCCGGTGATGAAGGTCTTGGCGCCGTTGAGGACGTAGTGGGTGCCGTCCTCGCTCAGCTTGGCGGTGGTCTTCATGCCCGCGAGGTCGGAGCCGGTGCCCGGCTCGGTCATCGCGATGGCCCACATCTCCTCGCCGGTGACGAACTTCGGCAGGTAGCGCTTCTTCTGCTCGTCGGTGGCCAGCATCTTGATGTAGGGCAGGGCGAGCAGCACGTGCACGCCGGAGCCGCCGAACTGCACGCCGGCCCGGGCGGTCTCCTCGTACAGGACCGCCTCGAACTTGTGGCTGTCCATGCCCGCGCCGCCGAACTCCTCGGGCACGTTGATGCCGAAGATGCCCAGCTCGCCGAGCTTGTAGTAGAAGTCGCGCGGCGCCTGGCCCGCGGCGAACCACTCGTCGTAGACGGGGACGACCTCGGCCTCGATGAAGGCGCGGATGGTCTCCCGGAACGCCTCGTGGTCCTCGTTGAACACCGTACGACGCACCGCGCCACCTCCAGGGTACGAATATCTAAGCGCTTGCTCAGACTTCACCGTACCGGCGGGTAGGGAGCAGCGTCCAGAGCGGGGCGTGGGTAACCCTCGTCACTCCCCCGCCCGCGCCGCCTCCCCTACTCCGCGGCCACCGCCGCGAACGCGCCCCGCGCCATCCGGTGCAGCAGCGCCGCCGTCACCGCGCGGCCCGGCAGGGAGCCGGGGCGGCCCAGGTGGGGGGTGGAGTTGAGGAGGCCGAAGACCGAGTGGACGGCCGAGCGGGCGCTCGGTTCCGGGACCGCCGGGTAGACCTGGCGCAGCACCCCGACCCACAGCTCGACGTACTGCCGCTGGAGCTGGCGGACCATCTTGCGGTCGGCGTCCCGGAGGCGGTCCAGCTCGCGGTCGTGCAGGGTGATGAGCGGGCGGTCGTCGAGCGCGAAGTCGATGTGACCCTCGATGAGCGAGTCGAGGACCGCCTCGGGACCCGTGTCGGAGCCGGCCACCCCGTCGGCCTCCGCCAGCCGCCGCTTCGCCCCGGTCAGCAGCGAGTCGCTGATCCCCACCAGCAGCTCGGCGAGCATCGCGTCCTTGCCGGCGAAGTGCCGGTAGAGGCCGGGGCCGCTGATGCCGACCGCGGCCCCTATCTCGTCGACGCCGACACCGTGGAACCCGCGCTCGGCGAAGAGCCGGGCGGCCTCCTTGAGGATCTGCTCGCGGCGGGTGGGGGCGTCGGTTCTGGTGGCCATGGGATCAATTCTAGACAGGGCGGTTAGCGGTCGTTAACCTGAGGGAAATGCGTTAACGCTCATTAACCGATCGACCGATCGACCCATCGGGTGAGGGGACCGCAGGATGCACGAGGCACCGGAGCTGACGACGGCGGCGGATCCCGCCTCCGAGGCCTTTCGGGCCAACGAGGAGGCGCACCGCGTCCTCGTGGAGGAGCTGCGCGCCAAGCTGGCGGCGGCCAGGCTCGGCGGCGGGGAGCGGGCCCGGGCCCGGCACACCGCCCGCGGCAAGCTGCTGCCGCGCGACCGCGTGGACACACTGCTCGACCCGGGCTCGCCGTTCCTGGAGCTGGCGCCGCTCGCGGCCGACGGGCTCTACGACGGGCAGGCCCCGGCCGCCGGTGTGATCGCCGGGATCGGCCGGGTGAGCGGCCGGGAGTGCGTGATCGTCGCCAACGACGCCACCGTCAAGGGCGGCACGTACTACCCCATGACGGTGAAGAAGCACCTGCGGGCGCAGGAGGTGGCGCTGGAGAACCGGCTGCCCTGCCTGTATCTGGTGGACTCCGGGGGCGCCTTCCTGCCGATGCAGGACGAGGTCTTCCCGGACCGCGAGCACTTCGGGCGGATCTTCTACAACCAGGCCCGGATGTCCGGCGCCGGCATCCCGCAGATCGCCGCCGTCCTCGGCTCCTGCACGGCGGGCGGGGCGTACGTCCCGGCGATGAGCGACGAGGCGGTGATCGTCCGCAATCAGGGCACGATCTTCCTGGGCGGCCCGCCGCTGGTGAAGGCGGCCACCGGCGAGGTGGTCACGGCGGAGGAGCTGGGCGGCGGCGAGGTGCACTCGCGGGTGTCCGGCGTGACCGACCACCTGGCGGAGGACGACGCGCACGCGCTCAGGATCGTGCGGCAGATCGTCTCCACCCTGCCCGAGCGCGGCCCGCTCCCCTGGGGCGTGGAGCCCGCCGTCGAGCCCAAGGTCGACCCGCAGCAGATGTCCGGCGTGGTCCCGGTCGACTCCCGCACCCCCTACGACGTCCGCGAGATCATCGCCCGGGTGGTGGACGGCTCCCGGTTCGCCGAGTTCAAGTCCGAGTACGGGCAGACGCTGGTCACCGGCTTCGCCCGCATCCACGGCCACCCGGTCGGCATCGTCGCCAACAACGGCATCCTGTTCGCCGAGTCGGCCCAGAAGGGCGCCCACTTCATCGAGCTGTGCGACCAGCGCGGCATCCCGCTGGTGTTCCTGCAGAACATCTCCGGCTTCATGGTCGGCAAGGACTACGAGGCGGGCGGCATCGCCAAGCACGGCGCCAAGATGGTGACGGCGGTGGCGTGCACGCGGGTGCCGAAGCTGACGGTGGTGGTCGGCGGGTCGTACGGCGCGGGGAACTACTCGATGTGCGGGCGGGCGTACTCGCCGCGCTTCCTGTGGATGTGGCCCAACGCCAAGATCTCCGTCATGGGCGGCGAGCAGGCCGCGTCCGTGCTGGCCACGGTCAAGCGGGACCAGCTGGAGGCCCGCGGCGAACAGTGGCCGGCCGAGGAGGAGGAGTCCTTCAAGGCGCCGATCCGCGCGCAGTACGAGCACCAGGGGAACGCCTACTACGCGACCGCCCGCCTGTGGGACGACGGGGTGATCGAGCCCGCCGACACCCGGCAGGTGCTGGGTCTGGCCCTGACCGCGTGTGCCAACGCGCCGCTAGGCGAGCCCCAGTTCGGCGTCTTCCGGATGTGAGGAGGGGACTTCGATGGGGAGCCTGATGTTCGACACGGTGCTGGTGGCCAACCGCGGTGAGATCGCGGTGCGGGTCGTCCGGACCCTGCGCTCGATGGGCGTGCGCTCGGTGGCGGTCTTCTCCGACGCCGACGCGGACGCCCGGCACGTGCGGGAGGCCGACGAGGCGGTACGGATCGGCCCGGCGCCGGCGGCGGAGAGCTATCTGTCGGTGGAGCGGCTGCTGGAGGCCGCCGCCCGCACCGGCGCGCAGGCCGTCCACCCGGGGTACGGCTTCCTCGCCGAGAACGCCGGCTTCGCGCGGGCCTGCGAGGAGGCGGGGCTGGTCTTCATCGGGCCGCCCGCCGACGCCATCGCCCTGATGGGCGACAAGATCCGCGCCAAGGAGACGGTGAAGGCGGCCGGGGTGCCGGTGGTGCCGGGCTCCAGCGGCAGCGGTCTGACGGACGCGCAGCTCGTGGACGCCGCCCGCGAGATCGGGACGCCGGTGCTGCTCAAGCCGTCGGCCGGCGGGGGCGGCAAGGGCATGCGGCTGGTGCGGGACGCGGCCGTGCTCGCCGACGAGATCGCCGCCGCCCGCCGCGAGGCCCGCGCCTCCTTCGGCGACGACACGCTGCTGGTGGAGCGGTGGATCGACCGGCCCCGGCACATCGAGATCCAGGTCCTGGCCGACGGCCACGGCAACGTGGTCCACCTGGGCGAGCGCGAGTGCTCGCTCCAGCGCCGGCACCAGAAGGTCATCGAGGAGGCGCCGAGCGTCCTGCTCGACGAGGCGACCCGGGCCGCGATGGGCGAGGCGGCCGTGCAGGCGGCCCGCTCCTGCGGCTACCGGGGCGCGGGCACGGTGGAGTTCATCGTGCCGGGCAACGACCCGTCCTCGTACTACTTCATGGAGATGAACACCCGCCTCCAGGTGGAGCACCCGGTGACCGAACTGGTCACGGGCCTGGACCTGGTGGAGTGGCAGCTGCGGGTGGCGGCGGGCGAGGAGCTGGACTTCGCGCAGCGGGACGTACGGCTGACCGGGCACGCGATCGAGGCCCGCCTGTGCGCCGAGGACCCGGCGCGCGGCTTCCTCCCCTCCGGCGGCACGGTGCTGCGCCTGCACGAGCCCGAGGGCGACGGCGTGCGCACCGACTCCGGGCTCAGCGAGGGCACCGAGGTCGGCAGCCTCTACGACCCGATGCTGTCCAAGGTGATCGCCTACGGCCCCGACCGCGCCACCGCCCTGCGCAAGCTCCGGGCGGCCCTGGCCCGGACGGTGACGCTGGGCGTGCAGACCAACGCCGGGTTCCTGCGCCGACTGCTCGCGCACCCGGCGGTGGTGGCCGGCGAGCTGGACACCGGGCTGGTGGAGCGCGAGGTCGACGGCCTGGTCTCCCTCGACGTACCGGAGGAGGTCTACGAGGCGGCGGCGGCCGTACGGCTGGACGCGCTGCGCCCGCGCGGGGACGGCTGGACGGACCCGTTCTCGGTGCCGAACGGCTGGCGCATGGGCGGCGAGCCGAAACCGGTCGCCTTCCACCTGCGGGCGACGGGACACGAGCCCGTCACTCACACCCCGCGCGGCACCCACACCGTCACCGAGGACCGCGTGTCGGTGACGCTGGACGGCGTCCGGCACACCTTCCACCGCGGCGCCGACTGGCTGGGCCGCGACGGCGACGCCTGGCAGGTGCGCGACCACGACCCGGTCGCCGCCTCCCTCACCGGCGCCGCCCACGCGGGCGCCGACTCGCTGACCGCGCCGATGCCGGGCACGGTGACGGTGGTCAAGGTGGCCGTCGGCGACGAGGTGAGCGCCGGGCAGAGCCTGCTGGTGGTGGAGGCGATGAAGATGGAGCACGTCATCTCCGCCCCGCACGCGGGCACGGTCGCCGAGCTGGACGTGGCGCCGGGCACGACCGTCGCCATGGACCAGGTGCTCGCGGTCATCGCCCCCACCGACGACGGCGAACAGGAGACGGCGTGAACACCCCCGAGCTGGGCCTGCCCATGGCCGTACCGGCCGAAGGACTGCCCGCCCGCGTCCGCATCCACGAGGTGGGCGCGCGCGACGGCCTCCAGAACGAGAAGGCGACCGTGCCGGTGGAGGTGAAGGCGGAGTTCGTCCGCCGCCTGGCCGGCACGGGCCTGACCACCATCGAGGCGACGAGCTTCGTGCACCCCAAGTGGGTGCCGCAGCTGGCGGACGCGGAGGAGCTGTTCCCCGCCGTCGCCGACCTGCCGGTCGAGCTGCCCGTCCTGGTGCCGAACGAGCGCGGCCTGGACCGGGCGCTCGCGCTCGGCGCCCGCCGCGTCGCGGTCTTCGCCAGCGCCACGGAGTCCTTCGCCAAGGCCAATCTGAACCGCACGGTGGACGAGGCGCTGGCCATGTTCGAGCCGGTGGTGGCGCGGGCGAAGGACGCGGACGTGCACGTCCGGGGCTACCTCTCGATGTGCTTCGGCGACCCGTGGGAGGGTCCGGTCCCCGTCGAGCAGGTGGTGAAGGTGTGCCGGGCCCTGCGGGAGATGGGCTGCGACGAGCTGAGCCTCGGCGACACCATCGGGGTGGCGACCCCGGGGCACGTCAGCGCCCTGCTCACCGCGCTGACCGACGCCGGCGTTCCCGTGGAGACGCTCGGCGTGCACTTCCACGACACGTACGGCCAGGCCCTCGCCAACACGTACGAGGCCCTGCGCCACGGCGTGACGACCGTCGACGCCTCCGCGGGCGGACTGGGCGGCTGCCCCTACGCGAAGTCCGCCACCGGGAACCTCGCCACCGAAGACCTCGTGTGGATGCTGCGCGGCCTCGGCATCGACACCGGGGTCGACCTCGGCTCTCTCGTCGCCACCAGCGTCTGGATGGCCGCCCACCTGGGCCGACCCAGCCCGTCCCGCACCGTCCGGGCCCTCGCGGGCCCGGGCGACGACTCCGACCAGGAGAAGTGACAGCCATGGACCACAAGCTCTCCCCCGAACTCGAGGAACTCCGCCGCACGGTGGAGGAGTTCGCCCACGACGTCGTGGCACCCAAGATCGGCGACTTCTACGAGCGGCACGAGTTCCCGTACGAGATCGTCCGGGAGATGGGCCGCATGGGCCTGTTCGGCCTGCCCTTCCCGGAGGAGTACGGCGGCATGGGCGGCGACTACCTCGCGCTCGGCATCGCCCTGGAGGAGCTGGCCCGCGTCGACTCGTCGGTGGCCATCACGCTGGAGGCGGGCGTCTCGCTGGGCGCGATGCCGGTCCACCTGTTCGGCACCGAGGAGCAGAAGCGCGAGTGGCTGCCCCGGCTCTGCTCCGGGGAGATCCTGGGCGCCTTCGGCCTGACCGAGCCGGACGGCGGCTCGGACGCGGGCGCGACGCGGACGACGGCCCGCCTGGACGAGGCGACCGGCGAGTGGGTGATCAACGGCACCAAGTGCTTCATCACCAACTCGGGCACCGACATCACCGGTCTGGTGACGGTCACGGCGGTCACCGGACGCAAGCCCGACGGCCGTCCCCTGATCTCGTCGATCATCGTGCCGTCCGGCACCCCGGGCTTCACGGTGGCCGCCCCGTACTCGAAGGTCGGCTGGAACGCGTCGGACACCCGTGAGCTGTCCTTCGCCGACGTCCGGGTCCCGGCGGCGAACCTGCTGGGCGAGGAGGGCCGCGGGTACGCGCAGTTCCTGCGCATCCTCGACGAGGGCCGGATCGCCATCGCCGCGCTGGGCACGGGCCTGGCGCAGGGCTGCGTGGACGAGTCGGTGAAGTACGCGAAGGAACGGCACGCCTTCGGCCGGCCAATCGGCGCCAACCAGGCCATCCAGTTCAAGATCGCCGACATGGAGATGAAGGCCCACACCTCCCGTCTCGCCTGGCGCGACGCGGCCTCCCGGCTGGTGGCGGGCGAGCCGTTCAAGAAGGAGGCGGCGCTGGCGAAGCTGTACTCGTCGACGGTGGCGGTGGACAACGCCCGGGACGCGACGCAGATCCACGGCGGATACGGCTTCATGAACGAGTACCCGGTGGCGCGCATGTGGCGGGACTCGAAGATCCTGGAGATCGGCGAGGGCACCAGCGAGGTCCAGCGGATGCTGATCGCACGGGAGTTGGGCCTGGCCGGCTAGGTCCGGGGGCCGGGGGCGGGGCAGGTCACAGCCCCGCCCTCTGGACATGATCTGAGGTTAGGCTAACCTACCTTCGAACTTGTCCAGCGGAGGCTCCGCACCGTTCGAAAGCAGCCACACCATGCCCAACGCCAGCGCTACCCACCTCACCCGCCGCGGAATCCTCGCCGCGGGCGGCGCACTCGGCCTCGGCGCCGTGCTCACGGCCTGCGGTGACGACGACGCGAAAAGCGGTGGCTCCGGCGACGGGACGGCCGCCGCCAAGTCCGGCCCCTGGTCCTTCAAGGACGACCGCGGCAAGACCGTGGAGCTGGACAAGGTGCCGGCGAACATCGTCGCCTTCACCGGCGTCGCCGCCGCCCTCTGGGACTACGGCGTCCAGGTCAAGGGCGTCTTCGGCCCGACCACCACCAAGGACGGCAAGCCCGACGTCCAGGCCGGCGACATCGACGTCGACAAGGTCACCGTGCTCGGCAACGAGTGGGGCAAGCTCAACGTCGAGAAGTACGCCGCCCTCGCCCCCGAACTGCTCGTCACCACGACGTTCGACACGGCGGGCACCCTGTGGTCCGTCCCCGAGGAGTCCAAGGACAAGATCGCCAAGCTGGCTCCCAGCGTCGCGATCTCCGTCTTCGACCGCCAGCTCACCCAGCCGCTCCAGCGCATGTGGGAGCTGGCCGAGTCGCTCGGCGCCGACACGAAGGCGAAGAAGGTCACCGACGCCAAGGCGGCCTTCGAGAAGGCCGCGGCCCGGCTGCGCGCCGCCGCGAAGGCCAAGCCCGAGATCAGGGTGCTGGCCGGTTCGGCCAGCGCCGAGCTGTTCTACGTCTCCGGCACCAACCTCTCGGTCGACCTGGAGTACTTCAAGGCCCTCGGCGTGAACTTCGTCGAGCCCTCGGAGGAGGCCAAGAAGGCGACCGGCGGCTGGTTCGAGTCCCTGAGCTGGGAGAACGTCGACAAGTACCCGGCCGACATCATCATCATGGACGACCGCGCCTCCACCATCCAGCCCGCGGACATCACCGAGGGCACCTGGAAGCAGCTCCCCGCGGTCAAGGCCGGCCAGGTCATCGCCCGCTCCCCCGAGCCGATCCTGTCCTACGACAAGTGCACGCCGCTCCTCGACAACCTGGCCGAGGCGATCGAGAACGCCAAGAAGGTCGGCTGACCCTCCCCTCTCCCCCGGAGCCCTCCATGACGACGGCCGTGGCCGCCCCGTTCCGTTTCTTCTCCCTCCAGGTCGTACGGACGAGGCGGCTCGGCCCGTCCCTGGCCCGGGTCACCTTCGTGGGCCCCGACCTGCACGCCTTCCACTCCGACGGACAGGACCAGTCCCTGTCGCTGTTCCTGCCGCACCCGGGGCAGGCGGAGCCCGCCGTCCCCGTCGAACTGGGGGACGGCTGGTGGCAGGGCTGGCGTGAACTGCCCGACGACGTACGGGCGGTGATGCGCTCGTACACGCTCCGGGCGCTGCGCCGGGACGCCGACGGGCACACCGCGGAGATCGACATCGACTTCGTGCTCCACGGCGTCGAACCGGACTCGCCGGTCCAGGCCGGCCCCGCCGCCCGCTGGGCCGCCGACGCCGCCCCCGGCGACCGCGTCGTCCTGCTCGGCCCGGCGGTCGCGGACAACCGGGCGATCCGGTTCCGCCCGCCCGAGGACACCGACCTGGTGGTGATCTGGGGCGACGAGACCGCCGTTCCGGCCGCCTGCGCCATCGTCGAGTCCCTGCCGGCCGGCACCCGCGCCCGGGTCTGGCTGGAGGTGCCGCACGCCGAGGACGTACAGGAGCTGAAGACCGCGGCGGACGCCGAGGTCACCTGGCTGGTCAAGGACGCGGCCGGCGGACCCGAGGCCACCCTCGCCACCCTCCGCGGGGCCGAACTGCCGCCCGCCGGGCACCCCTACGTCTGGATCGCCGGCGAGTCCGGCTGCGTCAAGCTGCTGCGTCGGCACTTCGTCGGCGAACGCGGCATCGACCGCCGCCGCGTCACCTTCGTCGGCTACTGGCGTCAGGGCCTGACGGAGGAACAGCTCCGCGAGCAGGGCTGACGCTCCGCGCTCCCGCCGGCGCCCCAACTCACCCTCCGTGACGTACCGATGAGGCGTGAGTGACGGCAGTCACGTAGCGGCATGCGTGTGATCGATCAAAATTAGGTTAGGTTAACCTAAGTCGAAGTCAGGGCTCCGCCCTCTCCCGTCCCTCTCGGACCGTCCCCACCGGAGGACCCCCACATGCGCTCGCACCTGCTCAACGACGCCACCGCGGAGCAGTACCGCCGCTCGGTGACCGAAGGAGTCGAGCGGGTGGCCGCCAAACTCGCCGCCACCGACCGTCCGTTCACCGGCGTCACGGTCGACGCCCTCTCCCCCCGCATCGACGAGATCGACCTCGACAAGCCGCTGCACGACACGGCCGCGGTCCTCGACGAGTTGGAGGACGTCTACCTCCGCGACGCCGTCTACTTCCACCACCCCCGCTACCTCGCCCACCTCAACTGCCCGGTCGTGATCCCGGCGGTGCTCGGCGAGGCGGTCCTCTCCGCGGTCAACTCCTCCCTGGACACCTGGGACCAGTCGGCCGGCGGCACGCTGATCGAGCGGAAACTGATCGACTGGACCTGCGCCCGCATCGGCCTCGGCCCGGCGGCCGACGGGGTGTTCACCTCCGGCGGCACCCAGTCCAACCTCCAGGCCCTGCTGCTGGCCCGCGAGGAGGCCAAGACCGACTCCCTCGCGAAACTGCGGATCTTCGCCTCCGAGGTCAGCCACTTCAGCGTCAAGAAGTCCGCGAAACTGCTCGGCCTCGGCCCCGACGCCGTCGTGTCGGTCCCCGTCGACCACGACAAGCGCATGCAGACCGTCGCCCTCGCCCGCGAGCTGGAGCGCTGCGCGAAGGACGGCCTGGTCCCCATGGCCGTCGTCGCCACCGGCGGCACCACCGACTTCGGCTCCATCGACCCGCTCCCGGAGATCGCCGGACTGTGCGAGCAGTACGGCGTGTGGATGCACGTGGACGCGGCCTACGGCTGCGGGCTGCTCGCCTCCCTGAAGTACCGGGACCGCATCGCCGGCATCGAGCGCGCCGACTCGGTCACCGTGGACTACCACAAGTCCTTCTTCCAGCCGGTGAGTTCGTCGGCCGTGCTGGTCCGGGACGCGGCCACCCTGCGCCACGCCACCTACCACGCGGAGTACCTCAACCCGCGCCGCATGGTGCAGGAACGTATCCCCAACCAGGTGGACAAGTCCCTCCAGACCACCCGCCGCTTCGACGCGCTCAAGCTGTGGATGACGCTGCGCGTGATGGGCGCCGACGGCATCGGTGAACTCTTCGACGAGGTCTGCGACCTGGCCGCCGAGGGCTGGAAGCTGCTCGCCGCCGACCCGCGCTACGACGTCGTGGTCCAGCCGTCGCTGTCCACCCTGGTCTTTCGCTACATACCGGCGGCCGTCACCGATCCCGCCGAGATCGACCGCGCCAACCTGTACGCCCGCAAGGCCCTGTTCGCCTCCGGCGACGCCGTGGTCGCGGGCACCAAGGTGGCCGGGCGCCACTACCTGAAGTTCACCCTGCTCAACCCCGAGACGACCACGGCCGACATCGCCACCGTCCTCGATCTGATCGCCGGCCACGCCGAGCAGTACCTGGGAGAGTCCCTTGACCGCGCTTCCTGAAGCCAGTGCCCCGTACGACTTCGTGGGGATCGGCCTCGGCCCCTTCAACCTCGGTCTGGCCTGTCTGACCGAGCCCATCGCCGAGCTGAACGGCGTCTTCCTGGAGTCCAAGCCGGACTTCGAGTGGCACGCCGGGATGTTCCTGGACGGCGCCCATCTCCAGACCCCGTTCATGTCGGACCTGGTCACCCTCGCCGACCCGACGTCCCCGTACTCCTTCCTCAACTACCTGAAGGAGAAGGGCCGGCTCTACTCGTTCTACATCCGGGAGAACTTCTACCCGCTGCGCGTCGAGTACGACGACTACTGCCGCTGGGCCGCGAACAAGCTGAGCAGCGTCCGCTTCTCCACGACGGTCACCGAGGTGACGTACGACGAGACGGACGAGCTGTACTCCGTCGCCACCACCTCCGGCGACACCTACCGCGCCCGCCGCCTGGTCCTCGGCACCGGCACCCCGCCGCACATCCCCGACGCCTGCCGGGGCCTGGCCGGCGACTTCATCCACAACTCCCGCTATGTGCAGCACCGGGCGGAGCTGGTGAAGAAGAAGTCGATCACGCTGGTCGGCAGCGGCCAGTCCGCCGCCGAGATCTACCACGACCTGCTCGGCGAGATCGACGTCCACGGCTACCGGCTGAACTGGGTGACCCGCTCCCCGCGCTTCTTCCCTCTCGAATACACCAAGCTCACGCTGGAGATGACCTCCCCGGAGTACGTGGACTACTACCACGCCCTTCCGGAGGACACCCGCTACCGCCTCACCGCCGAGCAGAAGGGCCTGTTCAAGGGCATCGACGGCGACCTGATCAACGAGATCTTCGACCTGCTCTACCAGAAGAGGCTCGGCGGCCCGGTCCCCACCCGCCTGCTCACCAACTCTGCACTGACCGACGCCCGGTACGCGGACGGCACGTACACGCTCGGCTTCCGCCAGGAGGAGCAGGGCACGGACTTCGAGATCGAGACCGAGGGCCTGGTCCTGGCCACCGGCTACCGGTACGCCGAGCCGGACTTCCTCAAGCCCGTCCGCGATCGGCTGCGCTACGACTCCCGGGGCAACTTCGACGTGGCCCGCAACTACGCCGTCGACGTCACGGGCAACGGTGTGTTCCTGCAGAACGCGGGTGTCCACACGCACAGCATCACCAGCCCCGATCTGGGCATGGGTGCCTATCGCAACAGCTACATCATCCGAGAGCTGCTCGGCACCGAGTACTACCCGGTCGAGAAGACGATCGCGTTCCAGGAGTTCAGCGCATGAGCACCACCACCCCCACGGCCGCCGGCATCGGCGCGCTCACCCTCCGTCCCCTCGACCCGCTGAAGGACGCCGTACTGCTGCACAGCTGGGTCACGCACCCGAAGTCGGCGTTCTGGATGATGCAGGACGCGAAACTGGTGGACGTCGAGCGGGCCTACATGGAGATAGCCGCCGACGAGCACCACCACGCCTACGTCGGCCTGCACGACGGCGTCCCCGCCTTCCTGATGGAGAAGTACGACCCCGCCCACCGCGAGCTGGTCGGCCTGTACGAGCCCGAGCCGGGCGACGTCGGCATGCACTTCCTGGTCGCCCCCACCGACCGGCCCCTGCACGGCTTCACCCGCGCCGTGATCACCGCCGTGATGACCGAGCTGTTCGCCGACCCGGCGACCGCCCGCGTCGTCGTCGAGCCGGACGTGGACAACAAGGCCGTCCACGCCCTGAACGCGGCCGTCGGATTCGTGCCCGAGCGCGAGATCCAGAAGCCGGAGAAGAAGGCGTTGCTGAGCTTCTGCACCCGCGAGCAGTTCGAGAAGGCGGTGTCCGCATGAGCCTCGCCGACGCCGTGGCCCACCTGACCCCCGAACGCTGGGAGCAGGCCAACCGCCTGCTGATCCGCAAGGCCCTGGCCGAGTTCACCCACGAGCGGCTGATCACGCCGGAGCGGTCCGCGGGCGACGCGTACGCCGTCCGCTCCGACGACGGCACGACCGAGTACCGCTTCACCGCCACCGTCCGCGCCCTGGACCACTGGCAGGTGGACGCCGCCTCGATCACCCGCCACCGCGACGGCTCCGAGCTGCCGCTCGCCGCGCTGGACTTCTTCATCGAGCTGAAGGAGTCGCTGGGCCTGAGCGACGAGATCCTGCCGGTCTACCTGGAGGAGATCTCCTCCACCCTCTCGGGCACCTGCTACAAGCTCACCAAGCCGAAGCTCACCTCGGCCGAGCTGGCGCAGAGCGGCTTCCAGGCCGTCGAGACCGGCATGACCGAGGGCCACCCCTGCTTCGTCGCCAACAACGGGCGGCTCGGCTTCGACATCCACGAGTACCTGTCGTACGCCCCGGAGACCGCGAGCCCCGTCCGGCTGGTGTGGCTGGCCGCGCACCGCTCGCGGGCGGCGTTCACCGCCGGCGTCGGCATCGAGTACGAGTCCTTCGTGCGGGACGAGCTGGGCGAGGCGACCGTCGACCGGTTCCACGGCGTGCTGCGCGAGCGCGGCCTGGACCCGGCCGACTACCTCTTCATCCCGGTCCACCCCTGGCAGTGGTGGAACAAGCTCACCGTCACCTTCGCCGCCGAGGTCGCCCGCGGGCACCTGGTCTGCCTCGGCGAGGGCGACGACGAGTACCTGGCCCAGCAGTCCATCCGCACCTTCTTCAACACCTCGCACCCCGAGAAGCACTATGTGAAGACGGCCCTTTCCGTCCTCAACATGGGCTTCATGCGCGGTCTGTCGGCCGCGTACATGGAGGCGACGCCGGCCATCAACGACTGGCTCGCCCAGCTCATCGAGTCCGACCCGGTGCTGAAGTCGACGGGTCTGTCGATCATCCGGGAGCGCGCGGCCGTCGGCTACCGGCACCTGGAGTACGAGCAGGCCACCGACCGCTACTCGCCCTACCGCAAGATGCTGGCGGCGCTGTGGCGGGAGAGCCCCGTCCCGTCCCTCCAGGACGGCGAGACCCTCGCCACCATGGCCTCCCTGGTCCACGTCGACCACGAGGGCGCCTCCTTCGCGGGCGCGCTGATCGAGCGGTCCGGGCTCGCGCCCACCGAGTGGCTGCGGCACTACCTGCGGGCGTACTTCGTCCCGCTGCTGCACAGCTTCTACGCCTACGACCTGGTGTACATGCCGCACGGCGAGAACGTGATCCTGGTCCTGGAGGACGGGGTGGTGCGGCGCGCGGTCTACAAGGACATCGCCGAGGAGATCGCGGTGATGGACCCGGACGCGGTGCTGCCGCCGGAGGTCTCCCGGATCGCCGTGGAGGTCCCGGAGGACAAGAAGCTCCTGTCCATCTTCACGGACGTCTTCGACTGCTTCTTCCGCTTCCTCGCCGCCAACCTCGCCGAGGAGGGGATCCTCGAGGAGGACGCCTTCTGGCGGACGGTCGCGGAGGTCACCCGGGAGTACCAGGAGTCGGTGCCGGAGCTGGCCGAGAAGTTCGACCGGTACGACATGTTCGCGCCCGAGTTCGCGCTGTCCTGCCTCAACCGGCTCCAGCTGCGCGACAACCGGCAGATGGTGGACCTCGCGGACCCGTCCGGCGCGCTCCAGCTCATCGGCACCCTGAAGAACCCCATCGCGGGCCTCTGAAGCGGCCCCGCACGGACGGGCGGGCACCCCGGAGACGGTCCTCCGGGGTGCCCGTCGGCTTTCGCCCCCCTCCTGGCCGGTGAGTCGGTGAGTCGGTCAGTCGGTCAGTCGGTCAGTCGGTCCAGGGCACCTGGGGCGACCGGTAGTAGTCGATGCCCAGCGCCTCCCAGCGCGGGGCCTGAGCGGCGAGCCGGACCCGGTAGGTGTCCCAGTCGTGCGCGGCCGCCGGCGACCAGCCCAGCTCGGCCACCCCCGGCAGCCTCGGGAAGGCCATGAAGTCCAGCTGGTCCGGGGTCTGGAGGGTCTCCGTCCACATCGGCGCCTCGACGCCGCGCACCGCGGTCTCCGGCACGCCCGGCAGATAGGCGGCCGGGTCCCAGTCGTAGGACCGCCGCACCTCCACGTGGCCCGCCCAGTCCAGTCCCAGCGGGGTGTCCTCGTCGTACTTCATGTCCAGGTACGTCCGGTCGGCCGGGGAGAGGATCAGCCCGGTGCCGTTCCGCGCGACCTCGGCGACCTGCGCCTTCTCCGCGTCGTCGGTGCGGTCCAGACCCCAGTACTGGACGAGGGCGCCCTCGGCCGGGTTCGCGCCGGCCAGCTGGTGCCAGCCGATGACCGTCTTGCCGTGCTCGGCGACGATCGGCTGCACGCGGTCCATGAACCTCACGAAGTCCTCGTGCGGCGTGGAGTGCGCCTCGTCGCCGCCGATGTGGAAGTAGCGGCCCGGGGTGAGCGCGGCCAGCTCGCGCACCACGTCGTCCACGAAGTCGTACGTGACCTCCTTGTCCACGCACAGCGTGCTGAAGCCGACCTCGATGCCGGTGTACAGCGGGGGTGCCACGCCGTCGCAGTTCAGCTCGGCGTAGGAGGCCAGGGCCGCGTTGGTGTGGCCGGGCATGTCGATCTCGGGGACGACCTCCAGGTGGCGGGAGGCGGCGTAGCGGACGATCTCCCGGTAGTCGTCCTTGGTGTAGTGGCCGCCGGGGCCGCCGCCGGCCTCGGTGGAGCCGCCGTACGTCGCCAGGCGCGGCCAGGAGTCGATGGCGATGCGCCAGCCCTGGTCGTCGCTGAGGTGCAGGTGGAGCTTGTTGTACTTGTAGAGGGCGACGCGGTCGATGTAGCGCTTGACCTCGTCGACGGTGAAGAAGTGGCGGGAGACGTCCAGCATCGCGCCGCGCCAGCCGTAGCGCGGGCGGTCCTCGACGGTGCCGCCCGCGACCAGCCAGGGGCCGGGCTGCACGGAGTCCTTCTCCACGGCGGCGGGCAGCAGCTGACGCAGGGTCTGGACCCCGTGGAAGAGTCCGGCGGCCTCGCCCGCGGTGATGGTGACCCCGTCCCGGCCGCTGTCGAGGCGGTACCCCTCCGCGCCGTACGGGCCCTCGGCCAGGCGCAGCCGTATGCCGCCCGTGCCCCGGTCGGTGACGGGCAGCGGGTAGCCGGTGGAGGGGCGCAGCAGCTCCGCGAGGTAGTCGCCGACCCGCCGGGCGTCGGGCGAGCCGTCGACGCGGATGTGCGTGCCGCGGGTGACGCGGTACGGGGCGCCGCCGGGCTCGACGGAGGCGGGGGCCGGGATCACCCGGTCCAGGGGGGTCGGCGCGGCCCGCGGGGCGGACGAGGCGCTGGTGGTGAAGGCGCCGGCCGCCGTCACCAGCAGCAGGGTGCCCAGCAGCCGGGTCAGTCGGGGAGTCGTGCTGTGGTGCCGTCGGTGAGGTCTCACGTGCGCTCCCTTCACGATGGGTCCAGACCACTCTCCCGTACCGCCGCCCCGCGCAGAAGCGATGGAACAATCTCCGCATGGCGGAAATCATCCAGAAGGACGGAACGTGGGTCTTCGACGGCGACACCCTGCGGCTGACACCCGGCCGGGACAAGAACGTCAGCCTGCTGCGCAGGGAACTGGGTGAACTGCTCGTCCCGCTGGGCGCGTTGGCGGGCATATCCTTCGAGCAGGGCAAGAAGCAGGGACGGCTGCGGCTGCGTCTGCGGGACGGCGCCGACCCGTTGCTGCAGGCGACCGGCGGCCGGCTCACCGAGCCGCACGATCCGTACCAGCTGACCGTGGAGTCCGACCGGTACGGCGTCGCCGAGTACTTCGTGGACGAGGTGCGCAACGCCCTGCTGCTGGATCAGGTCCCCTCCGGCCCGGTGGACGCGTATCTGCTGCCGGGCCCCTCCGTCCCGCTGTCGGTGTCCGCCGGGGACGGCGTCGCGAGCTTCGACGGCGAGCGGGTGCGCCTGGAGTGGAAGTGGCAGGCGGAGGACGCCAAGTCGGCGGCGGGCCCGCGCACCCTCCCCCTGGCGGACATCGTCGCGGTGGAGTGGCAGCCGACGGTCGGCCTGGACAACGGCCATCTGCGCTTCACCGTGCGGGCCGCGCCGAGCAAGGTGCCGCCCAAGTACGACCCGAACGCGGTGGAGCTGTGGGGCTTCAAGCGGGACCCCTTGATGGCGCTGGTGGCCGCGGCCGTCCAGGCCAGGCTCCCGCACCCGTCCGCGCCCGCCGCCGTGGAGGAGGCCCGGCCCGCCGAGCAGGCGCCCGCCCCGGCCCCCGCCGCCGAGGACGACCACGACGCGCTGCTGCGGCACCTGCGGGAGCTGGGCGAGCTGCACCGCTCGGGGGTGCTGACGGACGAGGAGTTCGCCCTCGCCAAGCAGGCGGTACTGAAGCGGATGTAGGACCGCCCCCACTGGGTCTGCCCGAAATCGGGCAGGATTCTTGCACAAGTGCGTCCCGTACCTCAGGATCTACCGGGTGCACGACGAACTCGTTGATCATCTGACGCGGTCCACCCCCCTAAACCGGGGCGAGGCGCTGCGCGTGATCCAGGACGTGCTCGCCTACTTCGACGAGACGACCGAGGAGTTCGTCCGTCGCCGCCACCGCGAGCTCCAGGCCCAGGGCCTGGTGAACGCGACGATCTTCGAGCGGATCGAGGCGGAACTGAAGTACCGCGCGGTGGCCCCGCCGGAGCTGTCGCTCCGTCAGCTGCGCCGCATCGTCTACGGCTGAGAAGCCGGAGAGAGACACGAGGTCTACGGATACATGTGCGGAATCGTCGGATACATCGGCAAGCGTGACGTGGCGCCCCTCCTCCTGGAGGGCCTCCAGCGCCTGGAGTACCGCGGCTACGACTCGGCGGGCATCGTCGTCACGTCCCCGAAGGCGGCCGGCCTGAAGATGGTCAAGGCCAAGGGCCGGGTCCGCGACCTGGAGGCCAAGGTCCCGGCGCGCTTCAAGGGCACCACCGGCATCGCCCACACCCGCTGGGCCACCCACGGCGCCCCCTCCGACGTGAACGCCCACCCGCACATGTCGGCCGACAACAAGGTCGCCGTGGTCCACAACGGCATCATCGACAACGCCGCCGACCTGCGCCGCAAGCTGGAGGCGGACGGTGTCGAGTTCCTCTCCGAGACCGACACCGAGGTCCTGGTCCACCTCATCGCCCGTTCCGAGGCCGAGAAGCTGGAGGACAAGGTCCGCGAGACCCTGCGGGTGATCGAGGGCACGTACGGCATCGCCGTGATGCACGCCGACTTCCCCGAGCGGATCGTCGTCGCCCGCAACGGCTCGCCGGTCGTCCTCGGCATCGGCGAGAAGGAGATGTTCGTCGCCTCGGACATCGCCGCGCTGGTCGCCCACACCCGGCAGATAGTCACCCTCGACGACGGCGAGATGGCCACCCTCAAGGCCGACGACTTCCGCACCTACACCACCGAGGGCACCCGCACCACCGCCGAGCCCACCACCGTGGAGTGGGAGGCCGCCTCCTACGACATGGGCGGCCACGACACCTACATGCACAAGGAGATCCACGAGCAGGCCGAGGCGGTCGACCGCGTGCTGCGCGGCCGCATCGACGACCGCTTCTCCACCGTGCACCTCGGCGGCCTCAACCTGGACGCCCGCGACGCGCGCGCCGTGCGCCGCGTGAAGATCCTCGGCTGCGGCACCTCGTACCACGCGGGCCAGATCGGCGCCCAGATGATCGAGGAGCTGGCCCGCATCCCCGCGGACGCCGAGCCGGCTTCCGAGTTCCGTTACCGCAACGCGGTCGTCGACCCCGACACCCTGTACATCGCCGTCTCGCAGTCCGGTGAGACGTACGACGTGCTGGCCGCCGTGCAGGAGCTGAAGCGCAAGGGCGCCCGCGTCCTCGGCATCGTCAACGTGGTCGGCTCGGCGATCGCCCGCGAGGCCGACGGCGGCATGTACGTGCACGCCGGTCCCGAGGTGTGCGTGGTCTCCACCAAGTGCTTCACCAACACCTGCGTCGCCTTCGCGCTGCTCGCCCTGCACCTGGGCCGCACCCGTGACCTCTCCGTGCGCGACGGCAAGCGGATCATCGAGGGCCTGCGGAAGCTGCCCGCGCAGATCGAGGAGATGCTGAAGCAGGAGGAGGACGTCAAGAAGCTGGCCGCGCAGTACGCCGACGCCCGCTCGATGCTCTTCATCGGCCGCGTGCGGGGCTACCCGGTCGCCCGCGAGGCCTCCCTGAAGCTCAAGGAGGTCTCCTACATCCACGCCGAGGCGTACCCGGCCTCCGAGCTGAAGCACGGCCCGCTCGCGCTGATCGAGCCCGCCCTGCCGACGGTCGCGATCGTCCCCGACGACGACCTGCTGGAGAAGAACCGCGCCGCGATGGAGGAGATCAAGGCCCGCAGCGGCCAGATCCTCGCCGTCGCCCACGAGGTGCAGGAGAAGGCCGACCACACCATCGTCGTCCCGAAGAACGAGGACGAGCTGGACCCGATCCTCATGGGCATCCCGCTCCAGCTCCTCGCCTACCACACGGCCCTGGCCCTGGGCCGCGACATCGACAAGCCCCGCAACCTCGCCAAGTCGGTGACGGTGGAGTAGAAGGGCCTTCGACAGGCGGAACGGGACGGCCCCCGCGCGTCATCGACGCGCGGGGGCCGTCCCGTGTCCGACGTCAGGGGATGACCACCACGGGCCGCTGCGCCCGCTTGGCGAGCCGGCCGGCCACCGAGCCGAAGAGCCGGCCCACCAGGCCGTGGCTGGAGCCGACGACGATGGCGTCCGCCTCGTACTCGCGGCCCACCTCCTCCAGCTCGTGGCAGATGTCGCCGCCGCGCTCGACCAGGATCCAGGGGACCTCGGCGAGGTAGTCCGCGCACGCCAGCTCCAGACCCAGCACCTCGGTGCGGTGGTCCGGCACGTCCACGAAGACGGGGGGCTCGCAGCCCGCCCACACCGTGGTCGGCAGGCGGTTGGCGACGTGCACGATGACCAGGCCCGAGCCGAGCCGGCGTGCCATGCCGATCGCGTACGCGAGCGCGCGTTCGCTGGAGGTGGAGCCGTCGAAGCCGACGACGACACCGTGCTTGAAGGCTGGGTCGCACGACTGGCGTGGCTCTTCGGCCGCCAGGGGCTCGGCCGCCGTAGGTTCGGCGACGGGCCGCTTGCGGTCCGCGGGTTCGAAGAATTCGTGACCGGCCATGGCTGTCTCGGCGTTTTTATCCTCTATGGGGGACAACAGTGTGCGGCGGAGCTGTGTCCGGGAATGGTCTTCCCAACCCCATACCCCCAAGGGTACGGCGGCACGCCTCCTTCGCCCAGATCCCGCGTAGGTCCGCCGCGGGGTTCACCGGAGCATGCACGAGGGGGCGCCCGTAACGCAATGGTTGCTGCGCTGTACAGGCGGTTTGCGCGGGATTCAACTGTCCGTGATCCATCGTGACCGACGCGCCGCCCGGACGTTGATCTTCTCGCCACCAGCCCCCAGGGAGCACGGGAGCGCCGATGTCCGGACCGCACCAGCACGCCGAGCCGCCGTCCGCCGTGCCCGGCGGCGGGCCGGCCGTGCCCTGCCGGGACGGCGTCACCGATCTCGTCCGCTGGGCGGCCTTCAGCGTCGTCCTGGTCCCGGTCGTCCTCCTGTACTACGGCACCTCCTTCGCCGGCACCGCCGGCACCGCCCTCGGGCTGGCCGCCGTCACCTGCTCCTGCCGCCTGCTGATGCGCCGCTCCGAGCGGGTCGCGGGCCGGGCGGCGGGCCCGGAACACCGGGCGCCCGGAGGGCCCCGGCACCGGGCCGGAGTGCCGGTTCACCGGCCCGGACGGCGCCCCGGGGAAAACACACCGGTCGACTGACCGGTTTCCGCGCACGCGTCCGCATCTTTTCAGCCAACTTCCCCGGGGGGTCTCACCCCTGCCCTCACCACCCCCGATTGCCCGTTCCACCTGCACGGAAAGGGTCTCGGGGGCCTCGCGCACCCTACGTGGATTGGCCACTGCGACAAGGCGCACTTCCCTGGGGCGCCCCGGAGTGCAACGCTTCGTGATCGACTGCTTCACGCCAAGTTGCCATGTCGACAATGTCCCAAGTGCCGAACCGGCCACTCCGGCGCTGTGGGACGCAGTAGATTCGATCTTGACTGTCTACGGCGGGGGACTCGTGCAGGACCGAGGGGAAACGTGTTGGAGCGACAGACCCGAAAGGATCAGGGCGCCGCGACCACCGAGGGGGGCTTAGCGGTTATGAGCCACGACTCCGCCGCCGCGCCGGAAACCGCGACCCGGAAACTCTCCGGGCGACGCCGCAAGGAGATCGTCGCGGTGCTGCTGTTCAGCGGCGGCCCCATCTTCGAGAGTTCCATACCGCTGTCGGTGTTCGGGATCGACCGCCAGGACGCCGGCGTGCCGCGCTACCGCCTGCTGGTGTGCGCCGGCGAGGACGGCCCGCTGCGGACCACGGGGGGCCTGGAACTCACCGCGCCGCAGGGCCTGGAGGCGATCGCGCGCGCGGGCACGGTCGTCGTGCCCGCCTGGCGGTCGATCACCTCACCGCCGCCGGAGGAGGCGCTCGACGCGCTGCGCCGGGCGCACGAGGAAGGCGCCCGCATCGTCGGGCTCTGCACCGGCGCCTTCGTACTGGCGGCGGCGGGCCTGCTCGACGGCCGCCCCGCGACCACGCACTGGATGTACGCGCCGACGCTGGCCAAGCGCTATCCGTCGGTGCACGTCGATCCGCGCGAGCTGTTCGTGGACGACGGCGACGTCCTGACGTCGGCGGGCACCGCGGCCGGCATCGACCTGTGCCTGCACATCGTGCGCACGGACCACGGCAACGAGGCGGCCGGCGCGCTGGCCCGGCGCCTGGTGGTACCGCCGCGCCGCTCGGGCGGCCAGGAGCGCTACCTCGACAGGTCTTTACCGGAGGAGATCGGCGCCGACCCGCTCGCCGAGGTCGTCGCCTGGGCGCTGGAGCACCTGCACGAGCAGTTCGACGTGGAGACGCTGGCGGCCCGCGCGTACATGAGCCGGCGCACCTTCGACCGCCGGTTCCGCTCGCTGACGGGCAGCGCCCCGCTCCAGTGGCTGATCACCCAGCGGGTCCTCCAGGCGCAGCGCCTCCTGGAGACGTCCGACTACTCGGTGGACGAGGTCGCCGGCCGCTGCGGCTTCCGTTCACCGGTGGCGCTGCGCGGGCACTTCCGCCGCCAGCTGGGCTCCTCGCCGGCCGCGTACCGGGCGGCGTACCGCGCCCGCCGACCCCAGGGCGACCGCGCGGTGGACCCGGAGCCGTCCGGTGGCCCACGGGCCGGGGCGCCGCCGGAGCCGGCCCCCCTCTCACCGGAGAACGGGGTCCCCTTCCAGACCCGCCGCACCGCGTCACCGATGCCGGCGACGGCCGGGAGCCTGCCGGGGCAGCGCAGCGCACCGTGAACGTGTGAACGCCGGACGGGCGGCTCGGCCCGTCCGGCCACCGCCCCGGACGCCGGCCGGGCGGACCCGGCCGGCCCTTCCGGCGTTCGAGGACGACGCTCCGGGCCGGAGCCGGGGGTCCGGTGCGTCAGCCCCGTGCCGCCCGCACCGACGCCGGGGGACCGGACGGCGGACGCCGGCCGTAGGGTGGGCCACATGAACGATCGCATGGTGTGGATCGACTGCGAGATGACCGGCCTCTCGCTGTCCGACGACGCGCTCATCGAGGTTGCCGCCCTCGTCACCGACTCCGAGCTGAACGTCCTCGGCGAGGGCGTCGACATCGTCATCCGTCCCCCGGAGCGGGCCCTGGAGACGATGCCGGAAGTGGTGCGTCAGATGCACACCGCGTCCGGTCTGCTGGCCGAGCTGGACGGCGGCACGACGCTCGCGGACGCCGAGGCGCAGGTCATGGCGTATGTGCGGGAGCACGTGAAGGAGCCCGGCAAGGCCCCGCTGTGCGGCAACTCCGTCGGCACCGACCGCGGCTTCCTGCTGCGGGACATGCCCACGCTGGAGAACTACCTCCACTACCGCATCGTCGACGTGTCCTCCATCAAGGAGCTGGCCCGCCGCTGGTACCCGCGGGCGTACTTCAACAGCCCCGAGAAGAACGGCAACCACCGCGCGCTCGCCGACATCCGCGAGTCCATCGCCGAACTGCGCTACTACCGGGAGGCCGTCTTCGTACCGCAGCCCGGCCCCGACTCCGAGACCGCGAAGGCGATCGCCGCCAAGCACGTCCTGCCCGCCGGATAGGGAGCGGGCCCGCCGACAGGGGCGCAGGCCCGGCGGGACGCGGCGTCGGAAAAGGCGTGCGCGAGCACCCCTTCGGACCCTGTACACTTTTTCTCAGCCGGTCGGGAAAACCCGCCTCGCGGGATTCCAGCACCGGCCTTGGTGGGTGTAGCTCAGTTGGTAGAGCACCTGGTTGTGGTCCAGGTGGCCGCGGGTTCAAGTCCCGTCACTCACCCTGACACGTCAGCCGGTGATCCTCGCGAGAGGATCACCGGCTGACGGCGTTCCGGGCCCGCCCGCCGACCCACACGGCGACCGCGCCGGTCTGCGGCGGCGCGCCCGGCCGACGCCCGGGAGGCCGCGCGGGTGTCCGCCCGGGGAGGCCGCGCGGGTGTCCGCCCGGGGAGGCCGCGCGGGTGTCCGCCCGGGGAGGCGGCCCGGCCGGTCACGTTCCGCCCCGCCCGCCCCGGCACGCTCCGCGCCGGCACACCCTGACTCGTCCGGGTCCGTCCGGTCTCGTCCGGCTTCGTCCCGCCCGGGCCCGTCCGGTACCGACCCGTCCGGTCAGGACGACGCCCGCTCCACCAGCTCCGTCGCCAGCACCACCTGGTGCCGGTCCAGGCCCCGGGAGGCCGCCGGCCGGCGGTCCGCGATCTCGTTCAGCAGGAGGTCTATCATCGCCCGGCCCATCTCCTCGATGGGCTGGCGCACGCTGGTCAGCGGCGGCTCCATGTGGCGGGCGATGGCCGAGTCGTCGTAGCCGACCAGCGCCACGTCGTCCGGGATGCGCCGGCCCGCCTCGCGCAGCACCTGGCGGGCGCCGGCCGCGGTGACGTCCGAGCCCGCGAAGACCGCGTCCAGGTCGGGGCGGCGGCGCAGCAGTTCCGCCATGGCCCGGCGCCCGCCCTCCTCGGTGAAGTCGCCCGCCTCGATCAGCTGCTCGTCCACCTCGTGACCGGCGTCCCGCAGGGCCGCCCGGTAGCCGTCCACACGGCGCTGGGCGCCGTAGACGTCGAGGCGTCCGGTGATGTGCGCGATGCTGCGCCGCCCGCGGGAGAGCAGGTGCTCGACGGCCGAGCGGGCGCCGCCGAAGTTGTCCGAGTCCACCGACGCCAGCGTCTCCGCGGCCGAGCGCGGACCGCTGATCACCGCCGGGATCTCCAGTTGGGACAGCATGTCGGGCAGCGGGTCGTCGGCGTGCACGGAGACCAGCAGGACACCGTCCACGCGGTGCGCGGCCAGGTACTGGGCGAGCCGGCGCCGTTCGCGGTCACTGCCCGCGAAGATCAGCAGCAGCTGCATCTCGGTCTCGGACAGTTCCGCGCCGACGCCCTTGAGCATGTCCGAGAAGTACGGCTCCGCGAAGAAGCGGGTCTCCGGCTCGGGCACGACCAGCGCGATCGCGTCCGTGCGGTTGGCGGCCAGGGCGCGGGCCGCCGTGTTCGGGACGTAGCCGAGTTCGGCGACCGCCGCCTCGACCGCCGCCCGGGTCGCGTCACTGACCCGGGGCGAGCCGTTGATCACCCGGGACACCGTGCCGCGACCGACACCCGCCCGCGCCGCCACCTCTTCGAGGGTGGGCCGGCCACCGCTCCGCCCACGCGCTCCGTGGCCTGCCATCGGCTCCGCCTCCCGTCGACACCCCCGCACTCTGCGGCTGGCCTGGAATTTAACAGGCCGGTCGGGTGTAATGACCGGCTCCGGGTCGCCGCCCGCCGTGCAGAGGGCTTCCCGCGCCGTTCGCAACGCCCAGTTAACAGGCAGATAACTGAACGCAGTTCGTCGCGTCCGTTCCCTTGACACCCCCGCCCGGAGCCGCGACTCTTCAAGACATCACTTGTGGGAGCGCTCCCACACTACCTGGCACTTACACATCCCGCACGTTCCCCGCCCGAGCCGCAGCGACGAACGAACGACATGAAGCAGCGGGTCCAACCATGCAGTTGGCCGGGGGGTCGGCACGTCAGGGCAACAGGAGGACGCAATGCGAGCAGCACGCAGAGGATCGGCCCGCAAGGCGGTGGTCGTGGCGGCCATCGCGTCGCTGGGCGCCGGGCTGCTGGCCGGCTGTGCCGACGACGGCAAGGACGAGGACAGCTCGTCGTCGGGCGACAGCAGCGGCAAGACCACCCTCACCCTCGGCCTGTTCGGCACCATGGGCTTCAAGGAGGCCGGGCTCTACGAGGAGTACGAGAAGCTCAACCCCGACATCAACATCGAGGAGACGGTCACCGAGCGGAACGAGAACTACTACCCCGCTCTGGTCAACCACCTCACCACCGAGAGCGGCCTCCAGGACGTCCAGGCCATCGAAGTCGGCAACATCGCCGAGGTCGTCGAGACCCAGGCCGACAAGTTCGTGGACCTGTCCAAGGTCGAGGGGGTGCAGGCCGGCAACTGGCTGGACTGGAAGTGGAAGCAGGGCGTCACCAAGGACGGCAAGGCGGTCGGCCTCGGCACCGACATCGGCCCGATGGCCATCTGCTACCGCAAGGACCTCTTCGAGAAGGCCGGTCTGCCGACCGACCGCGACGAGGTCAGCGCGCTGTGGGCGGGCGACTGGAACAAGTTCATCGAGGCCGGCGAGAAGTACAAGAAGGGTGCCGGCAAGGACACCTACTTCATGGACTCGCCCGGCGGCCTGATCAACGCCATCCTCAGCAGTGAGGAGGAGAAGTTCTACGACGCCTCCGGCAAGGTCGTCTACAAGACCAACCCCGCCGTCAAGAAGGCGTTCGACCTGACGGCCGAGGCGGCCGAGAAGGACCTGGTCCAGGCGCAGACCCAGTTCCAGCCGTCCTGGGAGCAGACCATCTCCAACAACCTCTTCGCCACCGTGGCCTGCCCGCCGTGGATGCTGGGCACCATCAAGGGCAAGTCCCAGCCGGACGCGGCCGGCAAGTGGGACGTGGCCGCGGCGCCGAAGTCCGGCAACTGGGGCGGTTCCTTCCTGGGCGTGCCCAAGAGCGGCAAGAACGTCGAGGAGGCGCAGAAGTTCGTCGCCTGGCTGACCGCGCCGGAGCAGCAGGCCAAGCTCTTCGCCGTGCAGGGCAGCTTCCCGAGCGCGCCGGCCGCGTACAAGCTGCCGCAGGTGACGGGCGCCAAGAACGAGATGACCGGTGACTCGCCGATCGGTGAGATCTTCGCCAAGGCCGCCGAGACCATCCCGGCCCAGGTGATCGGCCCGAAGGACCAGATCATCCAGCAGGGTCTGACCGACAACGGCGTCATCCTCGTCACCCAGGGCAAGTCGCCCGAGGAGGCCTGGGAGAACGCCACCAAGACCATCGACAACAACCTGGAGAAGTGACCGGAATGACCACCCGGCACGACACCGCCGCGCCCCCCTCGAAGGGGGGCGCGGCCCCGGGCCGAGGGCCCGGTGACGCGGTCTCCCCCGAGACGGCGAAGAAGCGGGCCCGGCTCTCCCGCCGCTGGCAGCGGGATCTGCGCTGGAGCCCGTACGCGTTCGTCTCCCCGTTCTTCCTGCTGTTCGCCGCCTTCGGCCTGTTCCCGCTGCTCTACACCGGCTGGGCCTCGCTGCACACGGTGGAGCTGACGGCGCCCACCGACATGGAGTGGGCGGGCCTGGACAACTTCACCAGGATCTTCGACGACGAGTTCTTCTGGAACGCGGCGAAGAACACGCTGACCATCGGCATCATCTCCACGGTCCCGCAGCTGCTGATGGCGATGGGCCTCGCGCACATCCTCAACTACAAGCTGCGCGGATCCACGTTCTACCGCGTCGTGATGCTCGCGCCGTACGCCACCTCGATCGCCGCCGCCTCGCTGGTCTTCGTGCTGCTCTTCGGCCGCGACTACGGCATGATCAACTGGTTCCTCGACCTGATCGGTCTGGACAAGATCGACTGGCAGAGCGACAAGTGGCCGTCCCAGATAGCCGTCTCGTCGATCGTCATCTGGCGCTGGACCGGCTACAACGCGCTGATCTACCTGGCGGCGATGCAGGCGATCCCGCAGGACCTGTACGAGTCGGCGGCGCTGGACGGTGCCAGCCGGTGGCGGCAGTTCATCCACGTCACGCTGCCCCAGCTGCGGCCCACGATCCTCTTCACGGTCGTCGTGTCGACCATCGGCGCCTCGCAGCTGTTCGGCGAGCCGCTGCTGTTCGACGCCAACAAGGGCGCCTCCGGCGGCTCCCAGCACCAGTTCCAGACGCTCGGCCTGTACCTGTACGAGCAGGGCTGGGTCAACCAGCACCTGGGCCGCGCCTCGGCGATCGCCTGGACGATGTTCCTCATCCTCATCGTGATCGGGATCATCAACTACGTCATCTCGCGCCGGCTGCGCGCCAGTAGTTAAGGAGAACCGGCCGTGACGACGACCCTGACCAAACCCCCGGCCGAGCCGGTGCCCGAGCCGCCCCGGCGGGGCCGCCGCGGGCCCAAGTCGGCCCGTGCCGGCGGGCAGATGCACGCCGGCCCCGTCGCGTACATCATCCTCGCCCTGTTCACCGTCGGCTCGCTCTTCCCGCTGGTGTGGACGGCGATCGCCGCCTCCCGCGACAACCAGCGCCTGGCGCAGACGCCGCCGCCGTTCTGGTTCGGCGGGAACCTCTTCGACAAGATCGAGATCGCCTGGACCGACGCCAACATGGGCGAGGCGATCCTCAACACCACGATCGTGGCGGGGATCTCGGCGGTCACCGTCGTCTTCCTGTCGACGATCGCCGGCTTCGCCTTCGCCAAGCTGAAGTTCCGGGGCCGCAACGCGCTGATGCTGATCGTGGTCGGCACGATGATGATCCCGCCGCAGCTCAGCATCATCCCGCTGTACATGATGGTGGCCAAGCTGGACTGGACCGACCAGCTCCAGGCGGTGATCTTCCCGTCGCTGGTCAGCGCGTTCGGCGTGTTCTTCATGCGCCAGTACCTGCTCCAGGCGCTGCCCGACGAGATCATCGAGGCCGCCCGCGTGGACGGGGCCAGCAGTTGGCGCGTGGTGTGGCACGTGGTGTTCCCGGCGGCCCGGCCCGCGATGGCCGTCCTCGGCATGCTGATCTTCGTGCAGGTGTGGAACGACTTCCTGTGGCCGTTCCTGGTGCTGACGCAGAACGGCAACCCGACCGTGCAGGTGGCGGTGGCGGGCCTCGGCCGCGGCTTCACCCCGGACCAGGCCCTGATCATGGGCGGCGCGCTGCTCGGCACCCTCCCCCTGCTGCTGGTCTTCGCGATCTTCGGCAAGCAGATCGTGGGCGGCATCATGCAGGGCGCCGTCAAGGGCTGACGCCGGCCGCCGAGAGCCGGTACCGCCCCGGGGGCCGGGCCACCGCCGTCCCGGCCCCGCCTTCCCCCCTCGTACTTCCACGCGTCGGTCTTCCGGCCCGACGCCCCGCCTGACCCCTTATGGGAGCGCTTCCATGCTTGAGTCCGCAACGCCGGTGACCCCGGTGACCTTCCCCCCCGCCTTCCTCTGGGGCGCCGCCACCTCGGCGTACCAGATCGAGGGCGCGGTGCGGGAGGACGGCCGCACCCCCTCGATCTGGGACACCTTCAGCCACACCCCGGGGAAGACGGCCGGCGGGGACACCGGTGACATCGCCGTCGACCACTACCACCGCTACCGCGACGACGTGGCGCTGATGAAGGAGCTGGGGCTGGGCGCCTACCGCTTCTCCGTCTCCTGGCCCCGGGTGCAGCCCACCGGCCGGGGGCCCGCGGTCCAGCGCGGTCTCGACTTCTACCGGCGTCTGGTGGACGAGCTGCTGGCCGCCGGGATCAAGCCGGCCGTCACCCTCTACCACTGGGACCTGCCGCAGGAGCTGGAGGACGCGGGCGGCTGGCCGGAGCGGGAGACGGCGTACCGCTTCGCCGAGTACGCGCAGATCGTCGGCGAGGCGCTCGGCGACCGCGTGGAGCAGTGGATCACGCTCAACGAGCCGTGGTGCGCGGCCTTCCTCGGCTACGCCTCCGGCGTGCACGCCCCCGGCCGCACCGACCCGGCCGCCGCGCTGCGCGCCGCGCACCACCTCAACCTGGCCCACGGCCTGGGCACGGTGGCCCTGCGTTCGGTGATGCCGGCCCGCAACTCGGTGGCGATCAGCCTCAACACCTCCGTCGTGCGGCCGCTGTCGCAGACCCCGGCGGACCTGGCCGCCGCACGGAAGATCGACGACCTGTCCGGCGGCATCTTCCACGGCGCGATCCTGCACGGCGCCTACCCGCAGACCCTGCTGGAGGCGACGGCGTCCGTCACCGACTGGTCGTACGTCCAGGACGGCGACCTGGGGCAGATCCGCCAGCCGATCGACGCGATCTGCCTCAACTACTACACGCCCACCGTGGTCTCGGCCGCCGACGCCGACTCGCGCGCCCCGCGCGCCGACGGGCACGGCGAGAGCGCCCACTCTCCCTGGCCCGCCGCGGACGACGTGGCCTTCCACCAGCCGCCGGGCGAGCGTACGGAGATGGGCTGGAGCGTCGACCCGACCGGCCTGCACGAGCTGATCATGCGCTACCACCGGGAGGCACCGGGCGTGCCGCTGTACATCAGCGAGAACGGCGCCGCCTACGACGACAAGCCGGGCGCCGACGGCACGGTGCACGACCCGGAGCGGGTCGCCTACCTGGACGGTCACCTCAGGGCGGTCCGCCGGGCCATCGCGGACGGCGCCGACGTGCGCGGCTACTACCTGTGGTCCCTGCTGGACAACTTCGAGTGGGCCTACGGCTACGAGAAGCGGTTCGGCGCCGTGTACGTCGACTACGCCTCCCAGCAGCGCACGCCCAAGTCGAGCGCCCTGTGGTACGGGCGGGCGGCCCGCACGGGGACGCTGCCGGCGGTGGAGTCGGCCGAGTAGGCCCCCCGGGACGGAGACGGGGCGCGGCATTCCACGGGGGGATGCCGCGCCCCGCTCGTGCGTGTACGCCGGGCCGGTGGTGGGCGGCGGGTGCGGCCGCGCGCCGGCGAGCGCGCAACGGGCGAAGTGTCTGATCCGGGCGGGATTTGACGCTCTCAGGGTGCGCTCAGGGGAGGGATCGGGGCCGATTGACGGAGGAGATCAGCCGGGGGCCGCGGCGGCGCCGGACGCTCCCCCGGTGTCCGCGCCGCCGCTCCGGCGCCCGCCCGTCCAGCTGGATCCAGATCCGCACCTCGGTGCCGCCCAGCACGGAGGAGCCGATCCGCACGTCACCGCCGGTGGACTCCGCCAGCCGGCGCACGATGTCCAGGCCGAGTCCGGTCGACCCGTCGCTGCCCGAGCCCCGGCCGCGGGCCATCGCGGCCTCCGGGTCGGGGATGCCGGGGCCCGCGTCCGACACGAGGACGATCACCGCGTCCTCGCCGTTGTGCAGGTCGACCGCGAAGGCCGTGCCCTCGGCGGTGTGCCGGAACACGTTGCCCAGCAGGGCGTCCAGGGCGGCCGCCAGGTCGGCGCGGGCCACGGGTATGCGCACCGGGCGGTCGGCGCCGGCCACCCGCCACTTGCGGCCCTCGTCCTCGGCGAGCGCGGACCAGAACCCCATCCGTTCCCGGACCACTTCGGCCGCGTCGCACCCGGCACCGGGTCCGGCCGCGGCGGTCCGCGGTCTGGCGTCCCGGGCGGTGCGGATGATCGTGTCGACCTCGCGCTCCAACTGCTCGACGGCGGACCGGGTCTGGTCGGCGGCCGGCCCGTCGCCGAGCGAGGCCGCGTTGAGCCGCAGCACGGTCAGCGGGGTACGCAGACGGTGGGAGAGGTCGGCGGCCAGCTCCCGTTCGTTGGCCAGCAGCTGGACCACCTGGTCGGCCATGGAGTTGAAGGCGACCGCGGCGAGGCGCAGTTCCTCCGGTCCCTCCTCCGGCACCCGTGCGCCGAGCTTGCCCTCCCCCAGTTCGTGCGCGCCCTCGGCCAGGCGCTGCGCGGGCTGCACCATCCGTACGCCCAGCCGGTCGGCGACCGCGACCGAGCCGACGATCAGGGCGGCGCCGACGGCGGCGAGCACCGCCCAGGCCGTGCCGACGCCGTTGGTGACCTCGGACTCGGGGACGTACACCTCGACGACGGCGATCTCCCCGGAGCTGAGCGCGACCGGCTGGAGCAGGGTGGACCCGCCCTGGACCTCGGTGGTGGAGGCGCGGCCCATCGCGCGCACGGCGGCGATGTCCTCGTCGGTGGCGCGCCGCCGACCGATGTCGGCACCGCCGCTCCCGCCGGCGGGCAGGTGGACGGAGATCCCGGCGTCCGAGCCCGCGGAGGCGACGACGCGTTCCAGCTGGTCCCGGTCGGTGGTGATGGACAGCGCGGGGGCGACGGCGGCGGCCTCGCGCTCGGCGTTGGAGAAGGCGCGGTCCCGGGCCATCTCGCGGATCACCAGTCCGAGCGGGACCGCGAAGGCGACCACCACCATGGCGGTGACCGCCAGCGACACCTTGACCAGGGCCCATCTCATCGCGGTGGCTCCGCGCCGGGAGAGGGGGCGGCGGGCGGCTCCAGCTTCACGCCGACACCGCGCAGGGTGTGCAGATAGCGGGGCCGGGCCGCGGTCTCGCCCAGCTTGCGCCGCAGCCAGGACAGATGGACGTCGATGGTCTGGTCGTCCCCGTAGGACTGCTGCCAGACCTCGGCGAGCAGCTCCTTGCGGGCCACGACGACGCCAGGCCGGCCGGCCAGGAAGGCGAGCAGGTCGAACTCCCGGCGGGTCAGGTCGAGCCGCCGGCCGTCCAACTCGGCCTGGCGGCGCAGCGGGTCGACGGTGAGCCCGCCGACGCGGATGACGGTCTCCGGCGCCGCCTCCGCGGGACCGGAGCGGGCCCGGCGCAGCACGGCCGCCATCCGGGCCGACAGGTGCTCCACCGAGAAGGGCTTGGTCAGGTAGTCGTCCGCCCCCGCGTTCAACAGCCGTACCACCTCCGCCTCGTCGTCCCGGGCGGTGGCGACGATCACGGGCACGTCGGTGATGCCGCGCAGCATCTTCAGCGCCTCGGAACCGTCCAGGTCGGGCAGTCCGAGGTCCAGGATCACCACGTCGAAGCGGAAATGGGCGACCTCGCGCAGCGCCTCCAGTGCCGTACCGACGCTGCGCACGGTGTGCGAGGCGTCGGTCAGGTGCCGGATGAGCGCCGAGCGTACGAACTGGTCGTCCTCGACCACGAGCACACTTGCCATGGGCGGCACCGTACGCCATGCGGACCGACCCGGTCCGAGCCTGTGGACAACTCCGTCCGGGGCTCACGGCGGCGCCCGTTCGCGCGACACGCCTGGGGCGGGTGAGGCAGTATGGCCGCGATGCGCAGAGGACTCATCCACGTGATCGCCTGGCTGCTCGCCACCGGCGCGGCGGTCACCCTGTCGTGGTGGGGCGTCCACACGGTGATGGCGGGCACGGCCTACGACGCCCCCCGGGCGCTGCCCATCACGGCCGCCGACGCGAGCGTCCGGGACGGGGCGGACGACGACGGGAAGGGCCCCGGCAGGAAGGACGACGGCGGGGAGTCCCTGGCGTCGTCCACCAGCCGGCCGTCGCCCTCGCCGTCGGGCAGCGCGTCGCCGACGGCGAGCGGGACGCCCCGCGAGCCCGGCCCCGCCCCGTCGCGGACCGCGCCGTCCACCACGCCGCCCCGAGAGTCGGCCGGCCCGCCGCCCGCGACGTCCGGCCGGGTCAGGAGTTACGACACCGACGGGGGCCGCGCCGTCTTCGACCTCGGTCCGTCGTCCGCGTCCCTGGTGTCGGCGACGCCGGGTTCGGGCTGGTCGATGCAGGTGTGGAAGACGGAGTCGTGGATCCGGGTGGAGTTCACCTCGGGCGCGGACCGGGTGTCGGTGTTCTGCACCTGGCACGACGGGCCGCCGAGGGTGGAGATCGGCAGCTACTGAGCCGCCCGCGGGGCCGGGCTGTCTCGGAGGCCCGCGAGACCCGCGAGGACAGCGAGACCCGCGAGGGCTGCGGGGTCGGCGAGGGCTGCGAGGGCTGCGGGGTGCGCTCGGCGGTCCGCGGGACGGTTCGCCGGGACGGTCACGTGAACACGGAGTCCGGCGGCGCGGGCGAGTCCACCGCCGCCGCGTCCGTCACGGGTGCGGCGCCGCCGGTGAAGTCCCGCAGCGCGCGGCCGTGTTCGACGCGCGCGGTGTGCGGGTCGGAGGCCGCGCGCCGGGTGAGTTCGGCGACCGGCAGCGGGTGGTCGCCGGCGACCAGGACCGCGTTGCCGAAGCGCCTGCCGCGCAGTACGGCCGGGTCGGCGACGAGCGCCAGTTCCGGGAACCGGGCGGCGGCGGTGGCGATCTGGCCGCGCAGGTGCGCCAGCGGCGGGCCGTCGGCGAGGTTGGCGACGTAGACCCCGCCGGGCGCCAGCGTGCGGCGGACCTCGTCCAGGAACTCGGTGGACGTCAGGTGGGCCGGTGTCCGGGCCCCGCTGAACACGTCCGCGACGACCAGGTCGGCCCAGCCGTCGGGCACCTTCGCCAGCCCGGCGCGGGCGTCGGTGGAGCGCACCCGGATCCGGGCGCCGGGGTCCAGGGGCAGTTCGCGCCGGACCAGCTCGACCAGTCCGGCGTCCCGCTCGACGACCTGCTGGGTGGAGCGGGGGCGGGTGGCGGCCACGTACCGGGCGAGGGTGAAGGCGCCGCCGCCGAGGTGAACGGCGCGCACGGGCCTGCCGGGCGGGGCGGCCAGGTCGATGACGTGGCCGATCCGGCGCTGGTACTCGAAGGACAGGTACGCCGGGTCGTCGAGGTCGACGTGCGACTGCGGGGCCCCGTCGATCAGCAGCGTCCAGGCCCGCGGGCGCTCCCGGTCGGGGACCAGCTCGGCGCGCCCGCCGTCGACGTCCTCGACGACGGATGCGGCGGCCGCTCGTCCGCGGCGGGTGTTCCTGGACCTTCCCATCGGCCCATTATCGGACGACGTCGGGGCCGGGCCGTCCTCCGGTCGTCGTGCGCTGTCGTGCGGCCGTCGCGCGGCCGTCGTCCGGGGGCCGGAGCGGACCGGACGGGACCGGGCCGTACCGGAGGCGGGCCGTACCGGAGGCGAGCCGAACCGGAGCGACCCCGTACCGGAGCGGCCCCGGAGCGCGCCCCGGCGGTGCGGCCGGCGGCCGGCTCAGCGGCAGCTGTCCGCGGCCTCGATCAGCCGGGCCGCCTCGCCCAGCGCGGCCCGCAGGACGGCGGGGTCGGTGGCCAGGTCCGCCTCTCCGGGCGGCAGCAGCCAGTCCGCCCCCGCGACCGGCGGCTCCGGTTCGGTGGCGACGCGCAGTCCGCGACCGTCCGTCTCCGTGCAGGTGCTCCCGGGCACGTCCCAGGCGGCGGCCGTGCCCGAGGGCACGAGGAAACCGAGGGTGTCGCAGCCGTCGTCGTGGATCACCGGGCCCACCCCGTCACCGGCGCCCCGCCTGAGGATGTCGACCGCCTCCAGGCCCTGCCGGGTCGGGACGGTGACGACGTCGCAGGCGTCACAGGGGGCTTCGCTGATCGGTCTGGTATCCATCCCGGCCTCCACCACGGAACTCCTCCTCGGACGAGCGGATCGGGAGTCGGGGGGCCTCCCGGTCCACCGGGTTCAACGCGGCAGGGCGTCAACGGCTACGGCACGAATCAGCCGCAAAGGATGGCACTTCATGGCAGATCGTGGATGAGATATCCGGTTTGTAGCCAAACACCGCGTGATCGCTTCGTCACAGCCGGTACGTTCTTGCTCGCCGGACACAGGGATGACAAACGGAGGAACCCCGCGCGCCACCCCTTCCCGGCCTGGTTCGACGGTTCGCACGAGAGGACCCGGCCATGACCTCGTCAACGGTGACCTCCCCCCGGCCCGACCGGCCGCCGCGGCCCAACCTCGCCTTCCGGCGGTTGCGCGGCAAGCGCTCGCCGGCCGAGTTCGCGGCGGCGGTGCGCCGGGCCGCGCGCGAGATCGGCGAGCGGGTCAGCTGCGACGCGCGCTACATCGGCCGGGTCGAGGCGGGCGAGATCCGTTGCCCCAACTACGCGTACGAGCGGGTGTTCCTGCACATGTTCCCCGGCCGCACGCTCACCGACCTGGGCTTCGCGCCCCGCTCGTCGGTGCGGGGGCGCCGGGCGCGCGCCGACGAGGAGGCGACCGGGGCGCACGCGGACCGCGCGCCGGGCACCGCGAGTGAGACGCGGAGGGCGCGCGAGCCGTACGACACGCCGGACACGCAGTACCCGCACCACCCGTACGAGCCGCACCACCCGCACGACCCGCACCACCCGTACGACCCGCATGACGACAACGAGGAGAGCGACGTGCTGCGTCGCGCATTCATGATGAGCGGTGCCACGGTGGCCGCCGCCTCGCTGGGCCCCCTGGCGCTCGCCCACGACGCGGTGGCGGCCGGGCGGCCCCCGCGCCGGGCCGGGGCGGGCCACGCGGGCGCCCTGGAGGAAGCCGTCCGCCGGATCAGGCTGCTCGACGACCGGCACGGCGCGGACGGCCTGTACCGGCGCGCGGCGGCCCCGCTGCGGACCGCCTACGCGCTGCTGGACGCCGGCGCGACCCGGCAGGCGACGGCGGACCGGCTGTACGCGGGCGCCGGGGAACTCGCGATCTCCGTGGGCTGGCTGGCGCACGACTCCGGGCGCTTCGACGACGCCCGCTCCCACTACGCCGAGGCCCTCGCCACCTCCCGCATGACCGGCGACCCCGCCCTGGAGGCGCACGCCTTCTGCAACATGGCGTTCCTGGCCCGGGACGCCGGGCGGCCCCGCGAGGCGGTGCGGGCCGCCCAGGCCGCACAGCGCGCCGCCCGGTCGCTGGGCTCGGCCCGGCTGCTGTCCCTGCTCGCCCTGCGCGAGGCGGGGGGCTGGGCGGGGCTCGCCGACCGGGTCGGCTGCGAGCAGGCGCTGACCCGGGCGCAGGCCCTGTTCGGGCAGGGGCCCTCGGACGCCGACCCGGAGTGGATGACGTTCTACGGCGAGGCGGAGCTGGAGGGGCTGGAGGCCCAGTGCTGGTCCACCCTGGGCGACTGGCCCCGGGCGGCCCGGCACGCACGGCGGGCGGCCGCGCTGCAGGACCCGCACTTCACCAGGAACCTCGCGCTGTACTCGGCGGAACTCGCCGACGACCTGGCCCGCGGCGGGCGGCCCGACGAGGCGGCCGGGGCGGGCATGCGGGTCCTGGACCTGCTCGGCGAGGTCCAGTCCTCCCGGATCCACACCATGCTGGCGGGCACGGCCCGCGTGCTGCTGCCGCACCGGCGGGCGTCGGGCGTCTCGGCCTTCCTGGACCGCCACGCCTCGCTCCCCCGGACGGCGTGACGCCCTGCGCGGCCCGTGGCCACGGCACCCCGTACCGCGGCGGCGGTGGGGCTCGGGCGCCCTTCGGGGCGCGGCCCCGCCCCGTCGGCTCAGCCCGCCAGGTGCCCCATGTCGTTCCAGCTCTCCAGCGCCGGCTCCCCGTACGCCCACCCCAGCACCGACAGCGACGTCGGGTTCAGCCGTATCCGGGCCGCGAAGTCCAGCGGCAGCCCCAGCCACCGCGCACCGATCGACCGCAGGATGTGCCCGTGGGCGAAGACCAGCACGTCGCGGTCCGCCTCCCGCGCCCACGCCACGACCTCGTCCGCGCGCGCGGTGACGTCCGCCAGGCTCTCGCCCTCCGGGACCCCGTCCCGCCAGATCAGCCAGCCGGGCCGGACCGCCTGGATCTCGGCCGGCGTCATCCCCTCGTACGCCCCGTAGTCCCACTCCATCAGCGTGTCCCACGGGCGGGCGCGCTCCCCGAAGCCGGCGAGTTCGCAGGTCTCCCGCGCGCGGGAGAGCGGGCTGGTGCGCACCTCGACGCCGGGCAGCCCGTCGAGCGGCGACCGGTGCAGCCGCTCGCCGAGCAGTTTCGCGCCGCGGCGGCCCTCTTCGAGCAACGGCACATCGGTCCTGCCGGTGTGCTTGCCGGACAGCGACCACTCGGTCTGTCCGTGCCGGGCCAGCAGGATGCGCGGTGCCATGAAGGGGGCCTTTCCGGGAGAAATGTCAGGGCCGACCCCTCCATCATCGCGTACGCCCGATCCGGGCAACCCGGGGGGCGATCCCGGCGTCTATCAGGGCCGAGGGCGCCCCGTGAACCGGGTGCGCACAGGCCGTAGAGTGGCACGTCCATGTCGACTGGGCGCGAGCGAGAACGAGAAGGGGGAGGGTGATCGGATTGCCGCACACCGAGGCACCGGGCACCGAGGCGACCCCGAGGACCCGGCTGCGCTGGTGGACCGAGCTGCCGCTCATCCTCCTCGTCTACGCCTGCTACTCCGCGGGACGTCTCCTCGTCCGGGGCGACGTCTCCGACGCGGTCGACCACGGCCTGGCCATCCTGGACATCGAGAAGGCGCTCTTCCTCAACGCGGAGCACCCGCTCAACCGCCTGTTCACCCGCGAGCCCTGGATCGGCATACCGGCGGACTTCTGGTACGCGTCGCTGCACTACCTGGTCACCCCGGTGATCCTGATCTGGCTCTTCCGCTCGCGCACGGTGCACTACCGGGCCGCCCGCACCTGGCTGATGACGTCCACGTTCATCGGCCTCATCGGCTTCACCCTGCTGCCCACCTGCCCGCCCCGGCTGCTGGACGCGAGCCACGGGTTCGTCGACACGATGGCCCAGTACAGCTCGTACGGCTGGTGGGGCGGCGAGGCGAGCGCGCCGCGCGGCCTGGGCGGGATGACCAACCAGTACGCGGCCATGCCGAGCCTGCACGTGGGCTGGTCCCTGTGGTGCGGCGTGATGCTGTGGCGCCACGGCGGCACGCGGGCGGCCAAGGTGGCCGGCGTCGTCTATCCGCTGGTGACCACGATCGTGGTGATGGGCACCGCCAACCACTACTTCCTCGACGCGGTCGCGGGCGCGGCCGTGATGGGGGCGGGGCTGCTGCTGACGCCGTTCGTGCTGCGGGCCTCGAACCGGGCGCGGGCCCTGCTGCCGGCCCGGTTCACGACGGGCACCGCCGCTCACGCGTCCGGTGCCGAGCGCGCCGCCGGCCCGGCGGACACACCCGCCGCACCGGCCTCCGGCGCCGCGCATTCCCCGATTGTCAGTGGTGGATGCCAGACTTCCGCGGGTGAGCGATTTCCACGGCAGCGTGAGCAGCGGCTGGAAGCGGGAGCCGAGCCGGACCCCTCCCCCTCGGACGCGGGGGACGAGACTCCGGCACCGGCTCGCTGAGCTGCGCGGCCCCGACGTGCCGGCCAAGGCGCTGGACGCCCGGGCGCTGGCCGCCCTCGCCGCCAACCCGGGCTGCCGGCGGCGCGCGATCCTCGACGGTGCCGGGGTGGACAAGGCGTCGCTGGCGAGCGCGCTGGGCTCGCCGTCGGTCTTCGGGCAGTCGCAGTTCGCGCTCACCCGGGGCAACGCGTTCGAGGCGCGGGTCAAGGCGGACGGCGGCGCGGAGCTGCTGCGGCTGGTGCACGAGAGGCTGGACCGGGGCGCCGAGCCGCCCGCCGCCGGCGCGCACGTGCCCGACCTGTCCGCGACCGGCCCCGAGGGCCGCGCGGCCCGCACGGCGCTGGCGCTGCGCGAGGCCACCACCGGCTCCGCCGGTACGCCCGGCGGTCCCGGCGCCTGGACGCTGCTCGACCACCCGATGCTCGCCCTGGACGTCGCCGGGTCCCCCGCCTTCCTCGAGCCGGACGCCGTGGTGGTGCACCCGGACGGCAGCTGGACGGTGGTGGAGATCAAGTCCTTCCCCATGCTGGACGGCTCCGCCGACCCGGCGAAGGTGGGCGCCGCCGCCCGGCAGGCCGCGGTGTACGTACTGGCCCTGGAGCGGGTCGCCGCCCGGCTGGATCCCGCCCCGCGCGTGCGCGACCGGGTGCTCCTCGTGTGCCCGAAGGACTTCTCCAACCTGCCCACCGCGTCCGCGGTCGACGTGCGCAGGCAGCGCGCGGTCACCGGCCGCCAGCTGGCCCGGCTGACCCGCATCGAGGACATCGCGGACGCGCTCCCCGACGGCGTCTGCTTCTCCCCCGAGCTGCCGGCCGAGGAGCTGACGGCCGCGGTCGAGGCGGTCCCGGCGACGTACGCGCCCGAGTGCCTGTCCGCCTGCGAGCTGGCCTTCCACTGCCGTGCCCGGTCCCGCGAGGCCGGTGCGGTGACCGCGCTGGGCCGCCCGGTGCGGGCCGAGCTGGGCGGTATGTCGACGGTCGAGGAGGTGCTGGCGGCGGCCCGCGGCGAGGCCGGCGACCCGGACGACCCGGCGGTGGCGGCGCTGCGCAGGGCGGCGCGGCTGCGCGCGGAGGCCCTCGCGGCGGCCGGCGCCGGGACGCGAGAGGCGGCCGTGTGTCCCTGATCACCACGCTGGCCCGGCTGGAGGCCGTGCGCACCGGCCGCGCCCAGCCCGCCGCCACCGTCCGGCACCGCCACCTGTCCGACCGTCCGCTGGTCTTCGTGCCGCTGATCACCGCCGGTGAGGCCGGCGCCCCGCTCGGCGCCCTGGTCGGCACCGACCGGGACGCGCCGCGTCTGCTGGTCGTCCCGCAGCCCCGCGACCGCGACCTGCGCTTCGCCTTCCTCGCCGAGCTGGCCGGCGTCGTGCTGCCGCACATCGAGGCGTACGCGGACAGCGTCGAGCCCGCCGAGCGCACCGAGACCGACCCGGAGACGGGCAAGCGGGTCAAGGTCGAGGTCGACCTGTGCGCGGACGCCGCGCAGCTGATCGTGCCCTCCCGCGCGGGTGTCGACTTCGTCCGGCTGCTGGGCCGGTCGATGCGGTTCCGGCGTACGACGGAGCAGGACCCGGAGACACCGCACCCCGCGCCGCCGAGGGTGCCGCTGCTCGGCCGGTGGCTGACCCACTACGGCGAGCGGGCCCGGGTGCCCGGTTCCTCGCTGCTGCTCGCCATGACCGATCTGCTGGGCCGGCACTGGGCGACCGGGCAGTCCACGCTGGAGGACCAGCACCTGGGCGCGCTGCTCGCCTGGATCGCCCCGGGCGACGAGGGTCCGACGGGCGCGGAGGCGGCCCGCCGGGCCGAGCTGGCCCGCGACGCCGACGGGCAGCTGCTGTGCCCGCCCGCGGGCCCGGCCACCGACCCGGCCTTCGACAACAAGCTGCTGGCCCCCGCCATCGAGCGCTACGACCGGGCGCGCACCGCGCTCGCCGCCGCCGAGGACGGTGTGGAGGCCGACGACCGGCTGGGCGCCGTCACCGCCGCCGAGCGGGAGGTCCGCGCACTGGTCGAGAGCCGCACGCGGCCGACCTGGGACGCGGTGTGGCGGGGCCTGGACCTGCTGCGGGAGCTGCCCGCCGGGGCGCACGTCGAGGACCGGTGGACCCGGGACCGCTGGTCGTTCACGTCCCACCGCGACCGCGTCCTCGCGGGCGAGCCCCCGCAGCCGCGCCGCGACGACGCGGTGACGGCCGCCAACAAGCTCGCCACGCGGGAGCGGGAGCAGGCCCGGCTGGAGGCGCAGGAGGCGCTGGACGACCCGCTGGTGATGGCGGGGCGGCGGCTGGCCGGGGAGGCGTTCGCCGGGGAGGTCATCGACGTGGTGATGGCGTACAGCGAGAGCAAACGGCCGAGTCCGCGTCCGCTGGTCACGGTCCGCACGGACGACCGCCCGCACCTGGGCGAGCGGGTGAAGGTCCACCGGTCGCTGGGCGGCAGGCCGCAGGCGGCCGAGTTCGTCGCACAGGAGGACGAGGGCGTCCTCGTGCTGCGGATCGTGGACCGGATGGGTCGGGGCAAGGAGCCCGAGGCCGGGTCGGTGCCGGAGAAGGGCGACCGGGTCTGCTTCACCCTCTTCGAGCACGAGCAGCGGGGCGGCGCGAAGCTGCCCGACCCGGAGGGGACCCCGTGGACGCACGGCGGGCCGCCCGGCGAGACGGCGGCCGTGCCGGAGGCGGCCGACGCCCAGACGGAGGAGGACGTGCTGTGACCGCCGAGACCACCGCGGCCCCCGCCGCCCCGGTCCTGGACCCGGGTGCCGAGGCGGCCCGCGCCACCGCCGCGATCCTCCACGACACCCTGCACGGCGCCGAGCGCGGTGTCGTCGTCGACTCCCCGCCCGGCGCCGGCAAGTCCACGCTGGTGGTGCGGGCGGCGCTGGAGCTGGCCGAGGCGGGCCGGCCCCTGATGGTCGTCGCGCAGACCAACGCCCAGGTCGACGACCTCGTCCTGCGCCTCGCCGAGAAGAACCCGGACCTGCCGGTGGGCCGCCTGCACAGCAGCGACGCCGACCCGTACGACAAGGCGCTCGACGGCCTGGAGAACGTACGCACGTCGGCGAAGGCCGCCGATCTCGCCGGGCAAGCCGTCGTGCTGTCGACGGCGGCGAAGTGGGCGCACGTCAAGGTGGACGAGCCGTGGCGGCACGCGATCGTGGACGAGGCGTACCAGATGCGGTCCGACTCGCTGCTGGCGGTGGCCGGGCTGTTCGAGCGGGCGCTGTTCGTGGGCGACCCGGGTCAGCTGGACCCGTTCGCGACGGTGGGCAGCGAGCAGTGGGCGGGCCTGTCGCACGATCCGTCCGCGTCGGCCGTGACGACGCTGCTGGCCCACAACCCGACCCTGCCCCAGCACCGGCTGCCGGTGTCCTGGCGGCTGCCGGCGTCGGCGGCCCCCCTCGTCTCGGACGCCTTCTACCCGTACACGCCGTTCCGCAGCGGCACCGGTCACGGCGACCGTCGGCTGGCCTTCTCCGTCGCCTCGGACGGCTCGGGCCCGGATCAGGTGATCGACGAGGCCGCCCGCTCGGGGTGGGGGCTGCTGGAGCTGCCCCCGCGGCACACGCCGCGCACCGACCCGGAGGCGGTGCGGGCGGTGGCGTCGGTGGTGCGGCGGCTCCTGGACCGGCGGGGCGCGGCGACGTCCGAGCGCGCGCCGGAGCCCGTGCTCCTGACCGCCGACCGCGTCGCCGTCGGCACGGCCCACCGCGACCAGGCGGCGGCCATCCGGGCGGCGCTGGCCGACGTCGGGGTCACGGAGGTCACCGTGGACACGGCGAACCGGCTCCAGGGCCGCGAGTACGACGTCACCGTCGTCCTGCACCCGCTGTCGGGCCGCCCCGACGCCACCGCCTTCCACCTGGAGACGGGCCGCCTGTGCGTCCTGGCCTCCCGTCACCGGCACGCCTGCGTCGTGGTCTGCCGGGCGGGGGTCGACGAGCTGCTGGACGACTACCCGTCCACGGAGCCGGTCCAGCTGGGGACGCCGGTGAAGTTCCCGGACGGCTGGGAGGCGAACCACGCGGTGCTGGCGCACCTCGCGGAACACCGGGTCCCCTGGCGGCCCTGAGGCCGTCGCTCCGGGGCCTGTTCGCCGGATCCCTCAGGGCTAAGATTTCACCACCGAACACATGCCGCGAGGGGAAGACATGGCTCAGGGCAGGGCGGCGAAGCGGCCGGACGCCGTGGCGGGGATCGTCGAGGACTGGGCCCGGGAGCGGCCCGAGCTGGACACGTCGCCCTTGGAGGTGCTGGCCCGGCTGCACCGGTCGTACCTGCAGTACCAGTCGCGGATGACCTCGGGGCTGGACGAGCACGGACTGTCCGTCGCCGGCTTCGACGTGCTCACCGCGCTGCGCCGGGCCGGCGCCCCGTACCGGCTGACCGCCGGGCAGCTCGCGGACTCCGGGCTGGTCTCCTCCGCCGGGGTGACCCTGCGTCTGGACCGGCTGGAGAAGGACGGCCTGCTGGTGCGCGAGCGCGACGCCGCCGACCGGCGCGTGGTGTACTCGCGGCTCACCGAGGCCGGACTGGCGAAGGTGGACGAGGTGTTCGCCGAGCACCTGGAGAACGAACGGCGGATGCTCGGCGGGCTCTCGCCCGCCGAGCGCCGTCAGCTGGGCCGGCTGCTGTCGAAGCTGGAGCGTTCCATCGTGGACTCCGACGACATCCCCGCTCAGCGTGCCGAGACCGGCTGAGCCTTCGACTGCCGTCCCGCCTGCGCCTGGTAGAGGCGGCGCAGGCGGACCACGCCCAGGTCGTGCTGGTAGAGGTTCTCCCGCTGGTCGGCGTCGGCGGGCATGCTCTCCAGGACGACGCGGTCCTGCTCCAGCACCTCCCAGTGGCGGGCCTCGATGAGGGTCTTGTACAGGAACCGCCAGGTGTCGCGCTGCCAGTCGCTCACCTTGCGGTAGCGCCAGAAGAAGACGCCGGTGCGGCCCGCGTCCACCGGGCAGGCCATGCCGACGATGCCGAAGGGGCCGCCGGGGCCCGCCGACGGCGGGTAGGGGATGGACAGGTCCACCCAGTCCACACCCGTGTGGCACAGCTCCACCCAGTCGAAGTTGACGCCCCGCTGGTCGGTCTTCTCGAAGAAGTAGCCCCGCTCGGTCTCCCGGATGCGGAACTTGGCGGACGTGTCACCGGCGAACATGGTGTGCGACTCGGAGTGCAGGAAGGCGCCGTGCATCGGGTCGAGCAGGTTCTCCATGGCGAACCGCCACGGCACGTCCCACTCGGCGTAGCAGAGGAAGGCGGAGATCTCCTCGTCGGCCAGCGGTTCGGGGAGGGTCAGCTCCACCGGCTCCGGGTGCTCCTCGTCGCCGAAGTAGGCGAGGATCGCGCCGCCGACCTCGCGCACGGGCAGCGAGGTGACGAGGGTCTTGCCCTCCAGGTTGCAGCCCGGCAGGCCCGGGACGGAGGTGACCGTGCCGGCGCCGTCGACCTCGACCCCGTGGTACCAGCAGGCCACCCGGTCGCCCAGGTGCTTGCCGAGGGACAGGGGCGCCCCGCGGTGGGGGCAGCGGTCGGCGAGCATGGACAGGGCGCCGTCGGACTTGCGGAAGAGCAGCCAGTTCTCGCCGAGGGCGGTCACCCGGCGCATGCCGCCGGGCTCGACGAACCGGGAGGGCACGACGGGGTGCCACTGGTTGCGCAGGCCGTGGGCGTAGATGTGGTCGGCGCTGTCGCGGGTGGAGAGGGTCATGTCAGGCTCCCAGGCGGTGCATCTCGGCGCGGAAGGACTCCTCGGTCCAGGGTTCGCCCGTGGGCGTGCGCAGCTGGCGGGAGTTGAGGCCGTCGATCACGTCGGACAGTTCGTGACCGTCCTTGGTGAAGATGTCCTCGAGGGTGCGCGCGAGCTTGGTCTCGTACGGGGTGGGCTCGTGGTCGCGGGTCTGGTGGGGGTCCAGGTAGGGCCAGGTGGTCTCGGGCACGGCGTTCTCCGTAGGTGGTCAGAGGTTCAGGACGAGGCGGTCCGAGGCGCAGCGCGAGACGCAGATCATCATCGTCTCGCCGGTGGCGCGTTCGGCGTCGCTGAGCAGGAAGTCGCGGTGGTCGGGGGTGCCGGCCAGGACGCGGGTCTCGCAGGAGCCGCAGATGCCGTCGCGGCAGGAGGAGGTGACGGCGAGGCCCGCGTTCTCGGCGGCCTCCAGGATGGAGGTGCCGGGGCCGACGTTCAGGGTGACGCCGGACGCGCGGCACTCCACCTCGAAGGCGCTGTCGTCGCCGTCGTCGCGCGCCACGGCCGGAGCGGCGAACCGCTCGGTGCGCAGCCGTCCTTCCGGTGCCACCGCCTCGACGGCCTTCAGCAGCGGCTCCGGGCCGCAGCAGTAGACCAGCGCGTCGTCCGGCAGGTCCGCGAGGACGCCCGCCACGTCGATGTGCCCCCGCTCGTCCTGCGGGACCAGGGTCACCTCGCCCCCGCCGAGCGCGGCGAGTTCGCCGCCGAAGGCCATCGAGGCGCGCGTACGGCCGCCGTGGACCAGCCGGTAGGGGATGCCGTCCCGTGCGGCGCGGCGGGCCATGGGCAGGATCGGCGTGATGCCGATGCCGCCGGCGATGAAGAGGTAGGAGGCGGCCGGTTCGAGGGCGAAGTGGTTGCGCGGCCCGGCCACCCGCACCGTCTGGCCGGGCCGCACCTTGGTGTGCACGTGGCGGGAACCGCCGCGTGACGCGGGCTCGTTGAGGATGCCGAGCCGGTAGACGCCCGTCTCCTCCGGGTCGCCGCACAGGCTGTACTGGCGGACGTGGCCGCCCGCGTGCAGGTCCAGGTGGGCGCCCGGGGTCCAGGCGGGCAGGGGCTTGCCGTCCGGGTGGACCAGTTCGACGGAGAGGACGCCGTCGGCCTCCCAGGTGGTGCGGTGGACGAGGAGGTCCAGTTCCTGCTCTTCGGTGGTGCTCATGGCTGCGGGCCTCCCTACCGGGTGGGGATCTTGACGGGCGGGGTGAACGGGTTCCTCATCGGGCCGAGCGCGGCCAGGTCGACCTCGACGAGGGTCGGCCCGTCGGAGGCGACGGCCGCGTCGATCACCTTCGCGGCCTCGCTCGCGTCGCCGACCCGCGCGTACGGCAGGGAGCAGGCGGCGGCGAGCCGGGCGAAGTCGGGGGTGAACAGGTCGACGCCGGAGCGGCGTTCGGTGTAGGTGGCCTGCATGTTGCGGAGCACTCCGTAGCCGCCGTCGTTGAAGACGATCAGCGTCAGGCGGGGCCGTTCCTGGGCGAGGGTGAGCAGTTCGCCGAGGTGGACGGCGAGTCCGCCGTCCCCGGCGATGACCACGGTGGGCTCGTCGGGGCGGGCGAGGGCGGCGCCGATGCCCATGGCGAGGCCCTGGCCGATGCCGCCGCCGCGGGGGAAGACGTTGGCCCGCGGGTCGTGGATCGGCAGGAGGCGGTTGCCCCAGGCGGACGAGGGGATGGTGACGTCCCGGGCGACGACGGCGCCGCGCGGCAGGGCGGCGGCGAGGGCGTCGCAGATCGCCGCCTGGGGGCCGATGCCGTCGTGCAGCGCGGCCCGCACCTCCTCGCGCACCCGCCGGACCCGGTCGGTCCAGTCCGCGTCGGCCCGTACGGCGGCCTCGGTGAGCGGTGGCAGGACCGCCCCCGCGTCGCCGTGGAGGGCGTGCCGGGCCGGGTAGACCCGGCCGAGGGCGGCGGCGTCGACGTCGATCTGGATGTGCGCCTCGGGGAGCCTCAGCCCGTAGTCGGCGGTCTCGTTGGAGCGGAAGTGGGTGCCGACGGTGACGAGGACGTCCGCGTCGGCGAGCAGGGCGCGGGCGGCGGGGGTGGTGGCGAAGTTGCCGACGACCTGCTCGTGGTCCTCGGGGACGGAGCCTCGGCCGGAGTTGGAGGTGAGCAGCCCGGCGCCGGTCGTCTCCAGCAGGGCGAGGAGCTGGTCGCGGGCGGTGGTGGCGCCGCCGCCGGCCCAGATCAGCGGGCGTCGGGCGGAGGCGAGCAGGTCGCGTGCGCCGGCCAGCGCGGAGGCGTCCGGCACCGGGGCCCCGGAGGCGGGCGCGCTCTCGCCGTCGTCCTCCTGGACCGCGTACTGGAGGTCGATCGGCCACTCCACGCTCGCGGGTCCGCCCGGCGCGGCGAGCGCGGCGGCGGACGCCTCGCGCAGGACGCGGCCGGCGTCCCGGGCGGAGGTGACGGTCGCGGCGTACGTGGAGACCGCGGCGAGCATGCCGAGCTGGTCCTTGGTCTCGTGGATGAAGCCGCGTCCGCTGCCGAGGTGGGCCGACTCGACCTGCCCGGTGATGTGCAGCACCGCCGTCCCGGACGACAGGGCCTCGATCAGGGAACCGGCCGCGTTGCCCGCGCCGGTGCCGGTCGAGGTGAGCGCGCAGCCGATGGAGCCGCGGGCCCGGCCGTGGGCGTCGGCGGCGTTGACGGCGCTCGCCTCGTGCCGCACCGGCACGAACCGCAGCTCCGGGTCGGCCTCGACGGCCTCCACCAGCGGCAGGTTGTGCACGGACACGATGCCGAAGACGGTGTCCACGCCGAGGGACTTGAGGTGGGCGGCGAGGAGTCCGCCACCGTTGTCATGACGCATGCGTACTCCTCAGAGGATGCCGCGGCCGACTCCGCCGCAGACGTCGATGCTGGTTCCGGTGATGTACGAGGCGCGCGGGGAGAGCAGCGAGACGATCGCGTAGGCGACCTCCTCGGCGCGGCCGAGCCGCCCCAGCGCGATGCCTCGGTCGGCGGCGATCTCCGCCTGCCACTCCTCGTAGGTGAGCCCGCTGTCCGCCGCCGCGTGGCGGCGGGTCCACTGGCCGGTGTCGACCAGGCCGAGGCAGACGGAGTTGACGCGGATGCCCTCGGGGGCGAGTTCGCGGGCCAGGGAGGTGGAGAGGTTGAGGATGCCGGCGCGGGCGGCGCTCGTCGTGATCAGCCGGGTCTCCGGCTGCTTGGCCAGGACGGCGTTGACGTTGACGACCGCGGCGGCGTCGGAGGCGCGGAGGCGGGCGCGGGCGGCGGCCAGGGGGTGGAGGACGCCCGCGAACTTCAGTTCCAGCTCGTCGCGCCAGTCCTCCTCGACCGTCTCGTCGAGGGACTTCATCCGCGACTGGCCCGCGTTGTTGACGAGCCCGTCCAGGCGTCCTCCGAGACGGTCGGCGGCGCGCTCGGTGAACTCCCGTACGGCGTCGGCGTCCCGGACGTCGCAGACGCCCGTGTACAGCCGGTCGGTACCGGCGCCGAGGCCGGCCGCGGCCTCGGCGAGCCGGTCGGCGTCGCGCCCGCAGGTCGCGACCCGGGCGCCTTCCGCGAGCAGGGCGCGGACCGTGGCCAGGCCGACGCCGGAGCTGCCGCCGGTGACCAGGACGGTGCGGTCGGCGAGGCCGAGATCCATGGGTACTCCTAGACGCTGGGGAGGGTGGTTCAGTGCATGGTGAAGCCGCCGTTGACGGCGATCACCTGTCCGGTCAGGTAGCGGGACTCCTCGCCCAGCAGGTAGGAGACGAGCCCCACCAGGTCGTCGGGCCGCTGAGGCCGGGAGACCGCGCGGTTCGCCGCGTACAGGGCGTGCCGTTCGGCCGGTACGGTCGCGGTCGCCTCGACCTCGGTGAGGCCCGGCGCCACCGCGTTGACGGTGATGCCGCGCTCCCCCAGCTCGCGGGCCATGGCCCGGGTCAGGGCGATGACGGCGCCCTTGGAGGCGATGTAGTGGGCGAGGCGCGGGGAGCCGTAGAGGGCCGCGTCGGAGGCGATGTTGACGATCCGTCCGGGGCCGGCCATCAGGGGCAGCAGATGCTTGGCGACGAGCCAGGGGCCGCGCGCGTTGACGGTCATCAGCCGGTCCCAGGTCTCGACGTCGATGTCCTGGAACTCCCGGCCGCCCACGCCGTTGGCGAGGGCCGCGTTGTTGACCAGCGCGTACACCGGGCCGGCGACGGCGACACGGGCGGCCAGCGCCTCGACGGAGTGCGGGTCGGCGACGTCCAGGGGCACGAACTGCGCGGCACCGCCCGCCTCGCGGATCGCCGCCGCCGTGCGGGAGCCCCACTCCTCGTTCAGCTCGGCGACGACGACCCGGTACCCGTCGTCCGCCGCCCGGCGGGCCATGGCCTCCCCCAGGCCACGGCCCGCGCCGGTCACGACGACCGTGCGGCGCCCGGTCGCCGGGTCAGTCACGGGTGACGCCGTACAGCGGGGAGTACTCGGGGTACGTCGGCACCTGCGGCTTCTGCGTGCCGATGATCACGCAGAACAGGGCGTCGGTGTCGCCCTCGTTCTTCAGCGAGCGGGTCACGCCGGCCGGCACGACGATCATGTCGCGGTAGCCGAGGGTGCGGTACTCGGTCTCGTCGGGGCCGCGGTGGATGCCGACGCGGACCCGGCCCTCCAGGACGAAGAAGGCTTCCTCGACGTCGTGGTGGGTGTGGGCCGGGCCCTCGGCGCCGGGCGGCAGCAGCATGTTGGAGAAGGTGAAGCCGCCGGAGGGGAGGATGCGGCCGTCGTCCTCGTGGTTGCCGGTGGCGCCGGAGCCGACGTAGCGGATCTGCGCCCGCTTGTACTGCGGGCCGGCCTTCTCCTGGAAGGAGAGGGTGCCCCAGTCCGGCTCGCGGGAGTCCTTGGTGGCGATCAGGGAGTCGGTGTACTTGGCGAGGTCCCCGCCGTTGTCGTACGCGGTGGTGGTCAGCGGCATGGTGATCAGCCCTTCGTGGTGCGGGGGTCGGTGACGATGTGCAGGTGGGAGAGCAGCCAGGCGTTGAAGCGCTCGGGCTGTTCCTGGTTGGCCAGGTGACCGGCGTCCTTGACGATCACGTAGGCGGTCCGGTGCAGACCGCCGGCCAGGACCTGTGAGGCTTCGGGGCCGGTGATCCGGTCCTTCTCCCCGCACAGGACGAGGGTGGGCGCGGCGACCCGGTGGAGTTCGCCGCGCAGGTCGGTGCGGGCCATCGACTCGGCCGCCGGCCGGTAGCCGGGCGGCCGGACCGAGTCGGCCATGGTGTCGACGACCCGCCGCACCAGCTCGGGCGGCGCCCCCTCGGACAGCAGCCGGGGGCCGCGCTTCTCCGCGAAGGCACGCGCGCCGAGGCTCTCCAGCTCCGGGACCCGGGCGCGCATCGCGGCGGCCTTCTCCGGGCTCGTACCGGAGCCGGGGGTGGAGTCGGCGACGGTGAGGGAGGCGACGAGGTCCGGGTGCCGGGTGGCGAGCCGGAGCGCGATCACTCCGCCCCAGGAGACGCCGACCACGTGGGCGTCGGTGCCGCGGGCGCGGATGACCTCGGCGGCGGTGTCGGCGTAGTCGTCGAGGGTGAGGTCGTGGTCCGGGTCGGCGGACTTCGCGTAGCCGGGGGCGTCCCAGGCGACCATCCGGTGACCGGCGGCGAGTGCCCCGGTCTGCGGGGCGAAGGCGGCGGACGAGGAGCCGATGCCGTGCAGGCAGAGCACCAGCGGGCCGGCGTCGCCGTTCTCCTCCAGGTGCAGCCCGGCGGGGTCGTAGGCGGTCACAGGATCTGCCCCCGGCGTCCGGTGAGGGCGGCGAGCGAGCGCAGCACGGCGTACGGCACGACCCTGCTGGTGGCCGGGTTGGCGGCGTCGGGAACGTGCCGCACCTCGAAGCGGTACGCGCCCTGCGGGCCGCTCGCCTCGATCACGTGGGAGGTGTGCGCGGCCGCCGGGTCGGCGACGACCCGGACCCGTACGGCGTCGAGGTCGCCGACCGCGAGCGCCACCGAGGCGGCGACGTTCGTGGACTTGGGGAACTTGACCGGTACGTCGCGGGCGGTGCCGGACATGACCTCCACCGGCGTGGTCGTGGACCGCAGCCGGGCCAGGGTCGCCTCGTCCATCCAGGGCTGTTCGAGGGTGGACGGCAGCTTGGTGGTGGTCAGCGTGACCTCGCCGAGCGGGCCCATGGCGCGTACGGCCTGGAGCAGGTCGAGTCCGCCGACCGCGCCGCCGGTGAAGTACACCCGGCCGGGCCCGGCCGCCAGGAGCCGCTTGGACAGTTCCTCGTCGGTCAGTGCTCCGGTGGACGCCACGAGCAGGTCGGTGCCGGAGGCGAGGATCGTCTCGCCCCATTCCCGTACGACGCCCTGGCCCGCGGCCTCGACGATCAGGTCGCAGGCGGCGAGGGCCTGCTCCACGGTGAGCTGCGGGGCGGGGACGGCGTCGCCGAGCGGCCGGTTGTCGACGATGCCCGCCAGTTCGGCGCCGGGCACCTCGCCCGCGGCGAGGGCGCCGCCGACGGTCCGGCCGATGGCGCCCCAGCCGATGAGGGCGACCTTGCGGGTGCGGGCTTCGGTGGCGCCGCTCATGCCGCCGCTCCTTCCGGGCCGGTGACGGCGTCCACGGGGGCGACGACCGGGCTGCCGTCGGGCGTGCCGGTCATGTGGGCGCGGATCCGCTGCGACGGCGGGCCGGCCGTCCCCCACAGGTCGGACAACTCGGGAGTGCGCCGCCACACCTTGCAGATCCAGGTGTCCTCGACGACCTGGGCGACCTCGGTGGTGTACTCGCACACCAGGCCGGTGGGGTCGGTGAAGTAGGAGAAGGTGTTGTTGCCGGGGCCGTGACGTCCCGGGCCCCACTCGGGGGTGATCCCGTGGTGCCGGAGCCGGCCGAGGCCGCGCATGAAGTGGTCGATCGAGGTCATCTCGTACGCCACGTGGTTGAGGGAGACCCAGGGTGCCTGGTTGAAGGCGACGCAGTGGTGGTCGGTCCCGCAGCGCAGGAAGGCCATCTGGTGCTCGGACCAGTCCGAGACGCGCATGCCGAGCACGTCCCGGTAGAAGGCGACCGAGGCGTCGATGTCGGGGGTGTTGAGGACGGCGTGGGTGACGCCGACCGGCAGGGCCGCGTCCCGGCTGCGCGCGGTGACCGCCCAGGTGTCGGCGGAGAGTTCGACGAGCCGTCCGTCGAGGTCGTGGAAGCGCAGTCCGTAGCCGCCGCCGACCTGGTCGAGGGGGCCGGGTTCGGTGACGAGGGCGATGCCCCGGGCCCGGAGGCGGCGGGCGGCCTCGTCGATCTCGGCGGGGGTGCCGAGGGCGAAGACCAGGCGGCCCAGGCCGATCGTCTCCGAGCGGGTCAGGCGCAGGGCGTGGTGCTCGTCGCCGGTGCCGCGCAGCCAGCTCGCGCTGTGCTCGGACTCGACGACCTGGAGGCCCCAGACCTCCTCGTAGAAGTCGACGGCGTCGGCGAAGTTCGGGGTGAGCAGTTCGACCGAGCGCAGGGCGCGCAGCCGGCCGATCGGGGGGTGGGTCGTGGCGGTCGGG
>MUMD01000669.1:0-146 GCA_002155895.1 Streptomyces rochei
CACCGGCGATTTCAAGATGGACCAGTTCCCTCTCGACGACCGCATCACCGATCTACGTGCCTTCGCCCGCCTCGGCGAGGAGGGCGTGGACCTGTTCCTCACCGACTCCACCAACGCCGAAGTACCCGGCTTCACCACCTCCGAGC
>MUMD01000669.1:195-449 GCA_002155895.1 Streptomyces rochei
GGTCCGCAACATGGGCATCGCTCGGGACCTGGGCTATCTGAAGGTCCCCTCCGGTCTGGTCGTGAGCACGAAGGAGCTGGAGAAGCTCCCGGATCACAAGATCGCTCTGGTGTGCACCGGCTCCCAGGGCGAACCGATGGCCGCGCTGTCACGGATGGCCAACCGGGACCACATGATCCGCATCGGCAAGGACGACACCGTCCTGCTCGCCAGCTCCCTCATCCCCGGCAACGAGAACGCCATCTACCGGGTGA
>MUMD01000669.1:539-788 GCA_002155895.1 Streptomyces rochei
GGTCGACGGGCGGGCGTCCGTCACCGGCAAGGTTCCCGCAGGCAACGTCTACGTGGACGGCATGGAGGTCGGCGGTGCCACCGAGGCGTCCCTCAAGGACCGTCTCACCCTCGCCGCCGAAGGCGTGGTCACGGTGGTGGCGATCGTCGACGCGGACACCGGCGCCCTCGCCGAGGCCCCCGACTTCCTGGCCCGGGGCTTCGTCCACGACGACGCGACCTTCGAGCCGGTCATCCCCGTCATCGAGAA
>MUMD01000670.1 GCA_002155895.1 Streptomyces rochei
CGGCGACCTCGGCGGTGTCCCGGTGATGCCGGGCCCAGGCCGGATGGGCGTCGACCACCTCGGCCGGGGCGGTCTCGGCCACCTTGCGGAGCCGGACGTGCGCCCCGGCCTTCCGCGCGCCCTCGACGACGGCTCGTGCCAGGGCGTGCACGTTGCCGCTGGTGCTGTAGTAGATGACTGCGACGTTCACGGGCTCCATGCCGTTCTGCCTCCGTCTGCTTCCGTCACGTTCCTCTGCCGGGTACGACGAGACGGCCCGGCGAAATGTGAGGCGGGGCGGCGACCTCACGTTTCGGGGCGCTGCCGCGTCATGACGATGAAGGAAGATGCGACCGAGGAGCCTTGGACCATGACGCACCGTTCGACCGCGCCGCAGGACAGCCGACCGGATTCGACGACGAACGCGCTCGAGGCCGAGCGCCGCCGGCTGATCAATCTTGCCTACCGGATGCTGGGCTCCCTGGCCGAGGCCGAGGACACCGTTCAGGAGACGTACGCCCGCTGCCCGCGCGCACCGAGTGGCCCACCGGCGCGACCGACGACAGCACGGCCGACCCGGCCGATCGGGTCACGCTCGACGAATCGGTCAGCATGGCCTTCCTCGTCGTCCTGGAGGCGATGACCCCGGCGGAGCGCGTGGCGT
>MUMD01000671.1:0-771 GCA_002155895.1 Streptomyces rochei
TGCTCGGCGGCGGCCTGCTCGGCGCCTACTGCCTCTCCGAGCCCTCCTCCGGCTCGGACGCGGCCTCCCTGCGCACCAAGGCGGTGCGGGAGGGCGGGGAGTGGGTGCTCAGCGGCACCAAGGCGTGGATCACGCACGGCGGCATCGCCGACTTCTACACGGTCATGGCCCGCACGGGGGAGGACGGCCCGCGCGGCATTACCGCCTTCCTGGTGCCCGGCGACGCCGAGGGGCTGAGCGCCGCGGTGCCGGAGAAGAAGATGGGGCTCAAGGGCTCACCCACCGCACAGGTCAACTTCGACGGCGTGCGGGTGCCCGACGCCCGGCGGATCGGTGAGGAGGGCCAGGGGTTCGCCATCGCCCTGTCCGCGCTCGACTCCGGGCGGCTCGGGATCGCCGCCTGCGCGATCGGGGTNNCGACTTCCAGGGGCTGCGCTTCATGCTCGCCGACATGGCGACCCAGATCGAGGCCGGCCGCGCGCTCTGTCTGTCGGCGGCACGGCTGCGGGACGCCGGACTGCCCTTCGCCAAGCAGGCGGCGATGGCCAAACTGCACTGCACCGACACGGCGATGCGGGTCACCACCGACGCCGTGCAGATCCTCGGGGGCTACGGCTACACCGCGGACTTCCCGGCCGAACGCTACATGCGCGAGGCCAAGGTGCTGCAGATCGTCGAGGGCACCAACCAGATCCAGCGGATGGTCATCGCCCGTCATCTCGCGGGTCCCGAGGAACGCTGAAGTCGCCGGTGACGCGGAAACTGCCGGTG
>MUMD01000671.1:776-1305 GCA_002155895.1 Streptomyces rochei
GGCGCGCATCAGCTCACGGTAGATCGGCGGGTCCGGGAGCTGCGGGGCCGGCGGGACCGGACCGGCGGGCACCGGGACGAACACGCGGCGCCGAGGCCCGGTCGCCGAGTACGTGGGGGTCATACCAGGGCAACGCGGCGAAGTGCGGACAGGTCACCGCTCCGCGGAATCGAGAGTGAGTTCGCGGGCGTCCGGCACCGGTCCGCGTGTGCCGCGGCCGGTCCGCCCCGTCGTCGGCGCGCGCCCCTCCCCGCGGTCCGGCCGTCGGCGCGCCGCCCCCGCCCCCGTGGGCGCCGGGGCGGCGCGCCGACCGCGTCCGTGTGGGTACGGGGCGGCGCGCCGCACGCGTCCTAGGCCGCCTCGCGCCGCATCGTCGGCACCCGCATCGGGCGCGAGCCCGGGCCGCCGACGTGGGAGAAGGGCTGGGTCCGCCAGTCCAGGCCCCGCGGGAGCGTCAACAGCAGCGCGGTGTCCTGCTCGTGCGGCTGGAACGACTCGTCGGCGGGGCGGGCCTCGGCGGCCCGGCGGC
>MUMD01000672.1 GCA_002155895.1 Streptomyces rochei
CTGCTGACGTCCCCGGCCGCCGGGGACGTCAGCAGCGGCTCCCCGCCCCCGGCGAAGGGCCGTACCGGGAGCTGAGCCGGTACTCGCCGGGTGCCTCGACGGTCAGGCGGGTGAACTCGCCGTCCCGGGCGAGGCACCCGCCGTCGGTCCGCAGCCACGGCGACCAGGCGACCCGCACGGTCACCGAGCCGGGCCGGTCCACGCGCAGCACCAGCTCGGCGCCGGTGGCGGCGACGACGGTGCCGGGCTCGGAGACGAGCGGTACGGCGTCCCGCACCCGGAAGATCCTCCAGTGCTCGTCCTGCCAGACGGGCTCCAGCCACCCGGGCCGCAGGTCCGGGTCCCGGACGAGCGCGGCCTCGGCCTCGGCGGGCCCGTCCGGCTTGGCCGACGGCAGCACGACGAAGCCGACCGCCCAGCGGTCCAGCCAGTCCCGGTAGGCGGCCGGGGAGAAGGTCCCGTCGTAGAAGAGACGCCCGCGTTCCACGTCGAGCTGGCGGTTCCAGCCGCGGGCCAGATGGGCGTGCGGGGCGAGCGCGGCGGCCTCGCGGTGGTCGCGGGCGGGCACCACCTCCACCCGCGTGCGGTCGGCGCCGAGCCCCTCCAGCGCCCGGACGACCCCGTCCGTCTCGGTGGCCCAGGCGGGCACCACGGTGTACTCCGTCAGGTCGTCGGCGGTCTTCTTCACCGTCCACCCGACGGAGAAGACGAGGACGACGGCGAGCAGACCGCGCACCACCCGCCGGGCCCGGTCCGCGCCGAGCAGGGCGGCGAGCAGCACGGGCGGTGCGAAGTACTCCGCGAACCGCTCGACGTTGGTGCCGACGGCGGAGGGGACGACGTACGTCAGCACGGTCCCGGCCGCGTACACCGCCCCGCTCCACCGGGCGACCCGCCAGTCGCGCGGGGCCAGCGCCGTGACGGCGAGGCCGAGCACGACCGGCGGCCATATCCGGCCCGCGGGCATCGGCTGCTCCCCGGCGAAGGGGAACAGCAGCGTGGTCAGCCCGACGACCGCGGCGGGCGGCACCAGGAGCACGAGGGCCCGCCCCCGGTCCCGTACGAGCAGGAAACCGGCCCCCACGACGGCCAGGTACAGCCCGGCCACCGGCGACGCCATGGTGGCCAGCGCCGCGTACCCGGCGGCCACGGCGAGCCGCCGCTCCCGGACCAGCGGCACACACGCGGCCAGCGCGAAGGCGAGGCCGAGCGCGAAGGTCGTACGGCCCGAGGCGACGTTGCACCACAGGGCGAGGGAGGCGAGCAGGGCGACCCACCCGGGCCCGCGCACGCCGGTGCGCACGACGAGCACGGCCGTCAGCCAGGAGGCCGCCAGTCCGGACACGGCGGTGACCGTGCGTACCCCGAACAGGGCCATCAGGTACGGCGAGATCACGCTGTAGTTGGCGGTGTGCGTGCCGCCGTACCAGAACAGCCCGTACGCCGACCCCCCGTGCCGTGAGACGAAGTCGGCCCACGCCTCCTGTGCGGCCAGGTCGCCCCCGCCGGTGGCGAGAAACGCCCACCAGACCGCGTAGAGCGGGATGGTGGGCAGGGTGGCGAGCAGGGCCACGCGATGCCGGCGCTCGAAGGCACGCAGGGCATCGCCCGGGCGTCTCTCCCGGCGCCGTTCGGGCCGGGAGACGGTGAGTATGGCAGGGACCACGGTCGGGGTTTCCGTTCGGCGTCATGGGGGTGCACGGCTGGGGCACGTGCGAAGACGATAATTCGAACAGAAACGTTGACCGGGCCCGGGCCCGGCAGGTCGCGCGGTGAGCGACGACGCGGAGTGGGGCCGGGCGGCCCCCGCCCCGGTGGCGGGGGCCGCCCGGTGATCACACCGTCGCGGTGTGCCCGGTGATCGGGCAGGCGCCGGCCGACGCCGTGGCTGCCGCCGTACCGAAGGACGCGGTCCTGGCGGTGGGCGCCGTACCGCCGATCTGCTGGAGGATCTCGTCGGAGAGCAGGTCCTCCTTGCCCTTGAGGGCGTCCGCGACCTTGAGGTCGGTGTTGAAGACCATCTCGGCGGCGATGTTGTCCTGGACGATGCGGGCCAGGTTGTCGAGGGCGACGGCGATCGGGTCCGAGGGGGTCTCCACGGTCGGCAGGTCGATGAGGTGGGTGTCCACCTTCGCCTGGTTCATGGTGCGGCGGATGATGATGGACGCCTGGTTCAGCTCGGCCGTGGTCCAGATCGACAGCACCGTGACGTAGAGGTCGCTCCACGCCTTCTCGCCGATCAGCGTGCGCCACCGCTTCATGAGCCCTTCGATGCCGGTGATCTGCGCGGTGGCGGCGAAGGTCATGTTGACGCGGATGGACGGGTAGACCGCGGCGGCGAACCGGTTGAACGACACCATGTCGAACGACTCGGCCGTGACGGAGGCGTCGATGAACTTGACGGCCTCACTGAGGATCTTGTCGCACGAGTTCTCCAGGTCCAGGGGGAGGTTCGCGGTGCCGAGCTTGGTGTACGCCGTCTGGAGCGTGGACTTGAAGGTGTTCAGCGGGGTGATCCAGCCCTTGTCGCCCGGCGCCTTGGTGACGACCATGTCGAGGTCGTGCGGGTCGATGCGGTCCGCGTTGGGGATGTTGGGGACCTGGTCGCTGAGGTAGGCGGCGAGCACCGAGAAGACGCCCAGTGGGACGTGGGCGATCGACTTGGCCAGTTCGAAGTACTCCGGGACCGGGTCGACGGTCTCGACCCGTGTGCCGTTGTTGATGAGGGTGAAGCGTCCGCCGACCGCGTTGTTGGAAACGACGATGACGGGACTGAGCTGCGTCGTCAGTTCGCTCTTGAGCGTCGCGTAGTTGGCGCGCATCCTCGCGTTGACGGCGCGTATCGCGTCGCGTGCCGCCTTCTCGTCGGTCGCGGTGATTCCCGCGGTGGCCGCCGAGGCGGTGGAGGCCGATTGGCCGGTGAACAGCGTTGCCGCCCCGACGGCCGACGCGGTACCCAGAAATCCTCTACGTGTTGCCATGCCCCGTCTTTCTGCTTGCTTCGTGAGTGAAAGTGCCGTTTGGCAATGTGGGGGGCGTGGGGGGAGTTCAGGGT
>MUMD01000673.1 GCA_002155895.1 Streptomyces rochei
GCGGTGGCCGCCAGCAGACCGATTCCGGAGTCCATGAGCGCGATCTTCACCCGGCCACCATAGTCGATGCGCCGTCGCGGCCCCCGGTCGTGGGGCAGACTGCGCATGTGAGCGCCGATGCGTGGACCGTGGCCCTGACCGTCGTTTCCGCCCTCTCGTTCGCCGCCTGGCTGTGGCTGCTGCTCGCCAGGGGCTTCTTCTGGCGCACGGACGTCCGGCTGCCGGCCCGGGAGGAACCGGACGTGTGGCCCTCCGTCTGCGTCGTCGTCCCGGCGCGCGACGAGGCGGGTGTCCTGCCCGCGAGTCTGCCGACGCTGCTGGCCCAGGACTATCCGGGACGGGCGGAGGTCTTCCTGGTCGACGACGGCAGCACCGACGGGACGGGGGAACTGGCCCGCGAGCTGGCGCGGCGGCAGCAGGGGCTGCCGCTCACCGTGGCCTCGCCCGGGGAGCCGCCGGCCGGCTGGACCGGCAAGCTCTGGGCGGTGCGGCACGGCATCGGGCTGGCCCGCACGCGGGAGCCCGAGTACCTGCTGCTGACGGACGCGGACATCGCCCATGCGCCGGACAGCCTGCGCCGGCTGGTGGCGGCGGCCCGCACCGGCGGATTCGACGTCGTCTCGCAGATGGCCCGGCTGCGGGTGGAGAGCGTGTGGGAGCGGCTGGTGGTCCCGGCCTTCGTCTACTTCTTCGCGCAGCTGTATCCCTTCCGGTGGATCGGCGGGGCCCGGTCCACCGGTGGCGGCGGCCGGGGACCGGGGAAGGCGACGCGGACGGCGGCCGCGGCGGGCGGCTNNGGCCGCCGAGCGGGCCCGTATCCCGGACGCCATCCGGCACGCCGTCATCGACGACGTGGCGCTCGCCCGGGCGGTGAAGGGCACCGGCGGGAGGGTCTGGCTGGGCCTCGCGGACCGGGTGGACAGCGTGCGCCCGTATCCGCGGCTGCACGACCTGTGGCGGATGGTCTCGCGCAGCGCCTACGCGCAGCTGCGGCACAACCCGGTGGTGCTCGCCGGGACGGTGGCCGGTCTGGCGCTGGTGTATCTGGTGCCCCCGGCCGCCTCGGCCGTGGGCGCGGCGACGGGGAACGCGGCGGCGGCGTCCCTGGGCGCCGCCGCCTGGCTGGTGATGGCGGGCACCTACGTGCCGATGCTGCGGTACTACGGGCAGCCGCTGTGGCTCGCCCCGCTGCTGCCGTTCACCGCTCTCCTCTATCTGCTGATGACGGTCGACTCCGCGGTGCAGCACTACCGGGGGCGGGGCGCGGCCTGGAAGGGCCGGACCTACGCCCGTCCGGGCGCCGTGGCCGACGAGGGCTGAGCGTCCGGGCGGGCGGGGACGGGCGCGGGCGCGCGGTGCGTCACTTGCGGCCCGGGGTCCAGTTCATGCCCCACCCGTAGGCGTGGTCGACCGTCCGCTGCGGGCTCACCCCGCGCTCCGGCACCAGGTAGCGGGCCTCGCGCCGCACCACGAGGTCGTCGCCGGTGCTGGTGATGAGAGCGAGGGCGCACACCGTCGAGGGGACGGTGCACTCGTCGAGCGAGAAGTCGATCGGGGCGCCGTACTGCGGCTGGAGGGTGACCGTGGCGTGCAGGTCGGCGAAGGAGCGGGCTCCCT
>MUMD01000674.1 GCA_002155895.1 Streptomyces rochei
GCGCCGGATGTCCAGGGTCACGTCGTCGGTGGCCCGCACCTCGGGGGTGGCGGGAACGCCGCGCCGGCCGCGTACCGCCGGATAGGTCTTGGTCAGTCCGCGCACCGCGCACACGGCATCGCCACCGGGTCGAAGTGCCTGTGCCGCGCGCGTACTCACAAGGGACGAGACTACGGGGTCCGTCCCTCCGCCCCGCCCTCGGGTCCGCCCATAAGTGTCGATTCAGCCGCGGGAGGCACGGGACGGGCCCGGGGGCTCAGTCCGCCGCGGGGGTGCGCTCGGTCGCCGTACGGACGTCGACCTCGCGCCAGAATCCCGCCCGGATCGCGTACCGGTCGTGCTCGTCGATCTGGTCGTCCTTGTGGGCGAGCAGCCCGAAGCGGGCGGCGTAGCGCAGCAGCTCGCCGTCGACGCGGTGCGGGATGCGGGGGTACATCCCGGAGAGCCGTTGCAGGTGACCGTGGTCGCCGAGGCGCTCCAGCCAGCGGCGGGCGAACACCTGTCCGACCTCGTACGGGTCCCCGCCGACCGTGGTGATGTCCTCCTCGCGGTCGGCCCAGCGCTGCTCGGCCGTGGTCAGCTGGGCCAGGGTCGGCATGGAGGCGGCCTCGGCCGGTTCGGCGGCGGGCCGGTCGACCCAGCCCTTGTCCGAGGACCAGCGCAGGGTGGCGGAGGTCGGGGGGTGC
>MUMD01000675.1 GCA_002155895.1 Streptomyces rochei
CCCGTCTCCCGCTCCGCCCGCCACCGCCTGACCCCGACCCCCGACCGCCAGGTCTCCGTCTTCTCCTCGATGCCGATCGAGGACATCCCCGACGGCGTCACCGTCACCGCCAACGACTTCGCCTGGACCCGCGCCCGCTTCGGCCCGCCCCGCATCACCAAGGGCGCCGACATGGTCGGCACGTCACTGGTGGAGACCGGTGTCGTGGACGCCGACCGCTACCTGGACGCCGTACGCGCCCTGGCGAGGACCCATGGCGCGGCCCGCTACTTCGCCCACCGCCGCGAGAGCGCCGAGAAGCTCCACCGGCTGGCCGTGGAGACCGGCCTGGAGATCGTCCGCCCCGACCTCCCCCTGGAGCTGATCGCCCGCCGCGGCCCGATCGGCCGCACCGTCCTCAGCTTCCCCTCCACGGTCGTCCACACCCTCCCGCTCGCCCTGGCCGGCACCGAGGTCCGCGTCGCCGTCTGCGACATCGACCCCGCCTGGCTCACCCAGCACGCCTCCCCCCGGGCCCGCGGCTTCCTGAACGGCGTGACGGGCTCGGCCCGCGACGTGCACCGCCTGTCGGCGGTGGCACCCGCCGGGTAGCACCGCCTGTCGGCGGACGCACCCGCCGGGTAGCCGGTTGCGGCCGGGCCACCGGGGACGCTTCCCGGCACGTCACGCGGACAGCCCCGGCGTGGTCCGGCCGTACCGTGGTATGCGTGAAGGGAGCAAGTGAACAGGAAAGACGGAACCGGGTGCCGAGGCCAAAAGACGGGTGAGTGTACCCACCCCCGTTGAGAGCCATGCGCCGTGCGGCCAACTTTTCTTCCCCTGACGGGCTGAACTTTTGTTGATCGTGGGACAGTTGACCGCCCCGGCGTCCTACCCTTCAGAGGGTGAAGCAACTGATGTCCCTGTCCCGAGAGACCGAGGCCGACCCGTCCGGGGAAGCGGTGCTGCCCGGCACCCTGCCGGAGGCGCTCCGCGCCGAGCTGGTCGCCTTCCGCCGTGACCTGCACATGCACCCCGAGCTGGGCAACCAGGAGTTCCGCACCACCGCCGCGATCAAGGAACGGCTCGAGCGGGCCGGCCTCAAGCCGCGGGTGCTCCCCGTAGGGACCGGGCTCGTCTGCGACATCGGCACCAACACCGAGTCGGGCCGGTGGACCGGCGGCCCCCGCATGCTCGCCCTGCGGGCCGACATCGACGCCCTGCCCATCCCGGACACCAAGAGCGAGTGCGCGTACCGCTCGCGCGTGCCCGACCGCGCCCACGCCTGCGGCCACGACGTGCACACCACCGTCGTCCTCGGCACCGGGCTGGTGCTCGCCGCGCTGCACGAGCAGGGCCTGCTGCCCCGGCCCGTGCGCCTGGTCTTCCAGCCGGCCGAGGAGGTGCTGCCCGGCGGCGCCGCCGACGCCATCGAGGGCGGCGCGCTCGACGGGGTGCGCCGCATCCTCGCGGTGCACTGCGACCCCCGGGTGGACGCCGGCAGGATCGGCCTCAGGGTCGGCCCCATCACCTCCGCCTGCGACCGGCTGGAGATCTCGCTCGACGGCCCCGGCGGCCACACCGCCCGCCCGCACCTCACCACCGACCTGGTCACCGCCGCCGCCCGGGTCGTCACCGACGTGCCCCCGCTCGTCGCCCGGCGCGTGGACAGCCGCAGCGGCCTCGCCCTGACCTGGGGACGGATCGAGTCCGGCCACGCCCCGAACGTCATCCCGCAGCACGCCGAACTCGCCGGCACCGTGCGCTGCCTCGACCTCGACGCCTGGCGTCAGGCCCCCGACCTGGTGGTCGGCGCCATCGACGAGATCGCCAACCTCTACCGCGCCAAGTCCGAGATCACCTACGTCCGCGGTGTGCCCCCGGTCGTCAACGAGGTCACCAGCACCGAGCTGCTCCAGGCCGCGATGGTCGCCCGGCGCGGCACGGACTCCGTGGAGAGCACCGAGCAGAGCCTCGGCGGCGAGGACTTCTCCTGGTACCTGGAGCACGTGCCCGGCGCCATGGCCCGCCTCGGCGTCCGCCCGCCCGGCGAGCGCGTCATCCGCGACCTCCACCAGGGCGACTTCGACGTGGACGAGCACGCCATCACCGTCGGCGTGGAGATGTTCACCGCGGCGGCGCTGATCGACGCCGTGCAGTGACGGCGGCGGCGTCCCCGGCCCGCCCGGGTTGCGGCCCCGTCGGGCCGGGGGCAGCCTGATGCACAAGCGCACGAGGTCGCGCGGCATGCCCGGACACACCGTTCGCTCCCGTTCGTTCCGGTCGTTCACAGGGCCGTAACCGGCCAGCGGCACGAATGGATAACGGCGCTGCGGAACCCCGTTCCCAGGAGTTTCTACGCGCGTTAATGTGCGCCGAACCGAGCACCCGCTGCGGGGCTTTGGAGAATGGGGAACTTCAGATGCGTCGGATATCGAGACTGACCCGCGTCGCGGTGGGGGTCGCGTCGCTCGCACTCGCCGCCACGGCCTGCGGCGGCACCAGCAGCGAAAGCAACAGCGGTGACGAGGGCGGCAAGGACGACAAGGGCCTCGCCATCGCCTACGACATCGGCGGCAAGGGCGACCAGTCCTTCAACGACGCCGCCTACGCTGGCCTGGAGCGGGCCCAGAAGGAGTTCGGCTACAAGACCGCCGACATCGAGCCCACCGAGGGCGAGACCGACGCCGACAAGGAGCAGCGCCTCGCCTCGCTCGCGAAGCAGGGCTACAACCCGGTCATCGGCGTCGGCTTCGCCTACGGGCCCGCCATGAAGGCCATCGCCGAGAAGTACCCGGACACCACCTTCGGCATCGTGGACTCCGTGGTCGAGGGCAAGAACGTCGCGTCCCTCGTCTTCGCCGAGAACGAGGCGTCCTACCTCGCGGGCGTGGTCGCGGCCAAGGCCACCAAGACCGACGTGGTCGGTTTCGTCGGCGGTGTCGACGTCCCGCTGATCCACAAGTTCGAGGCCGGCTACGAGCAGGGCGTCAAGGACACCAACCCCAAGGTCAAGGTCGTCTCGCAGTACCTGACGCAGACCGCCGAGGAGGGCGGCTTCTCCAGCCCGGACAAGGGCCGCGCCGCCGCCGAGGGCCAGATCGAGAAGAAGGCCGACGTCGTCTACCAGGCCGCCGGCCTCTCCGGCCAGGGCGTCATCGAGGCCGCCGCCAAGGCGAAGGTCTGGGCGATCGGCGTCGACTCCNNGTCGGTCGAGGACGGCAAGCCGCTGAGCGGTGTCCAGACCTTCGACCTGAAGTCGGACGGCGTGGGCCTGTCGGACGCCAACCCGAAGTACGCCGAGGTCCCGGGCCTGACGGACGCCGTGGCCAAGGCCAAGGAGGGCATCATCTCCGGCTCCATCAAGGTCCGGACGGAGTAGCCCCGCACGGCGGTGCGCGGAACCACCGG
>MUMD01000676.1 GCA_002155895.1 Streptomyces rochei
GGCGACTTGCCGCCGAGTTCGAGCGAGGCGGGGACGAGTTTGTCGGCGGCGGCGCGGGCGATGGCGCGCCCGGTGGTGGTGCCGCCCGTGAAGCCGATCCGGCCGACCAGCGGGTGCCGGACGATCGCGTCGCCCACGACGCGGCCCTTGCCCGGCAGCACCGAGAGCAGCGCGGTGGGCAGCCGTTCCTCGCCCAGCACCCGGTGGACGAGGCGCCCGAGGGCGAGGGAGACCAGCGGGGTCCATTCGGCGGGTTTGAGCAGGACCGCGTTGCCGCCGGCCAGCGCCGGGGCGATCTTCTGCGCGTCGGAGGCGATCGGCGAGTTCCAGGGGTTGATCGCCCCTATGACGCCGATCGGTTCGTAGGTGCTCATCGTGACGTAGGGGCCGCGGGAGGGGGTGAGCGCGTCCTCGGCCGTCTCCAGGGCGGCGGCCGTGTACCGGAAGGTGCCGGCGGCGCTGAGCGCGAGCGCGCGGGTCTCGCCGAGGGTCTTGCCGGTGTCGGCGGTCTGGAGGGCGGACAGCGCGTCGGCCTGCTCCTCGATCAGGTCGCCGATCCGGTACAGGACGCGGGCCGTGCGGTGGGGCGGGAGGTCCCGCCACCCGGGTGCGGCGGCGGCCTCGGCGGCGGCCCGCGCGGCCTCGTCCACGTCCTCCGGCGAGGCGGCGTGGACGGTGGCGAGGAGGCTGCCGTCGGAGGGGTCCGTGGTGTGGATGGGCAGCCCGGAGCCGCGCCGCCAGTGTCCGGCGATGAGGATCTCGTCGGCGGGGATGCGCGGCATGGGGGCCTCCGGGAAGGGACGGTGCGGGAACTCGCGGACACGGCGGGGGCGTTGCCCGAACCGCTTGTCTAGGCGCTAGAAATCTAAGGGCTTAACTAATTCGCCCGCAAGGGACCGGGCGCGATGAATTTGTCGCGACGTCAGGAGTAAGGCTTGCCTAACCTCGACCGACTACCGGTAGAACTTAAGCCCTGAGACATTCAGCGCCTACATAAGTGGGTCGGCGGCACCGCCCGCGCGGCCCGCCCGT
>MUMD01000677.1 GCA_002155895.1 Streptomyces rochei
GAGGACGCGGTCCTGGTCCCGCTGCTGCGCAAGGACCGAGAGGAAGTCACCACCGCACTGGCCGCTCTGGCCGAGCTGCACGTGTCCGGCGTCGCCGCCGACTGGGGAACCGTCCTCGACGGGACCGGTGCCCGTGCCGTCGACCTGCCGACCTACGCCTTCCAGCACGAGTACTTCTGGCCGACGGGCACCGTCGCCGGCACCGGGGACATCAGGCTGGCCGGCCTCGGCGCGGCCGGGCACCCCCTGCTGGGCGCGGCCGTGGAACTCGCGACGGGAGACGGGGTGGTGTTCACCGGCCGACTGTCGGCTCAGTCGCACCCCTGGCTGGCCGACCACGCCGTCCAGGGCGCGGTACTGGTGCCGGGCACGGCCCTGCTGGAGCTGGCCGTCCGGGCAGCCGACGAGGTCGGCTGCGACGCGGTCGAGGAACTGACCCTGCCGGCACCGCTCGTACTGCCCGAGCGCGGCGCCGTGCGCATCCAGGTGAGTGTCGGTGAGCCGGACGACTCGGGACGCCGCACGATCACGATGCACTCCCGGGACGACGCCGGTGACGAGCGGCAGCCGTGGACACTCAACGCCGAAGGCGTCCTGGCTCCGGACACGGTGGCTCCGGAGTTCGACGCCTCGGTGTGGCCGCCGCGCGATGCCGAGCCGGTCGACGTGAGCGACTGCTACGAGAGGCTTGCCGACGCCGGTCTTCGTTACGGCCCCGTCTTCCAGGGTCTGCGCGCCGCGTGGCGGCGCGGCGACGAGGTGTTCGCCGAGGTCGTCCTGAGCGAGGCGACGGACGGTACGGCCTACGGCCTGCACCCGGCGCTCTCCGACGCGGCCCTGCACGCCTCGTTCGCCTTCGGAGACGGCGACGCTCCGGGCGGGGTGCCGTTCATCTGGGAGGGCGTGTCCCTGCACGCGTCCGGCGCGTCGGCGCTGCGGGTCCGGCTGTCCCGGACCGGGGACGACACCCTGGCCGTGCACATGGCCGACCCCTCCGGGGCGCCGGTCGCCTCCGTCGAGTCCCTGACGGTGCGCGCCGCCACCGCGGGCGTACGCCCCGATGACGCCTCTCGGGCGCTGTACCGAGTGGAATGGGTTCCGGCCCGGGACGCCGACGGCGACGCCCTTCCGGGCCAGGTGGGCGTGCTGGGCACGATCGGGACGACGGCGCTCGTGGACCTGCCGGGCGACGGATTCGTGGCGTTCGCGGATCTGGCGGATCTTGCGGGTGCGGGTGCGGGTGCGGGTGCGGGTGAGGTGCCGGGGACGGTGCTGGTCGGGGCCGATGCTGGTGTCGGTGGTGCCAGTGGTGCTGATGTGGTCGGTGCCGTGCACGACGCTGCGGTGCGGGCGCTGGAGTTGATCCGTGCCTGGCTGGCGGAGGAGCGATTCGCCGCATCGCGCCTGGTGTTCGTCACCCGTGACACCGAGGGCGCGACTGACCTGCACGCCGCCGCTGTGCGGGGCTTGGTGCGCTCCGCGTCGCTGGAGCACCCGGGCCGCTTCGGCCTCCTGGACGTGGAGCACGGCACGGACATCGGAGCGCTGACCGCCGCTCTCTCGGTTGAGGAGACGGAGACCGCCGTACGGGACGGCGAGGTACGGGTGCCGCGGCTGACGCGGGTGGTCTCCGCCGATGACACCAGCAGCGTGGCGACCGACGTCCCGTTGTCGGACGCGGACGGCGGCACGGTGCTGCTGACCGGCGGTACGGGCGGCCTGGGCCGGATCCTCGCGCGGCACCTGGTCGTGCAGCACGGCGTACGGGATCTGCTCCTCGTGAGCCGGCGCGGGCCGGCCGCCGAGGGCATCGACGGCGTGACGGCCGAACTGACCGGTCTGGGTGCCCGTGTCTCGGTCGCGGCCTGCGACCTGGCCGACCGTACGGCCGTCGACGCCTTGCTCGCCGGGGTGCCGGCCGACCGCCCGGTCCGCGCGGTGGTGCACGCGGCCGGTGTGCTGGATGACGGGACTGTGGAGTCGTTGACGCCGGAGCGTCTGGCGGGTGTGCTGCGTCCGAAGGTGGACGCGGCGTGGAACCTGCACGAAGCGACCAAGGACCTGGACCTCGACGCCTTCGTCCTCTTCTCCTCGGTTGCGGGGACGTTCGGCAGCGCGGGCCAGGCCGCCTATGCGGCGGGCAACGCGTTCCTGGACGCGCTCGTGGAACACCGCCGCTCCTCCGGGATGGCTGCGGTGTCCCTGGTGTGGGGTCCGTGGTCGCAGGAAGCGGGGATGACGGAGGGGCTGTCGGAGACGGACCGGCGGCGTATCGCGCGCTCGGGTCTGCCGGCGGTCACGGCGGAGCAGGGCACCGCGTTGTTCGACGCGGCCCTGGTCTCGGGCGAGCCGGTCGTCCTCCCCGTACGCCTCGATCTGGCCGCACTGCGCGGCCGGGAGGACGTTCCGAATCTGCTGCGCGGTCTCGTCCGTGCGCGCAGGCGTCGTTCGGCGGCCGGTGGTTCGGCGGCGACGGCGGGGCTGGTACAGCGACTGGAGGCTCTGGAAGAGGCCGAGCGCCGCGAGATGATGCTG
>MUMD01000678.1 GCA_002155895.1 Streptomyces rochei
CGCGGCGTGGAACCTGCACGAAGCGACCAAGGACCTGGACCTCGACGCTTTCGTCCTCTTCTCCTCGATGTCCGGCATCCTCGGCGGCCCCGGCCAGGCCAACTACGCCGCGGGCAACACCTTCCTCGATGCCCTGGCCCGCCACCGTCGCGCCCTCGGCCTGCCCGCCACCTCCCTGGCATGGGGGCCGTGGACCCAGGACGCCGGCATGATCGGCACCCTCTCCGACACGGACGTACGGCGCATAGCCCGTGCCGGAATGCCCGAGCTGACCCCCGAACAGGGCGCCGCGTTGTTCGACGCGGCCCTGGCCTCCGGTGAGCCGAACGTCCTTCCGGTGCGCCTCGATCTGGCGGCCCTGCGCGAGCAGGGCGACCCGCACCCGATGCTGCGCGGTCTCGTCCGCGTGCGCAGGCGTCGTTCGGCGGCCGGTGGTTCGGCGGCGACGGCGGGGCTGGTGCAGCGCCTGGAGGGACTGGGAGCCGAGGAGCGGCGCGAGGTGCTGCTGGACCTGGTGCGCGGCCAGATCGCGGTGGTGCTCGGCCACGCGGGAGCGCAGACGGTCGACCCGGCGCGGGCCTTCCAGGATCTGGGCTTCGATTCGCTGACGGCGGTGGAACTGCGCAACCGGCTGGGCAAGGCGACGGGCCTGCGGCTGCCGGCGACGGTGGTCTTCGACTACCCGACGGCCCATGCGCTGGTGGGTTACCTGCTGGACGAGCTGTTCGGTGCGGCGGAGCCGGCGGCGGTGGTGCCGGTGGCGGCGTTGCCGTCGGTGGCGGACGATCCGGTGGTGATCGTCGGGATGGCGTGCCGTTATCCGGGTGGGGTTGCTTCGCCCGAGGACCTGTGGCGGGTCGTCTCGGAGGGTGTGGACGCCGTCACGGAGTTCCCCGTGAACCGCGGCTGGGACATCGACACGCTCTACAACCCGGACCGTGAGGCGTCGGGTACCACGTACTCCAAGGCCGGTGGCTTCCTGCACGACGCCGGTGCCTTCGATGCCGAGTTCTTCGGGATGAGTCCGCGGGAGGCGGTGGCCACGGACGCGCAGCAGCGGTTGCTGCTGGAGACGACGTGGGAGGCCATCGAGCGTGCCGGGATCGACCCGGTGTCACTGCGCGGCAGCCAGACCGGCGTCTTCGCCGGCGTCATGTACAACGACTACGGCAACATGCTCGCCGACGAGCAGTACGAAGGGTTCCGCAGCAACGGCAGTGCGCCCAGCATCGCGTCGGGTCGTGTGTCTTACACGTTC
>MUMD01000068.1 GCA_002155895.1 Streptomyces rochei
GTGGCGAGGCGTAGGACCCCGCTACGACGCCTCCGGCTTGTCGTGGTTCGCGGGCGGCGTGTTCTTCACCTGGGCGCGCAGACGGGACGTGACGTCCTCCGGGGGCAGGAAGCGGGACCAGCGTTCCGGGAACTCGGAGGGCATGTCGGGGTCCGATCCGCCGTTCGCGGCGGTGCGGGCCACGTACTCGGCGACCTGGGCCTGACGCAGCCGCTCGTTGGCCTCGCGGGCGGCGGCGGTGGCGGCGGCCGGCCAGACCCGGTCGATGGCCGCGTTGACCGCCGCCCCGACGAGCACCGCGAAGGCGGACACGCCGATCCACAGCAGCACGGCCACGGGCGCGGCGAGGGAGCCGTAGATCGTGGGGCCCTCGACGGTGTTGGTGAGGTAGATGCGCAGCAGGAAGCTGCCGAGCACCCACATGGCGAGGGCGACCAGCGCGCCGGGCACGTCCTCGATCCACGGGGAGCGCACCGGCACGGACACGTGGTAGAGCGTGGTCAGGAAGGCGACGGACAGGATGATGACGACCGGCCAGTACAGGACCTGGACGACCGTCGTCGACCACGGCACGATGCGCACCACGGCGTCCGGTCCGGCCACCATGAGCGGCAGCGCGACCGACCCGATCAGCAGGGCGACGAGGAAGAGCAGGAAGGCCATCAGCCGCGTCTTGACGATGCCGCGGACGCCGTCGAGGCCGTACATCACGGTGATCGTGTCGATGAAGACGTTCACCGCGCGGGAGCCCGACCACAGGGCGAACAGGAAGCCGATGGAGATGACGTCGGGCCGGCCGCCCTTCATCACGTCGTCCAGGATCGGCTCGGTGATCTGTTCGACGCCCCGCTCCGAGAGCACCGCGCGGGAGGCGTCCAGGATGTTGGTGCGCAGGCTCTCGGTGGTGTCGGCGCCGATCCACAGGTCGACGTAGCCGAGCAGCCCGAGGAGGCTCAGCAGCAGGGGCGGCACCGACAGCAGGGTGAAGAACGCCGCCTCGGCCGCCAGGCCGAGGATGCGGTACTCCATGCACGAGTTGACGGTGTCCTTCAGGAGCAGCCAGGCGGTCCTGCGTTTGGAGACGTTCCGGTACAGGACCCGGGCGCGATGGAGCCGGCCGGAGGGCCGTTCGGGGGATTCACTTGCTGGCTGCACGCCCTAAAGGTATCCGCCGCCGGGGGTCGCACTCATCCGCGGACCGCCTCCCGCCGGTGAGGGCCCCGTGGGGGTCGGCGGCACGGTAGGTTCACGGTCATGGCAGGCAGTACCCACACCGTCACGAATCAGGCGCCGCCGCTGGTCGGCCACGACGTCTTCACCGCCGACCGGGCCCTGACGGACGCGGTCGGGCGGCACCTGGCCCCCCATCTGCGCGAGGAGGCGTTCGCGGAGCTGTCGGGCCTGGGACGCGGCTGCGGTTCGCTCCAGACCCAGGAGTGGGGCGCGCAGGCGAACGCGAACCCCCCGGTGCTGCGCACGCACGACCGGTACGGCCACCGGATCGACGAGGTGGACTTCCACCCGGCCTGGCACCGGCTGCTGGGCAAGGGCGTGGCGGCGGGCCTGACGGCCGCCTGGTCCCGGCCGGGCGGGCATGTGCGGCGCGCGGCCGGATTCGTCCTGTGGACGCAGGTCGAGGCGGGCAACGGCTGCCCGCTGTCGATGACCCACGCGGCGGTCCCGGCCCTGCGCACCGATCCGGCCCTGGCCGCCGAGTGGGAGCCCCGGCTGACCTCGCGGGTCTACGACCGGGAGCTGCGGCCGGCCCGTCTGAAGGCAGGGGCGCTCTTCGGGATGGGCATGACGGAGAAGCAGGGCGGCAGCGACGTCCGGGCCAACACCACCTCGGCGCGTCCGCTGGCCGAGGACGGCACCTACGAGCTGACCGGGCACAAGTGGTTCTGCTCGGCGCCGATGTCGGACGCCTTCCTGGTGCTGGCGCAGGCGCCGGGCGGGCTGACCTGCTTCCTGGTGCCGCGCGTGCTGGAGGACGGCACCCGCAACGCGTTCCTGCTCCAGCGGCTCAAGGACAAGCTGGGCAACCGGTCCAACGCCTCGGCCGAGGTCGAGTTCGCCGGGACCTGGGCGCACCGGGTCGGCGAGGAGGGCCGCGGGGTGCGGACCGTCATCGGCATGGTGGCGGCGACCCGGCTGGACTGTGTCCTGGGGTCGGCGGGGCTGATGCGGCAGGCGGTGGCGCAGGCGGTGCACCACTGCGCGTACCGGGAGGCGTTCGGCGCGAAGCTGGCCGACCAGCCGCTGATGCGCAACGTGCTCGCGGACCTCGCGATCGAGTCGGAGGCGGCCACCGCGCTCGGGCTGCGGCTGGCGGCGGCCTACGACGCGGCGGAGGACGGCGACGAGCGGGAGCGGGCGCTGCTGCGGCTGGCGGTGCCGGCGGCGAAGTACTGGGTGACCAAGCGGTGCGCCCCGGTGGCGGTGGAGGCCGCCGAGTGCCTGGGCGGCAACGGGTACGTCGAGGAGTCCGGGATGCCCCGGCTGGTGCGCGAGTCGCCGCTGAACTCGATCTGGGAGGGCGCCGGCAACGTGCAGGCGCTGGACGTGCTGCGGGCGCTGGGGCGGGAGCCGGCGGCGCTGGACGCGTACCTGACGGAGGTGGGCGCGGCCCGTGGCGCCGACCACCGTCTGGACGGGGCGATCCGGGGGCTGCTGACGGAGCTGGCCGACCTCGGGGCCGCCGAGGGGCGGGCGCGGCGGCTGGTGGAGCGGCTGGCGCTGGTGCTCCAAGGCTCGCTGCTGGTGCGGTACGCGCCGCCGGAGGTCGCCGACGCGTTCTGCGCGGGGCGGCTGGGCGGCGACGGGGGCGCGGCCTTCGGCACGCTGCCGCCGACGCTGGATCTGGCGTCGGTGGTGGAGCGGGCGCGGCCGGTGGCCTGAGGCTTCGGTGGTGCGGGGGTGGTGCTGCGCCGACACGGCACCACCCCCGCCACACAGGCCCGTTCAGGCCGAGTGCGCCGCTCGGGGCGACGTGGTTCAAGTTTGGACACCCGCGACTCCGGTCCACCAGGGTTGCAAGGGGTTGCAACTTGCTTCCGGCTGTGTGCGGACTGTGCCCTTCGGCCCCGGGGAAGCGGTCACTATGAGACGAACATCCGACTTTCGGGAGGACGGGAACCAGTGGCGCTCTCGCCGATGGACGTGACGCAGTTCGCCGCCGTCGACACGACGCGGGCGGCGCGCGTGCTGAACGAGGTCCGCTCCGCGAGACTCTCCGGCGGGCGGGCCCCAGTGGCGCCGCGTCCGGTGATCGAGGAGTCCTGGGGCCGGATGCTGCGCAGCGGGGTCGATCCGGAGCACGACTTCCGCGCCGGGCTGCTGTCCCCGGAGGAGGTGCGGCGGCGCCGGGACGCCTCGCCGCTGCGGCACGTGCTGCCGGTGCTGCGCGAGGGACTGCTGTCGGTCGCGGACGTCGCCCAGCACATCATGGTCGTCGCCGACGACGAGGGGCGGGTGCTGTGGCGGGAGGGCAGCGCGCGGGTGCTGCGCCGGGCCGACGGTCTCGGTTTCGAACTCGGGGCGGACTGGCGGGAGGAGGTCGTGGGCACCAACGGCGTGGGCACCCCGGCGGTCACCCGGCGGCCCGTCCAGGTCTTCGCCGCCGAGCACTTCGTGCGTTCCCAGGCGACCTGGACCTGCGCCGGGGCGCCGATCACCGACCCGCGCAGCGGCCGGCTGCTCGGCGTGGTCGACGTGAGCGGGCCGCTGGAGACCATGCACCCGGCGACGCTCGCCTGGGTCGACTCGGTGGCCAAGCTCGCCGAGGCCCGGCTGCGGGAGATGCACGTGCGGTCGCTGGAGCGGCTGCGCACGGTGGCCGCGCCGGTGCTGGCCCGTCTGGACGGGCGGGCGCTGGTGACCGACCGGGACGGCTGGACGGCGGCGGTGACGGGGATGCCGCCCCTGGACCGGGTGGTGCTGCCCAAGTCCCCGGCGTCCGGGCCGCGGTGGCTGCCGGGCTTCGGGGCGGCGACGGTCGAACCGCTGGGCGAGGGGTGGCTGGTGCGGGCCGCCCGGGAGCCGGTGCCGCAGGGGGGCGCGCGGATCGTGCTGGACCTGGGGCAGCCGCGCCGCTGGTGGGTGCGGGTGCTGGGCGGCGCGGAGGACTGGGAGCGGGAACTGAGTCCCCGCCACGCCGAACTGCTGTACCTGCTGGCCGTCCACCGCTCCGGGCGCAGTGCCGCGGGGCTGGCCGAGGACATGTTCGGCGACCCGGCCCGCACGGTGACGGTGCGGGCGGAGATGTCGCGGGTCAGGAAGTACCTCGGGGCGTACCTGGAGCACCGGCCGTATCGTTTCTGCGACGACGTGGAGATCGAGGTGGTCCTGCCGCCCGACCCCCGTGACCTGCTGCCGCACTCGACGGCTCCGGCGGTGGCGGAACGGCGGGGAGTCGTACCGGTGCCGTGAAGGGGGCCGTATCGGCGCCGTGAACGGGGGCCGCACCGGTGCCATGAGCGGGGCCGTACCGGTGCCGCGCAGGGGTGCCCGCGGGCGGCGGGACGCGAAGGGGGCCGGCAGGGTCTTCTCGCATATTCCTCGCATATTTGCAGCGTCCGCGTCCGCCGGGCCGTCCGTCTGTCGTAGCATCCTCTACGGACCGCCCCTACTGCCCCTCGGTCAACGCGGCCGCCGAAGAGCGCAGTTGGTCCGGTGCCTGTGGAGGTTTCATGAAGCATCGCGGCAGACACCGCCGACGCAGGCGGGGCAGGGCGCTGCGCGCCGCTCTGACCGGCGCGGCCCTCGCACTCACGGGCGCCGCCACGATGATCAGCGCCTCGCAGGCCACGATGGCCGACGACCCGGGCGAGCTGAAGCCCCTGACCTCCGTCGCCGCCACCGACGACCTGCGGTTGACGGAGCATCACGTACCGCGCCCCTGGCTCGACCGGCTCTCCGCCGCGATGGGCGACCCGGTGGGCGTCGGCGCCGTCCTCGACTCCGCCGACCACGCCCTGCGGGACGCCGCCGACTGCACGGCCGAGGAGCGGGAGGCGCTGCCCGTCTCGCCCGCGGCCACCCGCGCCTACTGCTGGGAGGCGGACGACACCGAGGGCTGGCGCCCCGGCGCGGTCACCACCTCCGGGGACGCCGACGACGACGGCCGCTGGGGTGCCCGCCGCGTCGTCCTGTCCGCCTGGTCCCGCGACGACGGCACGCCCGAGGGCGGTCTGGCCCGCGTCTCCTTCGTCGACGCCGACGACCCCGGCCGGCTCCCCTACACCTCGGCGCTGCTCGCCGTCCCGGTCGACGGCGGCCACGACTACCGGGGGCTCGCCTCCCCCGTGTCGGGCATGGTCTGGTACCAGGACAAGCTGCTGGTCACCGCCGGCACGGGCGGCCGGGACGCGCTCTTCGTGTACGACGTGGACCGGATCCAGCGCGCCACCACCGACGCGGACGCCGTCGGCCGGGTCCCCGGCGGCTGGGCGGCGGCCGGCCACCGGTACGTGCTGCCCGCCGTCGCCTCGTACCGGCTCTCCGACTCCTCCGGCGCCGCGCGCCCCGGCGCGCTCTCGCTGGACCGGGGGACGGTCCCCGCCAGCCTGGTGGCGAGCGAGCGGGTGCCCGCGGACAGCGACCGCCCCACCCGGCTGTGGCGCTACTCCCTCAGCACCGATCCGGCGCGCTCCGGGCTCCCGGCCGTCGACCCGGCCGGACACGTCGACGCCGTCGAGGCGTACCGGACCGGTGCGACCGAGGTGGGCGGCGTGCTGTCGCACCACCCCGCCGGGGCGGCGTCCGCCGAGTGGTACCTGGGCCGCGCGGCCGGCGGGGAGGACGGACGCGGCACCCTGTGGCGCCAGGACACCGAGGGCTCCCGCGCCACGGAGTGCGGGGCGGACCGCTCGCAGCGCTGCTGGAGCGGGCCGGTGGGGTCCCTGTCGTACTGGGCCGGGACCGGCGAGGTCTGGTCCCAGTCGGGCCGGATGCTGTTCGCCCTGCCGCTCCGGTCCATCGAGGACGCCCTGGACTGAGCCCGCCGGGCGGTGCGGCCGGGCGGGGATCGACAGATCCGCGGGGCTGATGATTCCCTGACCGGCATGACCAACATCGCCGTGACCACGTGGTCCCTGGAGCAGACGGCGCCGACCGACCTGCTGCCGGCCGCCGCCCCGGACGGGGACGTCCGCATCGTCCGCTCCGAGGTCCCCTCCCCCGAGTTCAGCCGCTTCCTGTACGCCTCGGTCGGCGGGGACATCCGCTGGACCGACCGGCTCGGCTGGACCTACGCGCGGTGGCGGGAGCACCTGGAGCGGCCGGGCGTGGAGACCTGGGTCGCCTACGACCGCGGCACGCCCGCCGGGTACGTGGAGCTGACGCCCGGGGACGACGGGGTCGTGGAGATCGAGTACTTCGGCCTGCTCCCGGCCTTCCGGGGCCGGCGCATCGGCGGCCATCTGCTCTCGTACGGCACCGCCCGCGCCTGGGACCTGGCGGAGCGCTGGCCGGGGCTGGCCGCGACCAAGCGGGTGTGGCTGCACACGTGCAGCAAGGACGGCGAGTTCGCGATGGACAACTACCAGCGGCGCGGCTTCCGCCTCTTCGACACCAGGGTGGAGGAGGAGCCGGAGGTGGCCACCCCGGGCCCCTGGCCCGGCGCGTTCCCCGCCTGACCGGCCGCCCGGCCGGGGTTCGCGGCCCCGCATGTGACCCACGACACCCTTGTCTCGTTGTGCGAGACAAGGGTGTCTGCATTTTGGACATTGCTGGACTGTGTCCAGATCGCCGTGCCAATCTTCCGTCATGCCTGGAACTGGAATTGCCTTGGTGAGTCGGCGGCACGTCGACCTCGGCCGCATGTCCAGCGCCATCTGTCCGGGCCGCTGAGAGCACCCTCCAGCACTACCGGATTCCCTGTCTTCGCCTCCTGCCCGCGCAATGACGCGCACCCTGCTCGTGTGCCCGTTTGCGCAGGTCAGAGCCGCCCATCCGGCACCCGACCACTGCCCCGCACGGTCGGCGCCACGCGCCGGCCCCCTCCACCGCTGTCCCGAAGGACGTGTCAACCATGGCCGCCACGCCGCCGAATCCCGCTGCCGCGACCCCCCGCCGCAAGGTGAGCCGTCACCGCGGCGAGGGTCAGTGGGCGGCCGGTCACTTCACTCCGCTCAACGGCAACGAGCAGGTCAAGAAGGACGACGACGGTCTCAATGTGCGGACACGTATTGAGACGATCTACTCCAAGCGCGGTTTCGACTCCATCGACCCCAGCGACCTGCGCGGACGGATGCGCTGGTGGGGTCTGTACACCCAGCGCAAGCAGGGCATCGACGGCGGAAAGACGGCGGTCCTGGAGCCGGAGGAGCTGGACGACAGCTACTTCATGCTGCGGGTCCGCATCGACGGCGGCGCGCTGACCACCGCGCAGCTGCGCGTCATCGGTGAGATCTCGCAGGAGTTCGCGCGCGGCACGGCCGACATCACCGACCGGCAGAACGTCCAGTACCACTGGATCCGCATCGAGGACGTGCCCGAGATCTGGCAGCGCCTGGAGGGCGTCGGCCTGTCCACGGTCACCGCCTGCGGCGACACGCCCCGCGTGATGATCGGCTCCCCGGTCGCCGGTATCGCCGAGGACGAGATCATTGACGGCACGCCGGCCCTGGAGGAGATGAAGCGCCGGGTCCTGAACAACCCCGCGTACTCGAACCTCCCCCGCAAGTTCAAGACCGCGATCTCCGGGTCGCCGGTGCTGGACGTGGTGCACGAGATCAACGACGTGGCGTTCGTCGGCGTCGAGCACCCCGAGCACGGTCCAGGCTTCGACCTGTGGGTCGGCGGCGGCCTGTCCACCAACCCGAAGCTGGGCGTGCGCCTCGGCGCCTGGGTGCCGATCGACGACGTGCCCGACGTCTACGAGGGCGTCATCTCGATCTTCCGCGACTACGGCTACCGGCGGCTGCGCAACCGCGCCCGCCTGAAGTTCCTGGTCGCCGACTGGGGCGCGGAGAAGTTCCGCCAGGTGCTGGAGGACGAGTACCTGAAGCGGAAGCTGACCGACGGCCCGGCGCCCGCCGACCCGACCAGCCGCTGGCGCGACCACATCGGTGTGCACCGGCAGAAGGACGGCCGCTACTACGTCGGCTTCGCCCCGCGCGTCGGCCGCGTCGACGGCACCACCCTGACCAAGGTCGCCGACCTGGCGGAGGCGCACGGATCGGGCCGGGTCCGCACCACCGTCGAGCAGAAGATGATCATCCTCGACGTCGAGCAGGACCGGGTCGACTCCCTCGTCGAGTCCCTGGAGGCCCTGGACCTCACCGCCCGGCCGTCCACCTTCCGGCGCGGCACCATGGCCTGCACCGGTATCGAGTTCTGCAAGCTGGCCATCGTCGAGACCAAGGCGCGCGGCGCCTCGCTCATCGACGAGCTGGAGCGCCGGCTCCCCGAGTTCGACGAGCCGCTCACCATCAACCTCAACGGCTGCCCCAACGCCTGCGCCCGCATCCAGACCGCGGACATCGGCCTCAAGGGCCAGCTGGTCCTCGACGACCGGGGCGAGCAGGTCGAGGGCTACCAGGTGCACCTGGGCGGCGCGCTCGGCCTGGAGCCGGGCTTCGGCCGCAAGGTGCGCGGCCTGAAGGTCACGGCCGAGGAGCTGCCCGACTACGTGGAGCGAGTCCTCAAGCGCTACCAGGCCGAGCGCGAGGACGGCGAGCGCTTCGCCACCTGGGCGGCCCGCGCCTCCGAGGAGGCCCTGTCGTGAGCGAGCGCGCCGCGCCCTTCTACTGCCCCTACTGCGGCGACGAGGACCTGCGTCCGGGCGAGCAGGGCCACGGCGCCTGGGAATGCGGGGCGTGCAACCGCGCATTCCAGTTGAAGTTCCTCGGGCTCCTCGCCCGGGGGCTTCAGCCCAACTCCACTGGAGGGGAACCGAAATGACGGCACTTCAGGAAGAGCGGACGACCGACGACCTCAAGGCGCTCGCCGAGCGGGCCGGCCGTGAGCTGGAGGACGCCTCCGCGCTGGAGATCCTCCAGTGGGCGGCGGACACCTTCGGCAGCCGCTTCTGCGTGACCTCCTCGATGGAGGACGCGGTCGTCGCCCACCTCGCCTCCCGTGCCCTGCCCGGCGTGGACGTGGTGTTCCTCGACACCGGCTACCACTTCCCGGAGACCATCGGCACCCGGGACGCCGTGGAGGCCGTGATGGACGTGAACGTCATCACGCTCACCCCCCGGCAGACGGTCGCCGAGCAGGACGCCGAGTACGGCCCGAAGCTGCACGACCGCGACCCCGACCTGTGCTGCGCGCTGCGCAAGGTCAGGCCGCTGGAGGAGGGCCTGAAGGGCTACCTGGCCTGGGCGACCGGGCTGCGCCGCGACGAGTCCGAGACCCGGGCGAACACACCGGTCGTCGGCTGGGACGAGAAGCGGGGCAAGGTGAAGATCTCGCCCATCGCGAAGTGGTCACAGGAAGATGTGCAAACGTACGTCACCGAGCACGGCGTTCTCACCAATCCGCTGCTGATGGACGGCTATGCCTCCGTGGGCTGCGCGCCCTGCACCCGTCGTGTGCTGGAGGGCGAGGACGCCCGCGCCGGACGCTGGGCGGGCCGCTCCAAGACCGAGTGCGGACTGCACGGCTGACATGACGACCACCACCGGACCGACGATCACCGGACCATCGAGATCCAGGGAGAACCACGTGACGACCGGAGCCACCGTCTGGCTCACGGGTCTGCCCAGTGCCGGCAAGACCACCATCGCCCGCGAACTGGCCGGCCGGCTGCGCGAGGAGGGCCGGCGCGTCGAGCTGCTCGACGGCGACGAGATCCGCGAGTTCCTCTCGGCGGGCCTCGGCTTCAGCCGCGCGGACCGGCACACCAACGTGCAGCGCATCGGGTTCGTCGCCGAACTGCTCGCCCGCAACGGCGTCACGGCGCTGGTCCCGGTGATCGCCCCGTACGCGGACAGCCGGGACGCGGTGCGCGAGCGGCACGAGGCGAACGGCACGGCGTACGTCGAGGTGCACGTGGCCACCCCGGTCGAGGTGTGCTCGGTGCGCGACGTGAAGGGCCTGTACGCCAAGCAGGCCGCGGGCGAGATCTCCGGTCTCACCGGTGTGGACGACCCGTACGAGGAGCCCCTCAAGCCCGACCTGCGCATCGAGTCGCAGGACCAGACCGTTCAGGAGTCCGCCGCGGCGGTCCACGCCCTGCTCACCGAAAGGGGACTGGCATGACGACGACCGTCGCTGCGGTGCGGGAGGGCACGGCCGGCCCGTACGCCCTCTCCCACCTCGACGCCCTCGAGTCCGAGGCGGTGCACATCTTCCGCGAGGTGGCGGGCGAGTTCGAGCGGCCGGTGATCCTCTTCTCCGGCGGCAAGGACTCCATCGTCATGCTGCACCTGGCGCTGAAGGCGTTCGCGCCCGCGCCGGTCCCGTTCTCGCTGCTGCACGTGGACACCGGGCACAACTTCCCCGAGGTCCTGGAGTACCGCGACCGCACGGTCGACCGGCACGGGCTGCGTCTGCACGTGGCCTCCGTGCAGGACTACATCGACCGGGGCGTGCTCAAGGAGCGCCCGGACGGCACCCGCAACCCGCTGCAGACCCTGCCGCTGACCGAGAAGATCCAGGCGGAGAGGTTCGACGCCGTCTTCGGCGGCGGGCGCCGCGACGAGGAGAAGGCCCGGGCCAAGGAGCGGGTGTTCTCGCTGCGCGACGAGTTCTCCCAGTGGGACCCGCGCCGCCAGCGCCCCGAGCTGTGGAACTTGTACAACGGCCGGCACGCCCCCGGCGAGCACGTCCGCGTCTTCCCGCTCTCCAACTGGACCGAGCTGGACGTGTGGCAGTACATCGCCCGCGAGGGCATCGAACTGCCGGCGATCTACTACGCCCACGAGCGCGAGGTCTTCTCCCGGTCCGGCATGTGGCTGACCGCCGGCGAGTGGGGCGGCCCGAAGGACGGCGAGACGGTCGAGAAGCGGCAGGTCCGCTACCGCACCGTCGGCGACATGTCCTGCACCGGCGCCGTCGACTCCGACGCCGACAGCATCGAGAAGGTGATCGCCGAGATCGCCGCCTCCCGGCTCACCGAGCGCGGCGCCACGCGTGCCGACGACAAGATGTCCGAGGCCGCGATGGAAGACCGCAAGCGCGAGGGGTACTTCTAGCCATGACCAGCACCACCGAACCCACCGAGCCGCTGTCGGTCGAGCAGCTGTCGGAGACCACCCTGCTGCGGTTCGCCACCGCCGGGTCCGTCGACGACGGCAAGTCCACCCTGGTCGGCCGCCTCCTGCACGACTCCAAGTCGGTCCTCGTCGACCAGCTGGAGGCCGTGGAGCGCGCCTCCGCGAGCCGCGGCCAGGATGCCCCGGACCTCGCGCTGCTCACCGACGGCCTCAGGGCCGAGCGCGAGCAGGGCATCACCATCGACGTGGCCTACCGCTACTTCGCCACCCCGCGCCGCCGGTTCATCCTGGCCGACACCCCCGGGCACGTGCAGTACACCCGGAACATGGTCACCGGCGCCTCGACGGCCGAGCTGACGGTCATCCTGGTCGACGCCCGCAACGGCGTCGTCGAGCAGACCCGCCGGCACGCCGCGATCGCCGCCCTGCTGCGGGTGCCGCACGTCGTCCTCGCCGTCAACAAGATGGACCTGGTGGACTACCGGGAGTCCGTGTTCGCCGCGATAGCCGAGGAGTTCACGGCGTACGCGACCGAGCTGGGCGTCCCGGAGGTCACCGCCATCCCGATCTCGGCGCTCGCCGGGGACAACGTGGTGGAGCCGTCGGCGGTCATGGACTGGTACGGCGGGCCGACCGTGCTGGAGCACCTGGAGACGGTGCCGGTCAGCCACGACCTGGCGCACTGCCACGCCCGGCTGCCCGTGCAGTACGTGATCCGGCCGCGGACCGCCGAGCACCCCGACTACCGCGGCTACGCGGGCCAGATCGCGGCCGGCACCTTCCGCGTCGGCGACGAGGTCACCGTCCTGCCGTCGGGCCGCACCTCGAAGGTGTCCGGGATCGACGTGCTGGGCGAGCCGGCCGAGGCGGCCTGGACACCGCAGTCGGTGACGCTGCTGCTGGAGGACGACATCGACGTCTCCCGCGGCGACCTGATCGTGCCCAGCAAGGACGCGCCGGAGACCACCCAGGACCTGGAGGCGACGGTCTGCCACGTCGCCGACGCGCCGCTGACCGTGGGCCACCGCGTCCTCATCAAGCACGGCACCCGCACGGTGAAGGCGATCGTCAAGGACATCCCGGCCCGGCTCACGCTGGACGACCTGTCGCTGCACCCGCACCCCGGGCAGCTCGTCGCCAACGACATCGGCCGGGTGAAGATCCGCACCGCCGAGCCGCTGCCCGCGGACTCCTACGCCGACTCCCGACGCACCGGTTCCTTCATCCTGATCGACCCGAGCGACGGCACCACGCTCACCGCGGGCATGGTCGGCGAGTCCTTCGCCGCGCCCGAGCCGGTCAAGGACGAGACGGACGACGGCGGGTGGGACTTCTAGTCATGGCCTCCCCCGATTTCTGGTCCACCTTCGCGAAGGAGGGCGGTCGCGTCGGCAGCGGCGCCCTCGGGAGCGGGCAGGGCGGCGTGGGGCGATGTGGACGGTGACGTACGCGCACCGCTCGCGCGCCCTCACCCCCACCGCCGTAGACGCACACCCGCCGAACTCCCGGCCACGACCTGACGGAACGTGATCGCCGGGCCACCGAGAGGAACACCTCCCGTGCCTGCCACCAAGCCCCTGCGCCGCACCCTGGCGGCCCTCGCCGCCCTCCCGCTGCTGGCCCTCGCCGGCTGCGGGTACGGCTCCCAGGCCAAGGACGACGGGGGCGCGGAGATCGCCGCCGGGGCCGAGAAGATCGACGGTCTCGACTCCGTCCGGATCGGCTACTTCGGCAACGTCACCCACGCCACGGCCCTGGTCGGCAACGAGAAGGGCTTCTTCCAGAAGGCGCTGGGCGCGACCGAGGCCAAGTACGCGGTCTTCAACGCGGGTCCCTCCGAGATCGAGGCGCTGAACTCCGGCTCGATCGACATCGGCTGGATCGGCCCGTCCCCGGCGATCAACGGCTACGCCAAGTCGGACGGCAAGAACCTGCGGATCGTCGGCGGCTCGGCCTCCGGCGGGGTGCGGCTGGTGGTGAACCCCGACAGGATCAAGTCGTTGAAGGACGTCAAGGGCAAGCGCATCGCGACCCCGCAGCTCGGCAACACGCAGGACGTCGCCTTCCTCAACTGGATCGCCGAACAGGGCTGGAAGGTCGACGCGCAGAGCGGCAAGGGCGACGTGACGGTCGTCCGCAGTGACAACAAGGTGACCCCGGACGCCTTCAAGTCCGGTTCCGTCGACGGCGCCTGGGTGCCGGAGCCCACCGCGTCGAAGCTGGTCGCCCAGGGCGGCAAGGTGCTGCTGGACGAGTCGACGCTGTGGCCGGACGAGAAGTTCGTGATCACGAACATCATCGTGTCGCAGAAGTTCCTCGAGGAGCACCCGAAGGCGGTGGAGGCGGTGCTCGAGGCGTCGGTCGACACCAACGAGTGGATCGAGGCCAACCCCGACGAGGCCAAGGCCGCCGCCAACAAGCAGCTCGAGAAGGACACCGGCAAGGCCCTGCCCGCCGACGTCCTGGACCCGGCGTGGAAGTCGATCCGGCTCACCGACGACCCGCTGGCCGCCACCCTCGACTCCCAGGCCGACCACGCCGTCAAGGCGGGCCTGCTGGAGCAGCCCGACCTCGAGGGCATCTACGACCTCACGCTGCTCAACAAGGTCCTCGCGGCCAAGGGCGAGCCCGCGGTCGACGACGCCGGTCTCGGCGTCCAGTAAGCCCGGAACCCGACCACTCCCAGGAGGTGACGACCATGGCCACGACCACGACCCTCGCCAAGGCCGACGAGGGCACCGCGACGGCCACGCACGCCGCCCGGATCGAGCACGTCTCCAAGTCGTATCCGGGCCCCACCGGGCAGCAGCTCGTGCTGGACGACATCTCCCTCGATGTCGCGCCCGGCGAGTTCGTCACCCTCCTGGGGGCCTCCGGCTGCGGCAAGTCCACGCTGCTGAACCTGGTGGCCGGCCTGGACAGGCCCAGCGCCGGCGCGATCACCACGGACGGGCGGCCGGCCCTGATGTTCCAGGAGCACGCCCTCTTCCCGTGGCTGACCGCGGGCAAGAACATCGAACTGGCCCTGAAGCTGCGCGGTGTGCCCAAGTCGGAGCGCCGCGACAAGGCGGAGGAGCTGCTCGAACTCGTGCGGCTGAAGGGCGCGCACGGCAAGCGGGTGCACGAGCTGTCCGGCGGCATGCGCCAGCGGGTCGCGATGGCCCGGGCCCTGGCCCAGGAGAGCAAGCTCCTGCTGATGGACGAGCCCTTCGCGGCCCTGGACGCCATCACCCGTGACGTCCTGCACGACGAACTGACCCGGATCTGGCGCGAGACGCGGCTGTCCGTCCTCTTCGTCACCCACAACGTCCGCGAGGCCGTCCGCCTCGCCGAGCGCGTGGTGCTGCTGTCGTCGCGTCCGGGGCGCGTGGCGCGGGAATGGACGGTCGGCATCCCGCAGCCGCGCCGCATCGAGGACGCCCAGGTCGCGGAACTGTCCGTCGAGATCACCGAAGAACTGCGTGGGGAGATCCGCCGCCATGGCCAGCACTGACACGACCCGCCCCGCCAAGGAGGGCGGCGATCTCGCCGGTCTGGAGGCGGGCCTGGACGCACTGGAGACGGTGCAGCAGGGCCGCACGCCCTTCCGGCAGACCCTCGTGGAGAAGATCCTGCCCCCGGCCGTCGCCGTGCTCCTGGTGCTGGCGGTCTGGCAGGGCCTGGTCTCCTTCGAGATCGTCGACGACCCGACCAAGCTGCCCGCCCCGTCCGACGTGTGGCACGTGGTCCACCAGGCGTGGCTCCAGGGCGAACTCCTCGGCTACATCTGGACCAGCGTCTCGCGCGGTCTGTCCGGCTTCTTGCTGGCGCTGCTGATCGGCACGCCGCTGGGGCTGCTCGTCTCCCGCGTGAAGTTCGTGCGCGCGGCGATCGGCCCGATCCTGTCCGGCCTCCAGTCGCTGCCGTCGGTGGCCTGGGTGCCGCCGGCCGTGATCTGGCTGGGCCTGAACAACTCGATGATGTACGCCGTCATCCTGCTGGGCGCGGTGCCCTCCATCGCCAACGGCCTGGTGTCCGGTGTCGACCAGGTCTCCCCGCTCTTCTTCCGCGCCGGCCGCACCCTCGGCGCGACCGGTCTGAAGGGCACCTGGCACATCGTCCTGCCGGCCGCGCTCCCCGGCTATGTCGCCGGCCTCAAGCAGGGCTGGGCCTTCTCCTGGCGCTCCCTGATGGCCGCCGAGATCATCGCCTCCTTCCCCGACCTCGGCGTCGGCCTCGGCCAGCTCCTGGAGAACGGCCGCAACGCCAGCGACATGGCCATGGTCTTCGAGGCCATCCTGCTGATCCTGATCGTCGGCATCGCCATCGACCTGTTGATCTTCAGCCCGCTGGAGCGGTGGGTGCTGCGCAGCCGCGGCCTGCTGGTGAGGAGCTGACGGCACCATGTCCACGCCGGTCCTCCTGGTCATCGCCCACGGCAGCCGCGACCCGCGGCACGCCGCGACCGTGCACGCCCTGGTGCGCCGGGTCAGGTCGCTGCGCCCGGACGTACGGGTGGAGACGGGCTTCCTGGACTTCAACGTGCCCTCGGTGCAGGGCGTGCTGGAGTCCCTGGAGACGGAGGGGGTGCGGGACGTCGTCGCCCTGCCCCTGCTGCTGACCCGCGCCTTCCACGCCAAGGCGGACATCCCGGCGGTCCTGGCGGACGCCCCGCCGCGGCTGCGGATCCGTCAGGCGGAGGTGCTCGGCCCCTCCCCCCTGCTCCTGTCGGCGCTGGAACGGCGCCTGTACGAGGCGGGCCTCACGCCCGCCGACAAGTCCTCGACCGGGGTCGTGCTGGCCTCGGCGGGGTCCTCGGACCCGGAGGCGATCGCAGTGATCGCTGAAATCGCGCGGGAGTGGCGGCACACCGGTTGGTGCGCCGTGCGGCCTGCGTTCGCCTCCGCTTCCCTTCCCCGCACCGAGGACGCGGTGCGGGAACTGCGCGCCCTGGGCTGCGCGCGGGTGGCCGTCGCCCCGTACGTCCTGGCCCCCGGCTTCCTCCCGGACCGCATCGCACGCGGCGCGGCCGAGGCGGACGTGCTGGCGGACGTCCTCGGCCCCTCGCCCGAGGTGGCGCGGGTGCTGCTGGAGCGCTACGACGCGGCCCGGGTACCGGTGCCGGCGGCGGTGGGCGCCTGAGCGCCCGCCGGGCTCAGGCGCCGGTCAGCTCCACCAGCTTGGTGACGGTGTTCCAGTTGCGGGTGGTGGCGATCAGGCCCTTGGTCACGCGCGGCTTGGCCAGAGCCTCGGCGAGCCTGGACCGGCCGAGGCCGTCGGGCGCGTACAGGTACAGGGCGCGGTCGCCGAGGCGGAAGTCCTCGGGCCGGAAGGCCGACCGGTCGATGCCCGCGAAGCGCTCCTCGTCGACCGGCCCGGAGAAGTACGTGACGTGGAGCTGCTTGGGCTCCAACCCGTCGGCCGGGAAGGGGCACGCCTCGGCGACCGCCGCGAGGTAGGCGTGGTCGCGGACGATGACGTCGACGCCGAAGCCGAAGCGCTTCTCGATCGCCCGCGTCAACTCGGCGGCCAGCGCGTCCTCGTCACCGTGGCCGGACGTGAACACGGCCTGCCCGCTCTGCAGATGGGTGCGTACGGCGCCGTGACCGAGTTCCTCCAGGAGTGCGCGCAGTTCGGCCATCGGGAGCTTCCGCGCGCCGCCCACGTTGATCCCGCGCAGCAGCGCCGCGTACGTCGTCGTCATGCCGCACACCATAGAACGGCCGTCGTGCCCCGTGGGGGCGGGCACGACGGCCGGGCCCGCACGTGGGCGGACGTGCGCGCCACTCTCGCCGATGGGTGCGCGGGGTTCAACCACTACACACACCTGTGACTTATTCAACAACGTTGCGGAAGGGGCGTGTCCGCCGCCGGACCGGAGCCGGTTCCTCCGGGGCGGGGCCCCGATAGGTGTAAGGGACCGGGTCCTTCTCAGCGGTGAGACCGGCGATACGGAGGGATGAGCCGGCGCCCGGCGAGGTCACCGGTGAGCACGACGTGACGGCCTTATCCGGCCCATACCTTCGAAGCGGAAGGTGGCGGCAGGGGGCCGCCACCGCTCACGAGGGGGCAAGCCCGTCATGGGGAATGGGGACATACGGGTGCGGGGTCTGGCCGCCCGGGCCGGTGGCTGGAGCGCCCGGCACCGATGGGCTGCCGTCGGCATCTGGGTGCTGTTCGTCGTCCTGGCGATGGGGCTCGGCTCGGCGGCCGGGCGGGTCGACGTCAAGGACAGCGACCAGCTGGGGGGCGAGACGCACACCGCCGCGAAGATCATCGAGGACGCGGGGATCGAGGAGCCGGCCGGTGAGACCGTCCTGATCCAGGCGAAGGACGGCACGACCAGGGCGACGGACGCCGAGTTCCGCGCGGCGGTCACCGCGGTGATGGCGGCGGTCGAGAAGACCGGTGAGGTCACGGGCGTGGCCTCGCCGTACGACACGAAGACCATCTCCGAGGACGGGCGCAGCGCGCTGGTCCAGTTCGACATGCGCGGCGAGTCGGACACCGCGGGCGAGCGGGTCGAGCCGGTGCTGGAGGCCGTCGAGGGCGTCCAGGAGGAGCACGAGACGCTGCGGATCGAGGAGATCGGCGGCGCCAGCATGATGAAGACGTTCGACGACGCGTTCGGCGACGACTTCAAGAAGGCCGAGTACTCGGCGGTCCCGGTGGCCCTCGGCATCCTGCTGGTCGCCTTCGGCGCGCTGGTGGCGGCGTTGGTCCCGGTGGCGCTGGCGATCACCGCGATCATCGCGACCATGGGTCTGATGGCCCTGGTCAGCCACTTCCAGCCGATGAGCGAGACCGCCAACTCCGTGATGCTGCTGGTCGGTCTGGCCGTCGGCGTCGATTACTGCCTGTTCTACCTGCGCCGCGAGCGCGAGGAGCGCGCCGCCGGACGGGACGCCCGGACCGCGCTGAGCATCGCCGCCGCCACCAGCGGCCGGGCGATCGTCGTCTCCGGTGTCACGGTCTGCGTGGCGATGGCGGGCATGCTGTTCACCGGCATCGCCGAGTTCGAGGCGATGGGCCTGGCCTCGCTGATGGTGGTCGCGGTCGCCATGGTCGGCTCGGTGACGGTGCTGCCCGCGCTGCTGTCGCTGCTGGGCGAGCGGGTGGAGAAGGGCCGCGTGCCCTTCCTGCGCCGGCGTCGCGGCAACGGAGGCTCCCAGAACAGCCGCTTCTGGACGGCCGTCCTGGACCGCGTGCTCGCCAAGCCGCTGCTGGCCGCCGCCGTGGCGACCGGCGCGCTGCTGGCCGTCGCCGCACCCGCCCTCGGCATGAAGACGCAGAACCTCACGCTGGACCAGGAGTTCGGTGACTCGCTGCCCATCGTGCAGACGTACAACCGGGTCAACGCTGCCTTCCCGGGCGGGTCCGACCCGGCCGAGGTGGTCGTGAAGGCGGACGACATCAACGCGCCCGAGGTGCGGGCCGCGCTGGCCGACTTCCGCGAGCGGGCGGTCAGTTCGGGCGCCTCGCGCGGGCCGGTCGAGATCACGGTCCACGACGAGCGGAACGTCGCCCTGGTGTACGTCCCGCTGGTGGGCGGCTCCGATCTGGACGAGGCGGGCCGGAGCCTGGAGACGCTGCGCGACGAGGTACGGCCGGCCACCCTCGGCGGGGTGGAGGGGGTCGAGGCGCCGATCACCGGTCAGGTCGCCGGGTCGAAGGACTTCAACGACCAGCTGGTGGGATCGGTGCTCCCGGTCTTCGTGTTCGTGGTGATCTTCGCCTTCGTGCTGATGCTGCTCTCGTTCCGGTCGCTGACCGTCGCCCTCACGTCGATCGTGCTGAACCTGCTGTCGGTGGGCGCGGCGTACGGCATCCTGGTCGCCGTGTTCCAGCACGGCTGGGGTGCCTCGCTGGTGGGCGCGGAGGGTGTGGGCGCCATCATCACCTGGCTGCCGCTGTTCCTCTTCGTGATCCTCTTCGGCCTGTCGATGGACTACCACGTCTTCGTGGTCTCGCGGATCCGGGAGGCGCGGCTGCGGGGGCGGAACACCGAGGACGCGATCCGGCACGGCGTGGTCACCACGGCCGGGGTCGTCACCAGTGCCGCCGTCATCATGGTCGCCGTGTTCGCCATCTTCGGCACGCTGTCGATGCAGTCCATGAAGCAGATGGGCGTGGGCCTGGCGGCGGCGGTGCTGATCGACGCGACGATCATCCGGGGGGTGCTGCTGCCCGCCGTGATGTCCCTGCTGGGCGAGCGCAACTGGTACCTGCCGAAGTGGATGCACCGGCTGCCGGACCTCACCCACGACGAGGCACCCGAGGCGATCGCCGAGGTGAACGCCCCGGACGAGCGCGGCGGGCGGGGCGAGCGGGTCGGGGTCTGAGCCGCTGCCCGCCGGTCCGCGGCAACGCCGGGACGCCCGTCGGTCCCCGAACCGACGGGCGTCCCGGCGTTCTCCCGGGGATACTCCCGGGCTCTTCCCTCCGGTTCGGTCAGGCTCTCGCCGCCGCCAGCTCGGCCTCGATCAGGTCGGCCGCCCGCCGGGTGCCGCCCTCCCGCGCCATCCGGGCCCGGATCTCCTCTAGGCGGCCCGCCACCTCGGGGTCGTCGACCAGGGCGAGGGCGGCGGTGCGCAGCGCCTCGGCGGTGGCCTCCTCGGTGGGGAGCCGCCGGGCCACGCCGAGCCCTTCGAGCATGTCCGCGTTGACGAACTGGTCGGCGGCCTGCGGTACGGCGATCATCGGCGTGGCGGTGGCCAGGCCCTCCTGGCTGCCGCCGGCGCCCGCGTGGGTGACGAACAGGTCGGCCTGCTGGAGGACCGCCAACTGCGGTACCCACGACCGCACTTCCACGTTCCCCGGTACGTCGCCCAGCTCGGCGGGGTCGACGTGCCTGCCGATCTGGAGCACCAGGTGCCAGCCGGGCAGGCCGGCGAACGCCTCGACGCACTCCCGGTAGAAGGCGGGCTGCTTGGTGAAGGCCGACCCGAGGGAGACGAGGACGACCTTCTCGGCGCCCTCGGGACGCCGCCACTCCCCCTCGGCGGTGCGGTCGCCCTGGCAGGCGCCGACGAAGCTGTACACCGTCTCGTCCACCCGGTCGGCGTGGGGCTGGAGCGCCTTCGGGATCAGCACCAGGGAGCGGGCCGGACGGCCGGCGAACGGGTCGGGGTGCATCGTGATCCCGTTCTCCTCCAGCCAGGCGTGGAAGCGGGCGTAGTACGCCCGGCCGCGCTCGGTCTTCAGCGGCTCCTCCCACATCGGCTCGCCGACCTCCTTCTCGTACCCCTCCCAGGCGACCATGCACGGTGAGAGGGAGACGACGGGTACGCCCCAGCGGTGGCCGAGGACCCGGGCCGGGTAGGAGGCGATGTCGTGCAGGATCAGATCCGGCTCGTCCCCCTCGTACGCCTCGACGAGCTGCGGGAGCGCCTGGATCGCGTCGTCGAGGAACGGCTCGACGTTGTCCAGCAGCGTGGTCCCCCACGCCTCCGGGTCGACTTCGGGGCCGGGCAGCGTGCTGGTCCACTGCTTGGGTTCGGCGCCCGTGTCGGCGACCTTCTCCGCGAAGGCGGGCGGGATCGCGTACGTCACCCGGTGGCCTCGCGCGACCAGCTCGCGGATCACCTCCAGGCTGGGGTTCACGTGGCCGTGCGCGGCGATGGAGAACATGGCGATGTGAGCGGGACTGGTCATGCGAGCAGCGTACGCGAGACGATACGTCTCGTACAAAGTATTTACGCTCCTCTCGTCAGCCCTGCGTCCGGCCGCAGCCACCGCCGAGGAGACACCTCGCCCACGAGCGCGCCGGGATCCAGGCGCGCGGACGGCCCTCAGCGCTGGTAGCGGGCGAGTACGAGGTTGCCGTCCTCCTCCAGCCGCTCGCGCAGCTCGTCCGTGTCGATGGCCCCGCTGTAGTACTCCTGGAGGGCCGGGGTGGCCACCTTGTCCTTCCACTCGGGGTAGCCGCGGACGGACTGCGCGGGCGCCGGGCGCAGATGACCGGCGAGGGCGGTACCGGTGGCCCAGCCCCGCTCGGGGGTGTGCAGGGCGGGGTCCGCGAGGGCCCGGGTGCCGGTGGGCAGCATCCAGTCGCCGAGGGCGAGGCGCACCATGTTGTCCGGCCGGAGGAGGAAGTCGACGAAGGCGGCGGCCTCCTTCTTGTGCGGACTGTCCTCGGCGACGGAGAGGGTCTGCGGGCTGACGCCCTGGGTGAGACCACCGGCTCCCGCCGGGGCGGGCAGCACCTGCCAGTCGAAGCCGTCGGGCGCCTGCTGCTCGATCTGCTGGCGGTAGGAGAACCCGAGCGGCACCATCGCGTACTTGCCCGCGAAGAAGCCGGGCAGGGTGTCGGAGCCGCCGCTGCCGAGGGTGGTCGGGGAGGCGCTGTGGTCGGTGTCGACCTGATCGCGGATGGTGCGCGGGACCACCTGGTCGCTCTCCTCGAACCGGACGGTGACCTTGCCGTCCGCCCCCCGGTGGAACAGCTGCCCGCCGGTGGACAGGGACAGGTTGAGCGTGGCGGAGACGGGCTCCTTCAGCGGCCAGGCCACCCCGTACCGCCCGTCGCCGCTCAGCCGCTTCGTGACCTGCCGGAACTCCGCCCAGGTCCAGGGGTCCTCGGGCGTCGGGACGCGGACGCCGGACTCCTTCAGCAGGTCCACGTTGGCGATCAGTACGCGCGGTTCCTGGAGGAACGGCACACCGTAGATTCCGTCGCCGAAGGTGACCGTCTCCCAGCTGCGCCGCGGGATGTCGGACTTCAGCCGCTCGGGCAGCAGGTCGGTCAGGTCGGCGAGGTGGCCGCCGTAGGCGAAGTCCGCGAGGTCGTCGGAGGCGTCGTGGATGATGTCGGGCGCCTCACCGCCCTCGAAGGAGGTGAGGAGCTGGTCGTGGACGCTGTCCCAGCTGCCCTGGACGTATTGGACGCGTACGTCGGGGTGGGCGGCGTTCCACTCCCGCACCAGCTCCCGGGTGGCCTCGACGGACTCCTCCTGCCAGGCCAGGGACTGGAAGCGCAGGGTGATCCGGCCGTCGTCCGCTCCGTCGCCGCCGCCCGAGCAGCCCGCGAGCAGCAGGGTGAGGGAGGCCAGCAGGGTCGCGATCCTGGTGCGTGCCGTCATCAGCTCTTCACCGCCCCGGCGAGCATGCCGCCCGTGATCCGCCGCTGGATGAGGGCGAAGACGACGAGCGAGGGCAGGGTCGCGAGGAAGGCCGCGGCGGCGAGCGGGCCGAGGTCGGCGACGCCCTCGGCGCCGATGAAGTGGGTGAGGATCACGGGCAGGGTCTGCTTCTCCGGTGTCTTCAGCAGGACCAGCGCGAAGAAGAACTCGTTCCACGCGGTGATGAAGGCGAACAGGGCCGTCGCCACGATCCCCGGCGCGAGCAGGGGCGCGGTGACGGAGACCAGGGTGCGCAGCCGCCCGGCGCCGTCCACGGCGGCCGCCTCCTCCAGCTCGGCCGGCACCGCGCGGACGTACCCGGCGAGCATCCACAGCGCGAACGGCAGCGACCACACCACGTACACCATCACCAGCCCGGGGACGCTGTTGATCAGCCGGAGGTTCTTCAGGACCAGGAAGAGCGGGATGATCACCAGCACGAAGGGGAAGGCCTGGCTGATCACCACCCACCCGGTGGCCGCCCGCGCGAGCCGGCCGCGGTGGCGGGCCATGACGTAGGCCATGGGCGTCGCGATCAGTACGGCGATCACCGCGGCGCCGAGCGCGGCGAGCAGGGAGTTGAGGGCGGCGCGCAGCAGGGGCTGTTCGTCGAAGGCCTGCCGGAAGTTGTCGAGGGTGGGGTTCTCGGGGATCCAGGTGGGGTGGAGGCTGCCCAGCTCCTGGGGCGGTTTGAAGGCCGTGGAGATCAGCCAGAGGAAGGGGAAGGCCAGGAAGACGAGGTAGGCGAGCAGTGCGGCGTACTGGCCCACGCGGGCCGGGGTCGAGGTCCTCACGCCTCGTCACCTCCCTTGAGTCCGCCCTTGAGCCGGCCGGCGAGGAAGACGGCCAGGACGATCGAGATCACGGCGACCAGGACGCAGCCCATCGCCGCCGCGTAGCCGAACTGCCCGTAGCGGAACGCCTCCTCGTAGGCGAAGAGCATGGGCAGCCGGGTCCGGCCGCCGGGGCCGCCGTTGGTCAGCACGTAGACCAGGGCGAAGGAGTTGAAGTTCCAGATGAGGTTGAGCGCGGTGATGGCGAGGGCGACCGGTCTGAGGGCGGGCCAGGTGACCGTGCGGAAGCGGCGCCAGGCCCCGGCGCCGTCGACGGCGGCGGCCTCGTGCAGCTCGCGCGGGGTGTTCTGGAGGCCGGCGAGCAGGGCGACCGTCGTCTGGGGCATGCCGGCCCAGACGCCGACGACGATGACGGCGGGCAGGGCGGTGGCGAGGCCGCTGAGCCAGTCCCGGCCGTCGCCGAGGCCGAGGTCGCGCAGGGTCTCGTTGAGGATGCCCGCGTCCGGGTTGTAGACCAGCCGCCACATGATGCCGACGACGACCTCGGGCATCGCCCAGGGGATGATCGCCAGCCCACGGGCCAGGAAGCGCAGCCGCAGGTTCTGGTCGAGGAGCAGGGCGAGGCCGAGCGCGAGCAGGAACTGCGGCACCGTCACCCCGACCGCCCACACCAGCCCGACGCGGAACGACTCCCAGAACAGGGTGTCGTGCATCAGGTCCTGGAAGTTCAGCGCGCCGATCCACCGCGTGGGCTCGGTGCGGCCGGACTGGGCGTCGGTGAACGCGAGCAGGATGCCGTAGAGCAGCGGCCCGACGCTGAGCACCAGGATGGGGATCAGCGCGGGCAGCACCAGGAACCACGCGCCGTGGTCCGGGCCGCGCCGCCGCCGGTCCCGGCCGGGCGCACCGCGTGCGGGTCTGCTCGAATCGGTCACCGATGTCACGTCATCAGCCCCTTTGCGCGGCTCGGACGGGCCAGGTCATGGTCGTGAAGGCGCGGTGCCCCGTCAAGGGCCCTCGCACACGCCCCGACCTGTGCGAATGCGACACTGGCGGACGGATGGCGGGAACCCGGCGGACACGGAGGCAGGGAGACGATGGACGAGGCACGGGCGCGGGAGGTGCTGGCCGCGGCGGGGGTGCTGCCCGGCCCGGCGCGGGAGGCGCGGCTGCTCGCCCTCGGCGAGAACGCGGTCTTCGCCGCGGGTGACCTCGTGGTCAAGGTGGGCCGGGACGCGGAACTCCTCGACCGGGCCCGCCGGGAACTGGCCGTCGCGGTGTGGCTGGAAGAGGCCGGTGTGCCGGCGGTGCGGGCGGCCGACCCGACGGCGCTGGTCGTCGACGGGCACCCGGTGACGGTGTGGCGGCGGCTGCCCGACCCGGTGCGGCCCGCCGAGCCGCGGGACGTGGCGGTGCTGCTCCGGCTGGTGCACGAGCTGCCCTCCCCCTCCTTCGGGCTGCCGCCCCGCGAACTGCTGGGCGGAGTGGAACGCTGGCTGCGCCTGGCGGGCGACGTGATCGACCCGGCGGACGCCGCCTATCTGCGCGAGCGGCGGGACGGCTTCGCGTCGGCCGCCGCCGCGCTCACCCCGCACCTGACGCCCGGCCCGATCCACGGCGACGCGCTGCCCCGCAACGTGCACGTCGGTCCCGAGGGGCCCGTCCTGGTCGACCTGGAGACCTTCTCCGCCGACCTGCGCGAGCACGATCTGGTGGTGCTCGCGCTCAGCCGGGACCGCTACGGGCTGCCCGCCGAGGCGTACGACGCCTTCACCGCGACCTACGGCTGGGACGTGCGCGAGTGGGACGGGTGCGCGGTGCTGCGCGGCGCCCGGGAGACGGCCAGCTGTGCCTGGGTGGCGCAGCACGCGCCGAGCAACCCCAAGGCGCTGGCGGAGTTCGAGCGCCGGGTGGCGTCGCTGCGGGAAGGGGACCCGACGGTGCGGTGGTACCCCTTCTGACCCCGTGCGGGGACCTGGCGCCGGGTCAGACCCGCTCGCCGGCCGGCTCGCGCAGGGGCCATCTGCCGTCCACCACGGCCGCGGCGTCGCCCTTGCGGCGCAGGAAGTTCTGGAAGTCCGCCGCCCACTCGGCGTACCACTCGATCTGGCGGTGGTGCAGGTCGGCCGGGCCGAGGGACGCCACCTTGGGGTGGCGGCCGGCTATCGCGCAGGCCAGCCGGGCGGCGGCGAGGGCGTCCGCGGTGGCGTCGTGGGCGGCGTCGAGCGGGACGCCGTACTCCTTGCAGACCGCTTCGAGGTTGCGCTTGCCGCGGCGGTACCGGTCGACGGAGCGGTCGATGGTGTACGGGTCGATGACCGGGGCCGGGTCCCGGCCGCCCAGCCGGTCGCGCAGGGACGGCAGGCCGTGGCGCCGCAGCTCGGCGGAGAGCAGGGTGAGGTCGAAGGCCGCGTTGTAGGCGACGACCGGGACGCCCGTCCTCCAGTAGGACGCGAGCACCCCGGCGATGGCGTCCGCGACCTGATCGGCGGGGCGGCCCTCGGCGGTGGCCCGCTCATTGCTGATGCCGTGCACCGCCACCGCGTCCGCCGGGATCTCCACACCGGGGTCGGCCAGCCACTCCCGGCGGCCCAGCGGCTGCCCGCCCCTGACCTCGATCACGGCCCCCGTGACGATGCGCGCCTCGCGCGGATCGGTGCCCGTCGTCTCCAGGTCGAAGCCGATCAGCAGCTCCCGGTGCCAGCCCATGGGCGGTCCCCCTTCTCGGTGGTGCTTTCCCCCAGTGGCCTCCACCCTCGCACGGGCCACTGACAATCAGAGGATCGCCTTCCGTTTGTGCCGCCGCCCGGCCCCGGGGCCGGCGTTCAGGAGACCGGCCGCGAATCCGCCCACATCAGCTCGAACTCCTCACGATAGGTGGAGAAAAGTCCACTTTCTTCCAACTGGTCGGACTTCACGACCCGGCCGCCGTTGCGCCCGTTGCGCAGCACGAGGACCGGCGCCTCCATCCCCCGCGTGCGGCGCAGATAGGACTGCACGACGGCGATGCCGTCTACGCCGTCGCCGTCGACGAGGTAGGCCGTGAAGCGGGGCGTCTCGTCGAAGACCTGGATCTCGAAGGCGCCCGGGTCGCGCAGCCGCGAGCGCACCCGCCGCATGTGCAGGATGTTCGTCTCCACGGCCCGGCTCAGCTCGCCCCGCTTGATGCCCAGTTCGCGCTCGCGGCGCTTGATGGCGCTGGAGGCCGGGTTCAGGAAGAGCAGCCGCACCCGGCCGCCCGCCTCGGCCATCCGCAGCAGGCGGCGCCCGGAGAAGTTCTGCACGAGCAGGTTGAGGCCGATGCCGAGGGCGTCCACCCGCCGCGCCCCGCCGAACAGGTCCTCGGCCGGGAACTGGCGCAGCAGCCGCACCCGGTCCGAGTGCACCGCGACCACGTCGGCGTACCGGTCGCCGACCAGGTTCTCCACCGCGTCCACCGGCAGCCGCCGGGTGGACGGCACGTCGCTGCCCGCGCCCAGCACCTCCAGCAGCCGGGCCGAGGCCCGCTCGGCCTGGTTCAGCACCGCCTCGGACAGCGCCCGGTTGCGGGAGACGACGTTGCGGGCGACCTCCAGCTCGTCCAGGGCCAGTTCCACGTCGCGGCGGTCGTCCACGTAGGGCTCGAAGCAGGGCCAGTGCTGGACCATCAGCTCCCGCAACTGGGGCAGGGTGAGGAAGCTGAGGACGTTGTCGTCGGCCGGATCGAGGAGGTAGCCCTTGCGGCGGCTGACCTCGCGGACGGCGACGGCCCGCTGCACCCACTCCTGCCCGGCGGGCCCCGCGGCGGCGACCACCCAGTCGTCGCCGTGGACGGGCTCGTAGACGGGGCGCAGGACGGCGGCCACCACCGCGCGCAGCCGCTGCTCGACGAGATTGAGCCAGATGTAGGCCCGGCCGGCGCGCTGCGCCCGCGTGCGCACCTCGTGCCAGGCGTCGGTGTCCCAGTCCAGTTCCGGACCGATCGCGCCCGCGTTCATCGGCCGCGCCAGGGACACCGCACCGGGCGGGACGTCCGTGGAGTTCCCCTGCTGACCGTCGTCACCAGGGGGCAGCTCCAGCCCTCCCGAGCCCACCCGCGCACCGCCTTCCGCTCCCTCGGAGCACTCCCGGTCAGACCCCGTCCCAACGATCAAGGAAGGGTACTCCGCGAGGGGTGCGCGGTGCAGCCCGATGGGCGGGCCGGTTTTCCCAACATCGGTGGCCCGCAAGCGGGTTCCGCCCGGCCGGACACCGGGGAGTGAGCGGATTCATAGCGGTGACGTGGCCGGGTACGGGGAAGGATGCCTCGCGCCCTTCCTCGGGCGCCCGAGGCGCGGAACGCGACGACAAAGCCCAGGGGGTGGGTAGAAGCACGTACGTGCTAGGTGGTCGCCTCACTTTCGGGGAGACTTCCGGGAGACTCGGAGCCAAGGCGTCCGCACCGGCGCCCCACACCTGAAAGAGTCGTGTCCATGCAGGTCTGGCCTGGAGAGGCATATCCACTCGGCGCCACGTACGACGGCGCCGGCACGAACTTCGCGGTCTTCACCGAGGCCGCCGACCGAGTAGAGCTGTGTCTGCTGCACGACGACGGTTCGGAGACCGCGGTCGAGCTGCGGGAGAGCGACGCGTTCGTACGGCACGCGTATCTGCCGGGCGTGATGCCGGGGCAGCGGTACGGCTACCGCGTGCACGGCCCGTACGCCCCGGAGCGAGGGCTGCGCTGCAACAGCGCCAAGCTGCTCCTCGATCCGTACGCGCGTGCGATCAGCGGGTCGATCCAGTGGGGTGAGGAGGTGTACGGCTACCACTTCGGCGAACCCGAACGGCGCAACGACCTCGACTCCGCCCCGCACACCATGACCTCGGTCGTGGTCAACCCGTACTTCGACTGGGGCGACGACCGGCGCCCCCGGACGGAGTACCACCACACGGTGATCTACGAGGCCCATGTGAAGGGCCTGACGATGCGGCACCCGGGCCTTCCCGAGGAACTGCGCGGCACCTACGCGGCCCTGGCGCACCCGGTGCTGATCGAGCACCTGACCGAGCTGGGGGTGACCGCGCTGGAGCTGATGCCCGTGCACCAGTTCGTCAACGACCACCGGCTGGTCGACATGGGCCTGAACAACTACTGGGGCTACAACACCATCGGCTTCTTCGCCCCGCACAACGCGTACGCCTCCTGGGGCGACCGCGGCCAGCAGGTGCTGGAGTTCAAGTCGGCGGTGAAGGCGCTGCACGAGGCCGGGATCGAGGTGATCCTCGACGTGGTCTACAACCACACCGCCGAGGGCAACCACCTGGGCCCCACCCTGTCCTTCAAGGGCCTCGACAACCCTTCCTACTACCGGCTGACCGACGACCCGCGCTACTACATGGACACCACGGGCACCGGGAACTCGCTGCTCATGCGGTCCCCGCACGTGCTCCAGATGATCATGGACTCGCTGCGGTACTGGGTCACCGAGATGCACGTCGACGGCTTCCGCTTCGACCTCGCGGCGACGCTGGCCCGGCAGTTCCACGAGGTGGACCGGCTGTCGTCGTTCTTCGACCTGGTGCAGCAGGACCCCGTCGTCTCGCAGGTGAAGCTGATCGCCGAGCCGTGGGACGTGGGCGAGGGCGGCTACCAGGTGGGCAACTTCCCGCCGCTGTGGACCGAGTGGAACGGGAAGTACCGGGACACGGTGCGCGACCTGTGGCGCGGCGAGCCGCGCACGCTGGCGGAGTTCGCCTCCCGGCTGACCGGCTCCTCCGACCTGTACCAGGACGACGGCCGCCGCCCGCTGGCCTCGATCAACTTCGTGACCTGCCACGACGGCTTCACGCTGCACGACATGGTGTCGTACAACGAGAAGCACAACCACGCCAACGGGGAGGACAACCGCGACGGCGAGAGCCACAACCGGTCGTGGAACTGCGGCGCCGAGGGCGAGACCGACGACCCGGCGGTGCTGGAGCTGCGGGCCCGGCAGATGCGCAACTTCATCGCCACGCTGCTGCTCTCCCAGGGCGTGCCGATGATCAGCCACGGCGACGAGTTCGCCCGCACCCAGCGGGGCAACAACAACGCCTACTGCCAGGACAACGAGCTGGCGTGGGTCAGCTGGCCCGAGGAGGACCCGGACCTGCTGCGGTTCACCCGCGCGATGGTGTGGCTGCGCAAGGACCACCCGGTCTTCCGCAGGCGGCGCTTCTTCCACGGGCGGCCCGTGGAGGGCACCCACGACGAGCTGTCGGACATCGCCTGGTTCACGCCCGAGGGCGGTGAGATGACCCAGCGGGACTGGAACTCCGCGCGGGCGTCGGCCCTCACCGTGTTTCTGAACGGCAACGCGATCTCCGAGCCCGGCGCGCGCGGGGAGCGCATCGCCGACGACTCGTTCCTGCTGATGTTCAACGCCTCGCCGAAGCCGCTGGACTTCGTGGTGCCGGTCGACCACGGCCGGCAGTGGGAGGTGGTCGTCGACACCTCGCGGACGGACGGGCTGCCCTCGGAGACGGGGGTGAAGGTGCAGGCCGGTGACCGGCTCACCCTGGTGGACCGGAGCCTGACGGTGCTGCGGCGGCCCGTCTAGAGGGCGCGCCCGCACGGGCGTGCCCGGCACCCGTGCAGGGGGGCCGGTGACACGAAAGGCGGCCGGGCGGGTACGTAGCTCTCCATGACGCCTGAGCGACCCGACCCGGTGCTGTCCTCCCCTCCCTCGCCTCCCGCC
>MUMD01000679.1:0-215 GCA_002155895.1 Streptomyces rochei
GCGGCCAGATCGCCCTCACCCGCGAGCGGACCGAGCCCATCCGCCCCGACCTGCTGGCCCTCTTCGATAAGGAGGAGCTGGTCAAGTACCTCGCCGAGGAGGAGCTGTCCTGATGAGCGGCTACGAGGCGCGCTTCAAGGTGTGGCGGGGCGACGTGGAGGGCGGCGGCCTGGAGGACTTCCGCGTCGAGGTGAACGACGGCGAGGTGGTCCTCG
>MUMD01000679.1:249-570 GCA_002155895.1 Streptomyces rochei
CCGCGAGGAGACCATCACCGTCACCCCGCTGCGGGCCTTCCCGGTGATCCGGGACCTGGTGACGGACGTCGGCTTCAACTACGCCAAGGCCCGGGAGGTCCCGGCCTTCGTGCCGCCCGCCGACCTGGGGCCGGGCGAGTACCGGATGATGCAGGAGGACGTCGACCGGTCGCAGGAGTTCCGCAAGTGCATCGAGTGCTTCCTGTGCCAGGACACCTGCCACGTCGTGCGGGACCACGAGGAGAACAAGCCGGCCTTCGCGGGCCCGCGTTTCCTGATGCGGGTCGCCGAACTGGACATGCACCCGCTGGACGCGGCCGG
>MUMD01000680.1:0-200 GCA_002155895.1 Streptomyces rochei
CCGATGCCGCTGACGATCAGGAAGGTCCAGCCGAGGTCGCCGGTGCCTTCGAGGAAGCCGCCGACTCCGCCGCCGCTGAGGGCCGCGGCGAGGAAGGCGAAGGGGATCACGATGATCGACGCGACGACGTTCGCGATGACCGCCGCCAGCAGCTGGATGCCGAAGACGCGCCACCAGGAGCCGCGCACCAGCTTCGTGGA
>MUMD01000680.1:275-639 GCA_002155895.1 Streptomyces rochei
CGATCAGCAGGAGCAGCAGGATCAGGCCGAACAGCCTCGCCACCTGCGGTCGGGCGTCCCGCCAGGCTTCGCCTATGGTCACCTTCCTGCCGAGTACGGCGCGGCTGGTGACGGTGGTCAGCAGCGCGGTGGCCAGGACCGTGCCGATCAGGGAGACCAGGAGGACGACGCCCGAGTTGATCGTGGTGTCGGCCATGGCGTCGCCGAGTTCGCTCAGCGTGGCGTCGGGGTCGTTCAGGGCCTCGGAGGTGGCGTCGTCCAGGACGAGGCCCTGGAGCAGCACGACGACGATCTCCGTGAGGACCGCGACGGTCAGCGAGATGCCGAGGACGGTGCGCCAGTAGGTGCGCATGGTGGAGACGGC
>MUMD01000681.1:0-2974 GCA_002155895.1 Streptomyces rochei
GACGATGCTCAACAACGGCGGGGTGCTGACCTTCGCCGTGGTGCTGTCCCTCGTCCTCGCCGGCGCCGGGTACTGGTCCCGGCACCGGCGGACGCCCGCCCCCGACCCCCTCGCCGCGCAGGCCGTCGCCGACGCGCCTCCCGAGGCCCAGGCCCCGCCGATCATGTTCACCTGGCCCTCCTGGTGGCGCGGACCCCTGGACAAGGACGGCAGACACGTCGGCGGCACGGGATATCTGTGGGGCCCGCTCGACTCCGAGGACCGGGACATCGCGGCCGCCGTCAACATCGGCCGCGGTGTCCCCGGCGACCGCGCCCCCGGCGCCGACCGGCGTCCCGCGGCCCCGCGCCCGCGCGGCCCNNCCTGGCCTGCGCGCTCGCCGTCTTCGGCGTCGGCATCGCGGTCAGCGCCTTCCTGGGGCGCACCGGCGCCGGCTCCGTCTTCCTCGCCATCGTCACGGCCGCCCTGCTGGCCGGCTCGACCGCCCTGCCCAAGGACGTCGGCACCGACTGGGTCCGGACGACCTGGGAGCCCAGGACCGCGGCCGGCGTGCTGGAGCAGTACGAGATCGGGGCCGGCAGCGGCACCCTGGACCTGTCCCGGCTGGACCTGGCCGAGGGACAGACCGTGACCACCAGGGCGGACGTGGGGATGGGCCGGATACGCGTCGTGGTGCCACCGGAGGTCACCGTGCGGCTGAGCGTCGAAGTGGGCGTGGGCGACATCCAGCTGCCCGGCGACGACCAGAAGGACGTGGACGTGGCACCGGGCAAGCACAAGGAGGTCACCCTGGCCCCCACCGCCGGCGGCGAGGACGGCGGCACACTCGACCTCGACCTCCAGGTCGGCGTCGGACAGGCGGAGGTGAGCCGTGCTGCGTCATAGGTTCCAGCCCGGACGGCTGATCGCCGGCCTCTTCCTGGCCGCGACGGGTGCCGTCTACGCGGGTGACGCGGGCGGCCTCTGGGAGACTCCGTGGTTCGTCGCCGTCCCCCTCGTCGTGGGCGGCCTGTGCACCGCGGGGGCGGTCGGCGTCCTGGCCCGGTCCGTGCACCGGCGCCGTGGGACCGCGCGGGCGCACCCGGACGAGCCGCGGGCCGACCTGCCCGGCTGACGGCCACCGTCCCGGGGCGGAACCGGCCCGGCACGGCACCGCCCCGGCAAGCTGCGGCACCGGCCCGGCAAGCTGTCGAAACCGACAGGAAGAAACCGGCGGAGGGAGGATTGAGCGGAGCCTTCGCGTCGTACGTATGGACGGTGAGGGGGTCTCGGCACGTGCGGGCGAGAGGCGGCTGGCAGTGATGACTCACGGCATGCGGACGGATGCGTACACCTCACGTCCGGGGGACGGCGGAGGCCGGCGGGAGCAGGCCGCCCGCTACGCCCTCCTGCCGCTGCGGATCTTCCTCGGCGTCACCTTCGTCTACGCCGGCCTCGACAAGCTCACCGACAGCGCCTTCATGAAGGACTCGGGCGCCGGCTCCGTCGGCGACATGATGCGGGCGGTCCGCGACTCCTCCGCCGTCCCCGCCCTGGTGGACCTGGCGCTGAAGAGCCCTTCCGGGTTCGGGTACGCCATCGCCCTGGGTGAGCTGGCCGTCGGCATCGGCACGCTGATCGGACTGCTGACGCGGCTGGCCGCGCTCGGCGGCGCCCTGATCTCGCTCAGCCTCTGGCTGACCGTCAGCTGGGCCGCCGACCCGTACTACTACGGGAACGACCTCGCCTACCTCATGGCCTGGATCCCCCTCGTCCTGGCCGGCGCCCCGCTGCTGTCCGTGGACGCCGTCCTGCGCTCCCGACGACGGCGGGGTACGGGCGACGGCTACCGCTAGGCCCGCCCGGCGCCCCACTCCGGCGTCCGCGCCGGTCAGTCCGTCACGTCGATCGCGTACCGGTTGGTCTCCACGCCCGCGCTCGTGACCACCTGGACGTCCACCCGGCCCGGCTCCACGTCCGCCGGTACGGGGACGGTGAGCACGTCGTCCGTGGGGTTGCCGAAGCCGCCGGTGACCGGGACCAGAGGCACGTGGACGTTGACCGCGCCGATGCGGACGACCATCCGGGACAGGCGGTCCGCGCGCTGGGCGCCCGGCGGTACGAAGCCGGCGCCGCGGATCTCGATGTCGTCGCCGGTGCGGATCGGCGCGTCCAGGTCGCCCGCCTCACGGGCCCGGACCACGGAGAGGATCACCGGCCGCCCGCCCTCCGCGTACTTGCCGGCCACATAGGTCGCCGCCGACACCAGCACCACGACCGCCAGCCCCCACGGCAGGTCGGGCAGCTGGTCCGGCCGCCGGGCCAGTCGCACCGCGGCGAAGACCAGGGCGACGGCGCTGATCACGACGTACTGGATGTCGGCGAAGGTGCCGCGCCCGGCGTCGTCCGTCAGGAGGTCACCGGCGCGCGGCCGGTCCGCCCGCACCTTCTGGAGCCGCTGGCCCAGCACCCGCAGTCCGACGACCCGCCGGACCAGGACCGCGATGCCGCACACCACGGCGAGCACCGTCACCGCTCCGGCCCCGCGGGCGAGTCCGAGCCCGGAGACCAGGTCGTCCCGCCGGTCGGGGCCCGAAGCCAGCGCCAGCTGTCCGGCCAGGACGAGCACCGCGTAGGCCACGAAGAGCACCCAGGCCGCGGCCACCGCCCGGGACGTCGACAGGCGGTTGTCCTCGCCGATCACCGGGGCCAGCGCACCGCCGCGCGCCCGGTGGAACCACGACGCCGCCGTCAGCGTGCCGGCCACCACCAGCGCCGCCGCGAGCCCCGCGGTGCGCGCCGCCGTCCAGCCGCCGCCGACGGCGGTGAGCGCCTGGGCGAGGAGCAGCAGCACGACCGCGGCCCACACCGCGACGGCCGTACGGCGGCCGAGGCCGGCGAGCCACGCCTCGCCCTCGGCACGGCCGCGTTCGGCGACGGCCCGCGCCGACTGGGCCAGCTCCTCCGAGACCCACTGCCGGGAGGCGGAGGCCGA
>MUMD01000681.1:3015-3222 GCA_002155895.1 Streptomyces rochei
GCGTGCGCCGTCTCGCGGGCGCCCGCTCCCGAGCCGCCCGTGTGTCTCGCCTCCTGCACCGCCACGCCCGACGCCCGCCTTCCCCGACCCCTGCGACACCCCGCGTGCACCGCGGTGGAACCCAGCAACGACACCCGCACCACGTCCGCACAACACCGCCCGGGCGGCCACCGCGCCGACCGCGGCACGCACCCTAAGTCCCGTGGG
>MUMD01000682.1 GCA_002155895.1 Streptomyces rochei
CGGACCCCGGCGCGGCCTCGGGCCCTTGCCCGGCCTCCGACCCAGCCCCGGCGCCGGCCCCGGACCCAGTCCCAGACCCGGGCTCCGCCCCCCGTTCCGCCGCCACGCCCAGGTTCTCCGCGAAGCGGGTCAGCAGCCGGGTCGCCGACGCCGTCACCGCGTCGGCCGGCAGTTCGCTGACGCGGCCGTCCGCCGTGGCGGTCCCGGAGATCACGAGGGTGCAGCCGCCGTCCGCGTCGACTACCCGGAGGGTCAGCGCCAGCGCGACCGTCCCGGTACCGCGCGACTCGGTCGCCTCGCCCTCGACGGCGTACGTGCCGTCGTCCCGGGCGGTCAGGCGCAGCGCGCCCCGGTAGGTGATGGAGTGGCTACCGACGCGCACCTTCAGCCGCCCCGCGACGGGCTCGGCGCCGGCGTCCTGCTGGAGCCCCGGAACGGCCCGCGCGACCCGGACGGGGTCGGCCAGCACGTCCCCGAGCCGCTCGGCCGGAACCGGAACGAACACCTCATGCTCCATGTCACGGCACCCTACCCAGCGGGCGCCCCGCGCACCCCCCGTCGGCGCGAAGTCGTCCGCCGCCTCAGGCGGCCCCTCCCGCGCTCCCCGGCGTCACCAGTCCCGTCTCGTAGGCCACCACGACCGCCTGGGCCCGGCTGGTCAGGCCCAGCTTGGTCATCGTCCGGTTGAGGTGAGTCTTCACCGTGGCCTCGCTGATGAACAGGCGCTCGGCGGCCTCGGCGTTGCTCAGGCCGCGGGCGACCAGTCTCAGCACCTCGGCCTCGCGGCCGGTCAGCGCCGTCAGTCCGGGCGGCGGACCGGCCTCCGAACGGGCGGGCGCACCCGCGTCCGACGCCCGCGTGAACGCCTCCACCAGCCGCCGGGTGACCGCAGGCGCGAACAGCGCGTCGCCGCCGTGCACCGCGGTGACCGCGGCCAGCAGCCGCTCGGGGCCCGCGTCCTTGAGCAGGAAACCGGAGGCCCCGGCGCGCAGGGCGCCGTACACGTACTCGTCGAGGTCGAAGGTGGTCAGGACCAGGACGCGGGGCGCGGGGTCCACCGCCTCGGCGAGGATGCGCTCGGTGGCCTGGATGCCGGTCATGCCGGGCATGCGGATGTCCATCAGGACGACGTCCGGCCGGGTCCGCGCGGCCAGCTCCACCGCCTCGGCCCCGTCGGACGCCTCGCCGACCACCTCCATGCCGGGGGCGGCGCGCAGCAGTGCGGCGAGCCCGCTGCGGACGAGGAACTGGTCGTCGACGACGAGCAGCCTGATCGGTCGTCCCGGCGCCGCGTCCGGCGCGCGGTCGGCCGTGGGGTCCGGTTCGGTCATTCGCGGACGGCGTCTCCCCGGCGTGCGGTCTGTACCGGCGTCGGCAGGGTCAGGCGCACGCCGAATCCCCCCTCGCTGCGCGGGCCGACGGCGATCGTCCCGCCGTAGAGCTTGGCCCGCTCCCGCATCCCGATCAAGCCGTGGCCGCCGCGCTCGGGGATTGTGGCCGGATCCACCCCCTCCCCGCCGCCCGTGCCGTGCCCGTCGTCGGTCACCGACACCGTCACCTCACCCGCGCGGTAGGCGAGTTCCACGGCGGCGTGCGCGCCCGGCGCGTGCTTGAGCACGTTGGTCAGGGCCTCCTGCACCACCCGGTAGACGCAGAGCTGGACGCCGGGCGGCAGCGGACGGGGGGTGCCGGTGATCCGCAGCTCCACGCCGACTCCGCCTCCGCGCACCCGGGCGACCATGTCGTCGAGCTGGTCGAGGCCGGGCGCGGGGGCGCCGTCCGCGCCCTGGACGCCGTCGGCGCGCAGCAGGCCCAGCATGCGGCGCAGTTCGGCCAGGGCCTCGCCGCTGGCGCCCTCGATGGTGTCGAGCGCGTCGCGCGCGGTGCGGGCGTCGGAGTCGAAGACGAAGCGGGCCAGTCCCGCCTGGACGTTGATGACGGCGATGTGGTGGGCGACCACGTCG
>MUMD01000683.1 GCA_002155895.1 Streptomyces rochei
CGGCCACGCCTCCGCCGAATCCCTCGACGCGGGCCGCGGCTTCCTCGACCTCGGCATGTCCTCACTGACCGCGGTCGAACTCCGCAACCGGCTCAACGCCGAGACCGGCCTCTCCCTGCCCACCACCCTGATCTTCGACCACCCGGACCCGGCAGCCCTCGTACGTCACCTGCGTACCGAACTGGGCACCGACACCGGCGAGACGCGGCAACCCGTCTTCGCCGAACTGGCCGACCTCGAAGCCGCCGTCGGCGGCGCAGAACTCGACGACCAGGAACGCGCCCACCTGGCCAAGCGCCTCAAGGCCCTCCAGTGGAAGCTCGACTCCACTCCGGACGGCGCCCAGCGCGACGACGACTCCGACCTCGACACCTCCACGGACGACGAGATGTTCGACCTGATCGACAACGAACTGGGGCTCGCCTAGCCGCCCCGTCCGCCGGCGCGCCACGAGCACGCCGCCGGACGCGCCCCCGCACCCCGATCCGGTCACCGCGTCCTTCTCGAACCCAGAGGATCCACCCCATGGCAAGCTCCGAAGACAAGCTCCGCGACTACCTCAAGAAGGTCACCGCAGACCTGCGCCGCACCCGGCAACGGCTGGAGTCTGTCGAGGCCCGGGACAACGAGCCCATCGCCGTCATCGGCATGGCCTGCCGCT
>MUMD01000684.1 GCA_002155895.1 Streptomyces rochei
GGTCACGTCAAGGACGACCGGAAGTCGAAGCGCCGCTAGTCAGCGGGGTGTGAAAGACCATGACAAACACTGAAGGGACAACCATGGAAGCCAGGGCCCAGGCGCGGTACATCCGCGTCACGCCCATGAAGGCCCGCCGCGTGGTGGACCTCATCCGTGGCATCCATGCCACGGATGAGGTCCACCACGCGGCGGGCCTTCATGGGCGTGACGCGGATGTACCGCGCCTGGGCCCTGGCTTCCATGGTTGTCCCTTCAGTGTTTGTCATGGTCTTTCACACCCCGCTGACTAGCGGCGCTTCGACTTCCGGTCGTCCTTGACGTGACCCCGGAAGGTGCGCGTCGGCGAGAACTCGCCGAGCTTGTGGCCGACCATGGACTCGGTGACAAACACCGGGATGTGGGTCTTGCCGTTGTGCACCGCGATCGTGTGGCCGAGCATCGCCGGGACGATCATCGAGCGACGGGACCAGGTCTTGATGACGTTCTTGGTGCCCGCTTCGTTCTGGGCGTCCACCTTCTTGATCAGGTGGTCGTCGACGAAGGGCCCCTTCTTCAAGCTACGAGGCATCTCAACCCGTCCTTAGCGCTTCTTGTTCGTCTTGCGGCGGCGG
>MUMD01000685.1 GCA_002155895.1 Streptomyces rochei
CCGGGTGCTGTTGACGGCGACCTCGCGCGGGTGCGGGGTGGCGAAGAACAGGATGTCCTCGCGCGGCAGCCGCAGCTCTCCGGCCGCCCTGGCCTCCTCGATGAGGTCCCACAGGCCGTGCACACCGCGCCACTGGTCGGGGTGGTCGCGGACGTAGTCGGCGAAGTCCGGACGGGAGAAGTCGGCGACGCGGAACATCAGCGTCATCGGCTGCGCCAGCCCGTCCTCGGGCCGGCCGATCTCGAACGGCGCCCCGCAGGAGGCCGCCACGTCGCCGTCGCCCGTGCCGTCCACGACCACCCCGGCGTCGATCACCACCGGCCCCGACTTGGTCTCGAACACCACCCGCCAGCCGGAACCGTCGTCCAGCGGCAGCGCCCCGGAGGCGAACGCGTGGAAGAGCATCCGCACCCCCGACTCGTCCATCATCTCCAGCAGGGAGAACTTGAACAGTTCCGGGTCGAAGGGGACCGTGTACCCGGTCTTCGGGGAGGGCGGAAGGCAGCCGCCCCGGCCCATCAGCCGGTCGAGCAGCTGCCACAGCACGCCCGCGACGACCGGCTCGCCCTCCCCGTGGTCGGTGGGCAGCAGCCGCGAGGTGTCCCCGGCCTCGGTGAACGCCGCCTGCTTGTGCTCGTTGTGGAACGACATCAGCGGCATCACCAGGGCGACGGTCGCGTTGCCGCCGAGGAACCCGTACCGCTCCGCCAGCACCACGTCGGCCCCGGTGTCGGCCGCGCCGATCGCGGCGGCGAACCCGGCGGGGCCGCCGCCCACCACGAGGACGTCGCACCGGCCCCCGTGCCGGGCGGGCCGCGGCGGCAGGGTGACCTCACGGGGCTCGCGGGGCTCTTCCAGGACCGGCATCGCTCTCCTCGGGGTGGGTCAGGCGTGCAGCGGGCGC
>MUMD01000686.1 GCA_002155895.1 Streptomyces rochei
GCCCGCGGGCGCCGGGGCGGGGGCGGCACCATGGGCTTCGCGGTCGTAGAACGGACGGGTGCGGGCGCGCAGCCACATGGCGACCGGGTCGTGGGTGTCCGTCATCGCGACCGTCGACACCGGCAGACCTTNNGTCGACGGCCGGCGGGGAGGTGTCGTACACGTCGAGGCCGATGGCGAGGTAGGGCGCCCCGAGTGCCGGCTGCACCCAGGCGCGGCGCAGTGCGCGGACCGCCGGGGTGCGGTGGGCGTTCTGCGCGAGCAGGGCGTAGAACTGCGGGATCTCGATGGCCGGTTCGGACAGGCGCAGGGGGCCGGCGGGCTGGCGGTCCAGGCCGGAGGCGATGCGGCGCAGGTCGAGCCAGGGGATGCCGACGCCGCCGCCGGGGGCGTGCGGGTTGAGCCACAGGCCGTAGTGGTCGGGGTAGAGGGCGCGGGCCACCTCCAGGCCGTCGACCACCTCGTACGAGCGGTTCCAGCCGCTGGCGGAGAGTTCCTGGGCGGAGGTGACGCAGGGGGCGTACCCGAAGCCGTCGACCTCCATCTTCCCGTACTGGGCGTCCGGGGAGCCTGCCTGACCGTGCCAGAGCAGCATCCAGACCTGGCCGGAGGCGGGGGTGGCGAGCGCGCGCAGCAGGGCCTCGTAGGCGTCGTAGCGCCCGGGGGTCACCTGGCGCAGCATGTGCTCGACCTGTCCGGTCGTGGTGCCGCTGGCGCTCACGTGTATCGCCCCTTCGAGAAGTTCCCCTGTCGTGAACCCAGCTTAAGGCTCCGCCGGCGGGGGA
>MUMD01000687.1:0-158 GCA_002155895.1 Streptomyces rochei
CCATACCGCCCGGGGCATCGGCGAGCCGTCATTGCCGCTCGCCCGCGCCGCGGGCCGGCGGTGGTGGATCACCGCCATGGGGGATGTCCGCCTCGGTCCCGGTGGGGGCGGGGATGGTGGACGCGCGGCACCGGGCGTCGTAACGTCGGCGCGAGAAC
>MUMD01000687.1:187-609 GCA_002155895.1 Streptomyces rochei
GGAGGACCTGGCCGTCCGGGACACCGTGCGGGACTGGGCTGCCGACCGCGTGCTGCCGCACATCGCGGAGTGGTACGAGAAGGGCGAGCTGCCCGGCATCAGGGACCTGGCACGCGAACTCGGCTCCCTCGGCGCGCTCGGCATGTCGCTCGACGGCTACGGCTGCGCCGGCGCGAGCGCCGTCCAGTACGGACTGGCCTGCCTGGAGCTGGAGGCGGCCGACTCCGGCATCCGCTCCCTCGTCTCCGTGCAGGGCTCCCTCGCCATGTACGCCATCCACCGCTTCGGCAGCGAGGAGCAGAAGCAGACGTGGCTGCCGCGCATGGCCGCCGGTGAGGTCATCGGCTGCTTCGGGCTCACCGAGCCCGACCACGGCTCCGACCCCGCCCACATGCGCACCCGCGCCAAGCGCGACGCCGGCG
>MUMD01000688.1 GCA_002155895.1 Streptomyces rochei
CCCTTCCCCCTTGCCGCCCTTTCTTTTTCCCCCGCCCGCTCAGCCGAGCAGCGGCAGCAGGCCCCCGAGGTCGGCCCGTTCGCCGCTCGCGCTCACCTTCGCCCCGGCCACGGCGTCCTTCCAGGCCAGCCGCCCGGTCGCCAGCCGGACCCAGGTCAGCGGGTCGGTCTCGACGACGTTGGGCGGGGTGCCCCGGGTGTGCCGGGGCCCCTCGACGCACTGCACCACGGCGTACGGCGGGACGCGCACCTCCGTCGAACCGCCGGGCGCCTTCACGGCGAGGGCGTCGGCCAGCAGCCGGGTCGCGGCCGCCAGCGCCTGGCGGTCGCAGGGGATGTCGAGGCCGGGCACGGCGGCGTTCAGGTCGTCGGTGTGGACGACCAGTTCGACGGTGCGGGTGACGACGTAGTCGGCCAGCGGGAGGGCGCCGGCGCTGGTGGGCAGCAGGCGGGTGCCGGGGTGGGCGTCGAGGCGGTCGGTGAAGCGCCGCTCGACCTCGGCGAGGTGGGCGTCGAGGTCGGGGTGCTCGGCCGCCAGACGCCGGGCGGTGGCGGCGATGGCGTCCGCGTCGGCGGCGATCGCGAACGGCCAGTCGAGCAGCCGCCCGTCCTGCCGCGCGGGCTCGGGCTCGCCGAGCAGCCGGTCCACGGCCGTCAGGGCCATCCCGACGTGCGCGACCAACTCCCGCACGGTCCAGTCGCCGAGCCGGGTCGGCAGGGCGAGCTGTTCGGGTGTGAGGGTGCGGACGGCGGCCCGTACGTTGCCGAACTGGGCCAGTACGGCGGTGCGCGTGCGGGCGGGGTCGTAGGCGCGGGGGCGTTTCCTGGCGGGCGGCATGGCGGTGAGCCTAGCGACCCCGCGCGGGCCGCCGGGGGCCCGGTCGGCAGGCCCTATGCCTGGTCCCGGTCGGCGCGGAACGTGGAGTGGTCGGGGAGGACGACGTCCGTGCAGCCACGGCGGGTGGTCACGTCGTCGACGTAGGCGCGGAAGAGGGCCTCCGTCCGGGGTTCCACCAGCTCGGCGTAGCCGCGGGCGAGGGTCATGGTGTGGATCTGGGGGCGGCCGTCGCAGACGGAGGAAGCCCACCAGACCGGGTCCGTGGCGCTGCGGCCCGCCTTCCCGGGGGTGGCCGGTTCCACGGGCTCGCCGTCGTCGGTGGCGGTGAGACGGAGGTCCTCGGCGACCGGACCGGCGTAGGTGTGGAGGGAGACGAACCACTCGCCCGGTGTGTCCGGGCTGTTGACCCGACGGTGCTCGCCGGCCTCGTCGTAGTAGACCGCGTCCGCGCGGCCGAAGCCGAGGACGAGGCCGCAGTGCTCGTCCCACACCCGGTCGTCCGTACGGCTCTCCAGGACCTCGTCCGGGTACGGCGACCGGTCGGCGAGGCCGCTCTTCCCGTACCAGGCGCACGTGCCCTCGGCCCGCGTCGCCGGGACCGGCCCCGCGGGCGGGGCGGGCACGTCGTCCGGAGCGTCCGGCAGGCGGTCGGCGCAGCCGAGCCGGTCGGCGAGGTTGTTGGCGGTGAGCACGGCCGTCTCGGCGAGGACGGCGCGGTCCCGGCCGCCCGCCCGGCTCCCGCCCCGCGTGTTGAGTTCGGCCCGCGCCCACAGGGCCCGCACGGGCCGGTCCCCGGCCTTCCCCTCCTCGCACGGCAGCTGCACGGTGACCGAGGAACCGGTCACCCGGCCGGCGATGCCGCCGCCCAGGGGCTGCGGTGGGTAGGTGGTCCCGCCGAGCAGGTCGAGCAGGTTCTCGTGCGGGGAGTCGGCGACCTGGGGCCGGTCGACCGGCAGGACGCCCATCCGGGCGGTGAAGAACCAGCGGATACCGGTGTCGGTGCCCGCCCGTTCGCCCGCCTCCGTGCTGAAGATCTCGCAGTCGTGCGCGATCCCGGTGTCCGGGTCGAAGCTGTCCTCGTCCAGGGCGCGGTGGGTTATGGTGCCGCCCGCTTCGGAGAGGGCCAGCACCCGGCCCGCCGGGACGAGCCCGGCGCAGGCCGCGTCGATCTGCCGGCGGCCGTCCCACACCAGCCAGATCTCGCGGCCGCTCCAGCCGACGGCCACCACGGCGGCCAGGCAGAGCACGACGTTGACCGTCCTGCGCACCCCGTCCGGTACTCGCACCCGTTTCCCCCGTCCCCGTCCCCCGTCGGCCCCGTCGTCGCCGAGACCGCCGACGAAACTAACAGGTGCCTAGGCGCCGGCAGGCCGGGACGCCGGCGACGCCGGGGAGCCGGAGGGCGCGCTGGCCGCCGGTTCCGGCACGTCGAAGACCTCGCCGTTGCGCGGGACGCCGACGCCGCGCCAGGTGA
>MUMD01000069.1 GCA_002155895.1 Streptomyces rochei
GGGGCCGGAGGCGGTGTGTGGAGGACCTGGCTCACATCCGCTGCTTTCGCTCGGGGGAGGGGGTGGCGGCGCCGGGCGTTCACCTGGGTGCCGCAGCGCGTTCATTTACGTCGGGACGGGACCGTATCGTCGTAACGTGAGAGTAGGGCGTGGCCGCGTCGGAACGCAACCGTTTCGTCGTGACGCCCCTATGCTTGGCTCGCATGACGACCAACGCCGACGAGCCGCAGCCGCGTCCGCGCCGCCGGGCACCCGCCGGGGCGGCGGTGCTCCGCGAGGACGTGACGGAGGCCATCCGGGCGGCGGTCTTCGAGGAGCTGGCGGCGGTCGGCTACGCGCGGATGTCCATCGAGGGCATCGCGCGTCGCGCGGGCGTCGGCAAGACGGCCGTCTACCGGCGCTGGCGCTCCAAGCTGCACCTGGTGCTCGACATCGTCTCCGCCCTCGCCGTACAGGGGCTGCCCGCGCCCGACACCGGGTCCCTGGAGGGCGACCTGCGGCTGCTGTACGAGGTGACGTCCCGGGCCCTGCGCCACCCGGTGGCCTCGCAGATCATCCCGGACCTCCAGGCGGAGGCGGCCCGCAATCCCGACATCGCGGAGGCGATGCAGAAGGCCCTGCGGGAGGGGCAGGACGGTGTCGCCAGCAGAATCCTGGCGGCGGCGGCGGAGCGCGGCGAGCTGAGCGCGGCCGTCGACACCGACCTCGCCCTCGACCTGATCTCGGGCCCGCTGTACTGGCGCTCGGTGGTGATCCGCAGTCCGAAGCTCCCCAAGGGGTATCTGGGGGCACTGGCACGGGCGACGGCGGAGGGGCTCAAGGCGCTCTGAGCACGGTCCGGTCCGTCGGTGGTCCCCGCCCGTGACGGAGCCGGTGGGAGCGGTGCGGTCACCTTCGGGAGGCGGCGGTCACGGCGGGGACGTCAACTGCGGAAGGGCTGCGCTCGTGAATCCACCTGAGAACCTGGCCGAGCGGTTCGAGGAGCACCGACCTCGTCTCAAGGCGGTCGCGTACAGGATGCTCGGTTCGCTGACCGAGGCGGAGGACGCGGTCCAGGAGGCGTGGCTGCGGTTGTCCGGCGCGGACGGCCGGCGGATCGACAACCTCGGGGGCTGGCTGACCACGGTGGTCGGCCGGGTCTGTCTGGACCTGCTCCGGACCCGCAAGCGGCGGGGCGAGGAACCCCTGGAGGACCGACTGCCCGATCCGGTGATCGGCCGGGAGGACCGCGCCGACCCCGAGCATCAGGCGCTGGTGGCCGACTCGGTCGGGCTGGCGCTGCTGGTGGTGCTCGACTCGCTCAACCCGGCGGAGCGGCTGGCGTTCGTGCTGCACGACATGTTCGGGCTGTCGTTCGAGGAGATCGCGCCGATCGTCGACCGCACGCCCCAGGCGGCCAGGAAGCTGGCCAGCCGGGCACGGCTGAGGGTCCGTGGCGCGACGCCCCCGCCGGACCCGGACCGCTCGGGCCAGCGCCGGGTGGTGGACGCCTTCCTGGCCGCCGCGCGGGGCGGCGACTTCGACGGGCTGGTGGCCCTCCTCGACCCGGAGGTGACGCTGCGCGCGGACGGCGGTGCGCTCACCGGGGGGCTGCGGACGATCCGCGGTGCCGCCGCCGTGGCCGGGCAGCTGGACACCTTCCGGCGGATGGCCACCGCCGCCGCCACGCACCCGGCGCTGGTCAACGGCGCGGCCGGGCTGGTCAACACCATGGACGGGCGGCCGTTCTCCGTCATGGGCTTCACCGTGTCCGGGGGCCGGATCGCCGCCATCGACATCCTCTCCGACCCCGCACGTCTGGCCGGGCTGGACCTGGCGTCCGTGGAGGGCTGAACCGGCGGCTGCCGGGCCGCACGGAAGCGGCGGCCCGGCCCGAGTCCCGCGCCGCCCCCGGGCGCAGCCGTACCCGGCCCGCCGGCCCTAGTCCCGTGCCGCCCCCGGGTGCAGTCGCACCCAGCCCGCCCAGGCGGACGTGATCATGTCTTCCACGTCGTACTTGGCTTTCCAGCCCAGTTCGGCGGCGGCGCGGTCGGCCGAGGCGACCACGCGGGCCGGGTCGCCGGGGCGGCGCGGGGTGACCGTCGGGGGGTGGTCGTGGCCGGTGAGGGCGTTGATGCGGTCGATCATCTCGCGGACGGAGACGCCCTCGCCCCGGCCGATGTTGAGGGTGAGCGAGCGGCCCGGGGACGCCTGGAGGGTGCGGGCCGCGGCGACGTGGGCCTCGGCGAGGTCGACCACGTGGATGTAGTCGCGCACGCAGGTGCCGTCCGGCGTCGTGTAGTCGTCGCCGAAGATCCGGGGGGCCGCGGACTCCGTGAGCTTCTCGAAGACCATCGGGACGAGGTTGTAGACGCCGGTGTCGGCCAGCTCGGGGGTGGCCGCGCCCGCCACGTTGAAGTAGCGCAGGCAGGCCGTGGACAGACCGGTGGCCCGGCCGGTCGCGCGCACCAGCCACTCGCCGGCCAGCTTGGTCTCGCCGTACGGCGACATGGGCAGGCACGGGGTCTCCTCCGTCACCAGGTCCACGTCGGGCATGCCGTACACGGCCGCGGAGGAGGAGAAGACGAAGGACGGGACACCGGCCGCGGTGACCGCCTCCAGCAGGACGCGCAGGCCCTCGACGTTCTCCCGGTAGTAGTGCAGCGGCAGCTCCACCGACTCGCCGACCTGCTTCTTCGCGGCGAGGTGCACCACGCCGGTGACGGAGTGGTCGCCGAGGGCGCGGGCGACCCGCTCGCCGTCCAGGACCGAGCCCACCACCAGCGGGACGCCGTCGGGCACCCGCTCGGCGATGCCGGTGGACAGGTCGTCGTAGACGACCGTCCGCTCGCCCGCCTCGGTCATCGCGCGTACGACGTGCGCCCCGATGTATCCGGCGCCGCCGGTGATCAGCCAGGTCATGTGCGGCCGTCCCCTCGTCAGTGGTCCTCGGTGGTCATGATCCGTCATCCCGGCGCCCGGCGGGCACCGTCACCTGTCAGGACGGCGCACCGGCCGCGTCGGTGCCGTAGCCGTCCAGGGCGGCGGTGAGCCGGTCGAGGCGGGTGCGCAGGTCCTGCACCTCCGCCAGGTCGAGGCCGGTGGCCGCCGCGATGCGGCGCGGCACCTCGGTGGCCCGCTCGCGCAGCGCCAGGCCCTCCCCGGTGGGCCGCACCCGGACCGACCGCTCGTCGCTCGCGCTGCGCTCCCGCCGGACCAGGCCGGCCGCCTCCAGCCGCTTGAGCAGCGGCGAGAGCGTGCCGGAGTCCAGCCGCAGGTGCTCGCCGAGCTTCTTCACCGGCAGCTCCCCGTGCTCCCAGAGCACCAGCATCACCAGGTACTGCGGGTAGGTGAGCCCGAGGTCCTTGAGGACCACGCGGTAGACGCCGTTGAAGGCGCGCGAGGCCGCGTTCAGGGAGAAGCAGATCTGCTGGTCCAGGCGGAGCCAGTCCGTTGCGGGCGTGGTCATGCCCTCCAGGGTATCCGAACGGTTCTCGCGCGCTATTGAGTTGTGCACAACTTAATTGCGTGCTCTACTTGTGGGTGTCAGGCGTCACCACGACGCTCCGTACAGCCTTCACAGAGGGACGGTTCTCCCATGGACGCGCTCTACACCGCCGCCGCCACCGCCACCCACGGCCGCGACGGCCGCACCGTCAGCTCCGACGGCAAGCTCGACCTCGCGCTCGGCGTTCCCGTGGAGATGGGCGGCAACGGGCAGGGCACCAACCCGGAGCAGCTCTTCGCCGCCGGGTACGCGGCCTGCTTCGGCAGCGCCCTCGGTCTGGTCGGCCGGCAGGCCAAGGTCGACGTCAGCGACGCCGCGGTGACCGCCGAGGTCGGCATCGGCAAGCAGGGCGAGGGCTTCGCGCTCGCCGTCACCCTCCGGGTGGAGCTGCCGGAGGGGCTGGACGAGGAGACCGGCCGCAAGCTGGTCGAGCAAGCCCACCAGGTCTGCCCCTACTCCAACGCCACCCGGGGCAACATCCCGGTCGACCTCGTCATCGAGTAGCCGGCGCCCGGCGGACCCCGCCGGGCGCCGGCTACTCG
>MUMD01000689.1 GCA_002155895.1 Streptomyces rochei
CCCGCCGCGCGGCGGGGCTCTCCTCGTCCTCGGCGAGGGCGTGCGCGTACTGGCGCAGCAGGTCGTGGAGGGTGTAGCGGTCCGCCTCGTCCTGGCGCACCATGTGCGCGTCCAGCAGGTCCTCCAGCAGGCGTTCGGCCCGCTCGGGTGTCACCCCCGCCAGTGCCGCCGCCGCGCGGCTGCCGACGTCGGGGCCCGGGTGCAGTCCCAGCAGCCGGAACATCCGCCGCTGCTCGCTCTCCAGCTGCTGGTACGACATGGCGAAGGCGGCGGCGACGCCCCGCTCGGACGTGGACAGTTCGGCCAGGCGGCGGCGCTGGTCGCGCAGCCGGTCGGCCAGGTGGGCCGCGGTCCACTGCTGCCGGTGCCGCAGCCGGGCGGCGGCGATCCGCACCGCGAGCGGAAGGAAGCCGCACAGGTGCAGGATGTCCAGCGCGGCCAGCGGTTCGTCGTCCACCCGCTGCCCGACGATCCTGGTGAACAGCTCGATCGCGTCCGCCGCCGGCAGCGGGTCGAGCGACAGACACGCCGCCCCGTCCAGGCCCGTCAGCCGTCGCCGGCTGGTGACCAGCAACAGACTGCGGGTCGCCCCGGGCAGGAACGGCCGTACGTGGTCGGTGCCGGCCACGTTGTCGAGCACCACCAGCACCCGGCGGCCGGCCAGTTCGGCCCGCCACAGCCCGGCCCGCTCCGCGACCGACACCGGGATCTGCTCGGCGGGGATCCCGAGCTGGCGCAGCAGCACCCCGAGCGCGCTGCCCGCGTCCATGGGCGCCCGCCCCGCCGTGTGGGCCTGGAGGTCGACGAAGAGCCGCCCGTCCGGGTACCGCTCGTCGAGCCGGTGTCCGGCGTGCACGGCCAGGGCCGTCTTGCCGATGCCCGCCATGCCGTCGATCACCGACACCGTCACCTCCCCGTCCTCACCGCAGGGTTCGGCCAGCAGCTGAGCCAGCTCGGCGGATCGCCCGGAGAAGTCGGGCGAGTCGTAGGGCAGGAAGTTCGGCCGCGGCGGGTGCGGCACCCGTGCCCGCC
>MUMD01000690.1 GCA_002155895.1 Streptomyces rochei
GGGACGGGGCCGGGCCGGAGCCGTCGTACGCGCTGGCGGGCCGTTGTCCGGAGCCCGATCCCCGGGTGGCGCTGGAGCCGGACAAGGCCGGCGGCTGGCGGGTGGTGGCCGAGCGCGCGACGGTGGCCGTCTCCCGGCACGGCGCCGTCGAGGTCCGTACGCCGGGCGGTGTGGTGCTGCGCCGGGAGCTGCCGCCGCGCTGGTGGGAGCCCGTGGGCGGCGGCCCGGCCCGTTGGACGCAGCGGTCGGAGGTGGCGGCGGACGCGCGTTTCTTCGGGCTCGGCGGGCGGTCCTCGGGTCCCCGGCTGCGGGAGGGCACGTACCGGCTGTGGAACGGGGGCGCCGGTCCGGGCTCCCCCGCGGGTGAGGACCGGGCGGCCGTGACGATGCCGGTGCAGCTGGTGGTGGCGGACGCGGGGACGCACCTGGTGTTCCACGACAGCTCGTGGGACGGCACGGTGGCGCTGCGGGAGGGCGAGGAGGGCGCCGGGTCGGGGCACGACCGGCCGGGGCGGAGCGTGCTGCGGATGGAGGGCGGTCCGCTGCGGTGCTGGGTCGCGGTGGGCACTCCCGCGCGGGTGCTGCTCGCCTGGGCGTCGCTCACCGGGGCGCCCGCGTTGCCGCCGGTGTGGGCGCTCGGTCACCAGCACGTGCCCTCGGGCCCGGGTGACGAGGAGGAGGTGCGGCGGCTGGTCAGCGGCTTCCAGGAGCGTGATCTGCCGTTGGACGCCGTGCATCTGGGCGCCGGTCACCTCGACGGCCGTCGGGTGTTCTCGGTGGACGAGGAGCGGTTCCCCAAGCTGGGGGTGCTCGCGGAGGAGTTGCGCCGGGACGGTGTCCGGCTGGTGTCGGTCGTGGAGCCGTCGGTCCCGGCGGTGCCGGGCGACGCCGTGTTCGACGGTGGGACGGCCGAGGACGGTTTCGTACGGGAGGCCGCCGGGCCCGTCGTGCGCGGGGTGGCTCGGTCCGGGGAGGTCGTCTTCCCGGACTTCACCAGCGCGCGGGTGCGCGCGTGGTGGGGCGGGTGGTACGAGGAGCGGCTCGGGCGGGGCTTCGCGGGGTTCTGGCACGACATGGACGAGCCGGTCTCGTTCACCGCCTTCGGTGAGCGGACCCTGCCGCGTTCGGCGCGGCACGCGCTGGAGGGCCGCGGGGGCGACCATCGGGAGGCGCACAACGTGTACGCGTTGTGCATGGCGCGCGCCGCGTTCGAGGGGCTGCGGGCCTCGGCGCCCGAGGAGCGGCCGTTCGTCCTGTCGCGCGCGGGGTGGGCCGGCACGCAGCGTCACGGCGGTGTGTGGGCCGGGGACGTGGGCACGGGCTGGCCGGCGCTGCGGGCCTCGCTGGCGCTGGTGACGGGGCTGGGGCTGTGCGGTGTGCCGTACGCGGGGCCGGACGTGGCCGCGCCCGGCGCCAGGACGTCGCCGGAGTTGTTCCTGCGGTGGCTGCAGCTGGCGGCTCACCTGCCGTTGCTGCGCACGCGCGGGGGCTGGTGGGAGGAGAGCGGTGAGCCGTGGGAGTCCGGGGCGGAGGTGGCGGGGGTGGCGGAGCACGCGCGCGCCGTCCTCGCGGAGCGGCGGCGGCTGCTGCCCTACTTCGTGACCCTGGCCCACCTGGCCCGGCGTACCGGCGCGCCGTACGTGCGGCCGCTGTGGTGGTCGTCGCCGGAGGAGCGGGCCCTGCGGGACTGCGAGGACGCCTTCCTGCTCGGCGACTGTCTGCTGGTCGCGCCGGTGCTGGAGCCGGGGGCCGACCGGCGGGCGGTGCGGTTGCCTCGCGGGCGCTGGTACGACACGGCGACGGGACGGGCGTACGAGGGGCCGACGCAGGTCCTGGTCGACGCGCCCCTGGCGCGCGTCCCGGTGTTCGCGCGCGGGGGTGCCGTGCTTCCGGTGCGCGGTGCGGACGGCGGGACGGAGCTGGAGGTGTGGGCGCCCGCGCGGGGGCGGACCGGTGGGGGGCTGGTCGTGCCGGACGCGGGCGACGGCTGGGGGGAGCCGGAGATCGAGCGGTACGGGTCGCGCTGGGAG
>MUMD01000691.1 GCA_002155895.1 Streptomyces rochei
GCCCCCGTCCCCTCCGCGTCGCCTCCCGCCCAGGACGGCCGGACGGCACCGGCGGACCTGGGCTGAGGCCCCGTACGCGGCCGGGCGGGACCGCGCCCCGAAGGAGGGGCGGTCCCGCCCGGCCGCCGGCGGCTACAGCGGCATGGGCGCCATGTCGCACTCGATGCGGCGGCGACGGCGTGCCGCGACGAGCCAGGGGTGGTCGGCGCGGACCTTGTCGGTGAAGCCCTCGACGGCCCGGCGCTCCAGTTCGTCCGCCTCCGCGCCGCGGCCCAGGCCCCGCAGGTCGAGGGCGAGGTTGGCGGTGCAGGAGAGGGTGAGCGGGTGATCCTCGCCGGCCACCTCGGCGAGCAGCGGCAGGTTGGCCTCGTCGATCTCGCGGGCCCGGTCGAAGTCCATCCGGGCGGCTGCCGTGCTGGCCTGGCCGATGGCCGTGGTCAGGGTGGTGATGTGCCGCTCCCCCAGCGTCTCGGTCAGCCGGCGGGCCGCGTCGTCCTCTTCCTCCTGCGCCGTGTCCAGCGCGCCCACCGCCCGCAGGGTGGCGGCCAGGTTGGCGCGGGTGAGCAGGGTGTAGAGGTGGTCGGCGCCGAGCCGCTGCTCGTAGCGCCGCACGGTGTCCTCGGCGAGCTGCCGCGAGCTGTCCAGATCGCCGGCCAGCCGCCGGTCGACGGAGAGGTTGGCCGCCGTCGCCAGCGAGTCCGAGTGGTCGTTCCCGTAGCGGTTGACGAAGCGCCGCAGCGTCTCCTCGGTGAGCTTGGCCGCCTCGGCGAGGGCGCCGTCGCGGCGCCGGCAGACGGCCAGGTTGCGGGCGATACGCAGGGTGAGCGGGTGCTCGTCGCCGAAGGCGGTGCGCGCCCGGCGGTACACGTCCTCCTGGAACTCGCGGGCGCCCGGGTAGTCACCGCTCTCGCGCATGTCGATGGCCAGGCCGTTGAGGGTGTTCAGCGTGAAGAAGCTGGAGGGGCCGAACAGCAGGTCGCGCAGCCGCGCGTTCTCCTGGTCGAGCCGCAGCGCCTCGCGGAACTCCCCCACCAGGCGGAGGTCGACGCCCCACGAGTGCGTCGCCCGCAAGGTGGCGGGGTCGTCGGAGCCGAACAGGGAGCGGGCCAGTTCGGTGGCCTCCCGGCTCACGCTGCGGGCCTCCTCCATCCGGCCCTGGTAGCGCCGGGCGTCGGCCATCTCGCACAGGGAGTCGATCAGTTCCTCGGGCTCGACCTCCAGTCTGCGCGAGGTCTCCAGCGCCTTCTCGATCAGCGGGATGGACTCGGGCACCTGCCCGGTCTGCCGCAGCAGGAAGGAGAAGCTCTTGGTCATGCGGACGACGTGGATGTCCTCCTCGCCGGAGGCGGCGAGCCACCGGTTCCACGCCTCCCGCGCGAAGTCGGCGGCGCCCTCGTGGTCACCCCAGTAGTAGAGGAACCAGACGGTGTCGGCGACCAGGTCGCGCACCCAGGTGTCGGAGCTGGTCACGGCCTGCGAGGCGAGGACGTGGGGCAGCAGCGCCTGGTAGGCGGGCCATTCGATGGAGGAGCCGTACGGTCCCGGCTTGGCCGCCGAGAGCAGCTGGTGGGCGGCGCCGCGCATCCGCTCGCGTTCCTCCTCCCCCAGCTTGGCCAGGAGCACGGTCTGCAGCAGGCGGTGCATCTGGAGGGTGTCGGCGCGCGGGTCGACCTTGATGAGGGAGAACTGGCTGAGGTCGCGCACGGCGCGGTTCAGCCGGATCGACTGGCGCAGCAGCGGGTCGACCTCGGGCGTGATGCTGACGCCCCGGCTGCCGCGGAGGATGGAGCGCGGGATGGGCTCGGGGGCCATGCTGGCGCAGATGTCGAGGAGTTGGCGGGCTCCGGGGTTGTTCTGCTGGATGCGTTCCAGCGACAGGTCCCAGGCGGCGGCGACGGAGACCGGGTAGTCCGGTGCCGGGTCGAGTTCCAGGATCTCGGGGCTGCGCTGGGCCAGCAGGTCCAGGTACTCGTCGACGAGCATCCCGGTGACCGCGCGCCAGGCACCGGCCTGCTCGACGGCGAGCGGCAGGTCGCCGAGGGCCTCGGCGAGCCGGTCGGCGTCCTCGGTGCTCAGGTCGGGCGAGCGCTTCTGGAGCAGTTCGATGGACTCGGCGCGGTCGAAGACGTTGACCGGCAGCGGGGTGGCGACGCGTTCCCAGGCCCGGTTGCGGGAGGTGACGATGACCTTGCCCGGACCGTTGGTCGGGAAGTACTGGCGTACCGCCTCGACGTCCTCCGCGTTGTCGAAGACGAGCAGCCAGTCGTTGAACGGGGTGCCGTTGCGCAGTGCCTCCAGCACGGCGGGCACCGCGGTGTTGGCGGTCGGCGCACCCACCCGGTCCTGGCCGGCGGGGGTGACGCCCAGCTGGGCGGCGAGGTTGCCCAGCGCGGCCAGGATCAGGCTCTCGCGTTCGGCGGGGATCCAGCAGATCACCTTGTAGTCGTGCTGGTGGGTGTAGATGTACTCCAGGGCGAGCTGGGACTTGCCGACGCCGCCCAGCCCGTGCAGCGCGTGCGGGAGGACCGCGGCCGTGTCCTGGGCACCCAGTTGCTCCTCCACGGCCCTCAGCAGTCCCTGCCGGCCGACGAACGAGGTGTTGCGCAGGGGCACGTTCACCAGCAGGGCGGGCGTCGCGGTCGTGGTGCTCTGCATGAGCTGCTCAGCCTCCGGGGCTTCGGATGGGGTGGCGTCGGTTACCAGGGGCGGCACGTGGTCTCCAGGTTCGTCGGGACGGTTCGACGCTGGATCACTGCCTTCTCGGCCGCCGGATGATCCCCCGCCGCCCGCAGGGTTCACCTCAGTGGGTGTACCCGGGGGCAAACCGGCGCCCACCCGTTCGGCCGCACCGGACGGCGGGCGTCCGGAGAGTTGGGGTTCGATGCGCCTGGCCCGCTCGGAGTAGGGCCCCGAGAGGGCGCGCATCACGGCCAGCTCGCTGCGCGCCCAGCCCCGTTCGGCGGGGTCGGGCAGGGCGGCTCCGGCCGGGTCGTGCAGCGCGGCGCGCAGGGCGACGCCGCGGCTCCCGGCAGCCGACAGCTCGCCCACCATGCTGACGGTGCGGGCGAGTTGGCTGCGGGTGGTGGTGGCGAGGAGTGCCTCGCGCACCCCTTCGGCGAACTCGGGTCGGCCCTCGCCGCCGCTGTCCCAGTCGATCAGACCGCCCATGAGGATCTCGGCGAGGTGGTCCGGGCCGGTCTCCGGCATGGTGCGGCGCCGCAGCTGTTCCACCAGGTCGAAGTCGAACGGGACCGCGGCGAGTTGGGTGGCGAGCCGGCGTGCGGCGGGCGTGGCGAGGGTGAAGAAGCGGCGTACGGCGGCGCCGGCGGCGCGCGGCAGCCGGGGGGCGCGCAACCCCGGCGCGGGCGCGCCCTTGGCGAGGGTGCCGGCGACCACCACGGGCAGGGAGCGGCGTACGCCCCGCTCGCCGGTGACGAGGTCGGCCCAGGTGCCGAGCGAGCCGGCCTTGAGGGAGAGGACGGGCACCGGCAGGGAACCGTCGTCCGCCTCGGGCAGCGGGCGCAGCGGGTCGGGGCCGCCGGGCGGCGCCCAGTGGCCGAGGCCGTCGTTGGCGGCGCCGAACCCGCCGGCCTCCAGGACCGCCTGGTACGGGTAGAGGGAGGTGCGGTGCCGCAGGTGGGGCGGGAGCAGGTGGACGAGGGCGGTGGGCCCGGCGTGGCCGAGGCGCCCGAGCAGGTCGTCGGCGGCCGGGGCGGCCCAGCCGTGGGCGAGTCCGTCGGTGACGACCAGGAAGACCCGGCCGCCCCCGCCGCCGAGGAGTTCGGAGGGGTCGGCGGGGGCACGGTCGCCGGGGCGGCGCAGGGTGGCGGTACCGGTGCGCGGCACGTGCACGCGGACGGCGCGGACACCGCGGAAGGCGCCGCAGTGTTCGGCGGCCTCGACGAGGCGGGCGCAGGTCTCCTGCCAGATCCGCATGGTCGGGGCGTCGTCGACGAGCAGGACGAGGTCGAAGGCGGTGGCCCGCGCCGGGCGCAGGAAGGGCAGCCAGAGGCCGTCGGAGACGCCCTGCTCGGCGGTGGCCTCCTCGTCTAGCTCCAGGGTGTGGCGGGAGGGGATGTGCCGGGCCAGCCGGTTCAGGGCGCGGGCGAGCAGCGCGGTGGCGCGGCCGGGAGCGGGCTGCGGCCGTTCCTCGGAGGGCAGCAGAGGACGCCCGACGTGCAGCGTGAAGGTGCCCGCCGTGTCGGGTAACAACCGGCGGGGGGTGCCGTGTTCGGTGGGCCCGCCGTCCGGCGGGCCGGTGGACGCGGGGCGGTCGGCGGGGTCGGGGTGCGGTGCCGGCGCGGTGGGCTCCTCGGCGGCGGGGACGGCCGGGTCACCGGTGCCGGGGAGCCCACCGCGCCGGCACC
>MUMD01000692.1 GCA_002155895.1 Streptomyces rochei
CGCGCGCGAAGGGATCCAGCGCGACGCGCTCGCCCTCCTGGGAGTGGGCGGCGAAGCCGGAGCCGACCAGCACGAAGGCCGTGAGCAGCACCGTGGAGCGCCAGGGCCACCGGGGCCGGGGCCGGCCGTCACCGCCCCCGTGCCACCACGGGGGCCCGTGCCGCCACCACTGCGGCGGCCCGCCCGCGCGTTCGCGCTGTCCGTCCATGACCGCCACGCTAGACGCCGCGCGGCGGTCGCGACGTCACCCGCGCGTGGTGATCAGGCGTACTCCCCGGGAAGTACGCCGTGGTCGCTCGCGGGGTGTGAGGGCGCTGCTCCCCCGCACCCTGCTGGGGCCGGCGGTCCCGCCTCCGGCGCGGGCCGGAGGCGCCGCGCACCCCCACCGAAAGGGGGAAGTCCGAGTCGGCCTCCCGGCCGCGCACCCACGGGCCGTGGGCGTGCCCTGCGGGCCTGCGGGAAGCCTCCGGCTCCGGTGCTCCCCCGCTCACCGCACGCGCCCCACC
>MUMD01000693.1 GCA_002155895.1 Streptomyces rochei
CCGCTCCCAGTACGAGAAGATCCGCATAGAGAAGGTGGGCTACCGGGGCTGGAACGCGGCCGACTGGGAGTTCACCTACAGCGACGGCGGCACGAAGTACCGCACCGTGGACCGGGGGTTCGTCGTCGACGACCACCAGGGTTACGCGCTGATGTACACCGCCAAGGCCGAGGACTGGGGCAGCGACCTGCGCCGGGACACCTGGCAGACGCTGACGCGGACCTTCGAGCCCAAGTCCTGAACCGGGCGGGCCGGGTTTGAGCGGTCCGATATCTGGCATCCCCTCTTTGTGGGTTGCCTCCGGCACGTATCGTGAGTGCTTGCGGACCGTACGCAGCCGGAACGGCCCGCCGGGCGAACGGAATTGACCGACGGGCTGCCGGGGGTGGCGACGTGGACGACTATGCGGGACGGGTGCTCGCCGACCGCTACCGCCTGCCGCTGCCGCCGTCCGACGAGTACGAACTCACCGAGACCCGGGCCTTCGACACCTACAGCGGTCAGGAAGTCCTGGTCAGGCAGGTTCCGTTGCCGGAGGTCGTCGAGGCCGAGGTGCTCGACGCGGACGGCCTGCCCGACGGCTTCACGGCCCGTGACGGCGGTTTCCGTCCCCCCGGCGGCCGTTCGGCGGCGGCCCGCGGGGGTCCCCGCAGGCCCGCCGACCCGGTGGTGCGCCGTGCCGTGGAGGCGGCGCAGGCCGCGGCCGCCGTGCCCGACCATCCGCGCCTCGACCAGGTCTTCGACGTGTTCGCCGAGGGCGGTTCGCTGTGGATCGTCAGCGAACTGGTGGCCGCCAGGCCCCTGGCCGCCCTGCTCGCCGAGCAGCCGCTGACTCCGTACCGGGCGGCCGAGGTGGCCTCCGACATCCTGCTGGCGCTGCGGGTCCTGCACTCCTACGGCTGGGTGCACCGCAACATCACCGCGCGCACGGTGCTGGTCTGCGACGACGGACGGGTGATGCTGACCGGCCTGGCGGTCGGGGCGGCGGAGGAGGCGCTGTGCGGGTACGACCCGGTGCCGGCCCCGGAGGGCGGGGAGGACGAGACCGACGCGGTCGCTCCTGACGGGACCTTCGGCCGGGGCGGGGGCGGCGCGGGCTCCGCAGCGGAGAGCGCGCGGCCGGGGCTCCTCGGTCCCGGCGCCCCCGATCCCGAGGCCGCCCGACGGGCCGCGATCGAGGCCCGGGACGTGGGCGGGCTCCCCCTCCCGCAGGGGCCCGGCGGCCCTCCCGGGCTCACCCCCGCGCCGCCGGAGACCGCCGGTGACGTCCGCGCCGCGCGCGCCGGCGCCATCGCCGCCTACCGGGCCGGTGCCCGGGCCGCGGCCCGCGTCCAG
>MUMD01000694.1 GCA_002155895.1 Streptomyces rochei
GCTCCCCGCCCCCCGCGCACCGGGGTGCGCGGGGGGCGGGGAGCGAAACGTCCGGCCACGGGAGAGGTCCTTGGGGCGAGAGGAAGCAAAGGCTCCTACGAGGGTAGAGGCTCGCCCGGACGGCTCACCGGACCTCGAGGAACGCCGCGGCGTCCCGCTCCGGCCGGGGGCGGGGGTCCTCCGCCGGGTGGCCGACCGCGACCGCGCCCATCGGGTCCCAGTCGTCAGGCAGGTCCAGGACCTCCCGGACGACGTCCCGGCAGAACATCGTCGAGGAGACCCACGCCGAGCCCAGGCGTTCCCCGGCGAGCGCGACGAGCAGGTTCTGCACGCCCGCGCCGGTGGCGACCACGAACATCTCCCGCTCGGCCCCGTCGCGCCGCGCGTCCCCGTAGGTGTGCGAGCCGTCCATGACCAGGCAGGGGACGACGAGGTAGGGCGCGTTGCGCAGGACGTCCCCGCGCCGCACGCGCTTGGCGATGGACTCCTCGCTCTTGCCGTCGCGCCGCAGGTCCGCGATCCAGGCGTCCCGCATCGCGTCCAGCAGGCGGGTGCGGGACTCCTCGGACTCCAGCAGTACGAAACGCCACGGCGTCGTGTGGTGCGGGGCCGGCGCGGTCACGGCCGCCGCCACCGCGCGGCGCACGGCGCCCGGGTCGACCGGCTGGTCGGTGAAGGCCCGTACGGTGCGGCGCTGGGTGACCGCCTGCCGGACCGCCTCGGAGGTGCCCAGTCGGAACATGTCGTCGCGTGCGCCGCGGACCAGGGCGCGGGCGCCCTCGCCCTCGTCGCCGCGGACCACGTGCGGGAGGCCGCGCACCACGGCGACCGGCAGGCCCGTGGCCTTGCCCTTGACCAGGTCGCCCGCGGCGGCGAGTTCGTCGGCGGTGGCGACGACGGTGGCGCTCAGCGCGTTGCCGTGCGCGTCGGTGCCGCCGCGCAGGTCGTCGAGGACGCGTACGCCGGCGGCGCCGATCGCCACGTCCGTGAGCCCGGCCCGCCAGGGGCGGCCGAAGGTGTCCGTGACGACCACGCCGACGTCGACGCCGAGCGCGGTGCGCAGTCCCTCGCGGATGGCGCGGGCGGAGGCGTCCGGGTCCTCGGGGAGCAGCAGCACGGTGCCGGCGGGCGTGTTGGAGGCGTCGACCCCGGCCGCGGCCATGACCAGGCCCTGACGGTTCTCCACGATGCGCAGCGTGCCGCGCCGGGCCACCACCCGCACCGTCTCCGCGTCGATCGCGGCTTCCCGGTCGGCGGCCTGGACGACCCGGCCCTCGGCCTTGGAGACGATCTTGGAGGTGACGAGGAGCACGTCCCCGTCGGCGAGCGCCGGCTCGGCCGCCGCGATCAGCTTGGCCAGGTCGTCGCCGGGTGCCACCTCGGGCAGGCCGGGGACGGCCCACACCCGGTAGCCGGGAGCGTCGGCGCTCATGCCTGGCGCACCTCCTCCGCCAGCGTCAGCGCCTCGCGGGCCATCTGCGCCGTGGCGTCGAGGTCGGTCATCATCAGCGGGACGGCGCGGCAGAGGATGCCGGCCGCCCTGACGCGGGTGACGGACTCCGCGTCGACGGTGTCGACCAGCCAGCCGTCGAGCAGTCCCGAGCCGTAGTGTTCGGCGACCGCCGCGGCCGTGGACTCCACGCCGACCGCCGCGAGGACCTTGTCGGCCATCCCGCGCACGGGCGCGTCCCCGACGATCGGGGAGAGGCCCACCACCGGCACCCCGGCGTCGGCGATCGCCTCCCGGATGCCGGGCACGGCGAGGATCGTGCCGACGGAGACGACCGGGTTGGACGGCGGGAAGAGGATGACGTCCGCCTCCGCGATGGCCTCCAGTACGCCGGGGGCCGGCTTCGCCTGCTCGGCGCCGACCGGGACGACCGCCTCGGCGGGGACGGAGGCCCGCAGCCGGACCCAGTACTCCTGGAAGTGGACCGCCTTGCGCTCGCCGTCCAGCTCGACCGCCACGTGGGTCTCCACGCGGTCGTCGGTCATCGGGATCAGGCGCACGCCGGGCTTCCAGCGGTCGCACAGGGCCTCGGTCACCGCGCTCAGCGGGTACCCGGCCGTGATCATCTGCGTCCGCACGATGTGTGTGGCGAAGTCGCGGTCGCCGAGGCCGAACCACTCGGGCCCGACGCCGTACGCCGCGAGTTCCTCCTTGAGGTGGAAGGTCTCGTCGGCCCGTCCCCAGCCCTGCTCCTCGTTGATGCCGCCGCCGAGCGTGTACATCACCGTGTCGAGGTCCGGGCAGACCTTCAGCCCGAAGAGGTGGATGTCGTCCCCGGTGTTGCCGATGACCGTGATGTCCGCGTCCGGCGCGGCCTGCTTCAGACCACGCAGGAACCGGGCACCGCCGATGCCGCCTGCCAGAACCACAATGCGCATGGACCCAGTCTCGCAGGCGGGTGCGACAGTGCGTCAGGCAGTCGTCACCGTGCCCGCGTCCGTGTCCCGCGCGGCGCTGGCCGAGCACCGCGCGGAGTGCATGGGCATCTCGGTCAGGCCCGGGAAGTAGACGTGCAGGCTGACCGCCGGCTCCAGCGCGTCGTTGACCACTTCGTGCGCGTACCCCGGGGCGAAGACCCGCTGTGTCCCCGGCCGCAGCGCGCGCGTGCCGCGCTCCGTGCGCTCGGTGAGGGCGCCCTCCAGGACGGTCCACACGCCGGAAGAGGGTCCGTGGTCGTGGCGCCCGCTGCCCTGACCGGGCAGCCAGGACAGCAGCCAGACCTCGTAACCGGGGCCGGTGCGCAGCCGGTGGTACCAGCGCGTGGTCGCGTCGTACCGGACGAGGTCCTGCCAGGCGGACCGATCGGCGGCCAGGGAGCGGAGCAGGCCGGCGAACTCGGCGACGGTGGCCGGGTGCTCGCGCGGTGTCTGCAGGAGGTGGGGGACTTCGAGGATGTCGCCGGCGATCTGGAGGTCGCTGTCGCTGTTCATGGGTGGGGTGGGTCCTCGGAGGGTGAGTCAGGAGGAGAGGAAAGGGGGAGGAA
>MUMD01000695.1 GCA_002155895.1 Streptomyces rochei
GAGGGGGGTCGTCTCGGTGGAGCTGGCGGGGACGGGGGATCCGCCGCTGCGGACGACGTACGAGCCGGTGGCGGTGTCGGTGGAGAAGGGCGAGGAGGTCGCGGCGGGCGGGGTGCTCGGCACGGTCGAGCCGTCGGGCTCGCACTGCGCGGCCTGCCTGCACTGGGGCCTGTTGCGCGGCGACGTCTACCTGGACCCGCTCTCCCTGCTCCCGCCATGGCTGCTCGACGCGGGACCCGCGGTGCTGCTGCCGGTCCNNGGCATACGCACCGCGGAAGTGAGGGGCACGGGCGCCACCCGGCGGCTGCTGCCGGTCGCTGGCCTCGCACCTGCTGGAGCGCCCGGGCATCTGGTGCACCGCGTGCGCGGAAACGAAAACCGGCGGCCCTGCGAGGCAGGCGTCACCCTGCGGATGCGAGTCCGCCGAGCGACTCCAGCGGGGCACCGGCCCGCACCGGCCGGGCGTCTGGTGCACCGTGAGCGCGGAAACGAAGGCCGGGCACCGCCTCTGCCGGGGAGCCGTCGGCCTGCGGGGGCGGGCTGCCGGGCG
>MUMD01000696.1 GCA_002155895.1 Streptomyces rochei
CGGCGACCAGTCCGGCGCCGGCGGTCAGCAGGGGGCGTACGCAGCTCTCCTTGGTCGGGAAGTAGCGCCACACGGTGCGTGCGGAGATGCCGACCGCCCGGCCGATCTGCTCGCCCGTGGTCGCCGCGACCCCCTGGGCGACGAAGAGGTCCAGGGCGGCGCGGGCGATCTCCAAGCGGATCTCGGCCCTGCGTTCCTCGGTCAGGGGCGGTCGTCCTGTGCGTCCGCTGGCTGCGGCCATCTGCTCCTCCGGCGCCGGTGCTGTGCTCCCGAATTCTCCACCACTGCCCGTCCCTATTTTTTGTCACTGACCGACATTAAGTCGTAGGGTGAGCGGACCGACGGGCTCCGCGCCCGTCCCGCCACCTCATGACAAGGAGCACCACATGGCCGAGCGACCGGACGGGCGCAGTGTCGTCGTCACAGGGGCGGGATCGGGCATCGGGCGGGCCGCCGCCCTGGGCTTCGCCGCACAGGGCGACCGGGTCGTGCTGGCGGACCTCAACGCGGAGGGCGTCGAAGCGGCCGTCCAGGAGATCGAGCGGGCCGGCGGCACCGCGGTGGCGGTGACGGGCGACCTGAGCGAGCAGGCCGTCGTCGACCGGGTGACGGCCACGGCGGTGGAGCGGTTCGGCGGGGTCGACGTCCTGGTGAACAACGCCGGGATCATGGACCGGATGTCGGCACTGGCCGATGTGAGCGACGCGGAGTGGGAGCGGGTCCTCAGGGTGAACCTGACCGCGCCCTTCCTGCTGACCCGGGCGGTCCTGCCGCACATGCTGGCGGCGGGCCGGGGCGCCATCGTCAACACCGCCTCGGAGGCGGCCCTGCGCGGCAGCGCGGCGGGCGCCGCCTACACGGCGTCCAAGCACGGCGTGGTGGGGCTGACCAAGAGCCTCGCGGTGATGTACCGGGGGCGGGGCATCCGCGCCAACGCGATCTGCCCGGGCGGCACCCGGACCGCCATCACCGTGGAGGCCGAGCAGGGCGCCCACGGACCGGCCACGCTCGGGGCGCACTTCGCCAATCTCGGCCGGGTGTCGCAGCCCGAGGAGCAGGCGGCGGCGATCCTCTTCCTCGCCTCGGAGGCGGCGAGCAACATCAACGGCGCCGTCCTCCCCGTCGACGACGGCTGGTCCGCCGTCTGACGTGCTCGTCGCGGGAGGCCCGCCTCACCGGCCGTCCACGAACTCCCGCGCGAGCCGCTCCCCCGCCTTCTCGGCGGCGTCCTCGTCCTCGATCGGCTCCACCTCGCTGCCCTTGAAGACGATGTACGTCACGCCGGAGGCGACCCCGCCGCCCTGCGGGTCGGCCGGGATGCCGAGGGATTCGGCGGCGGCGTAGGACGCCTCGCCGATGAGGTCGCGCGGGCCGACGTCGCCGACGACGGCGTACCGCACCCGGTCGCCGTGGACCAGGGCGGCGACCGAGCCTCCGTGGACGTCGTCCGCGCGGTGGTCCCAGATCTCGCCGGGCTCGGGCACCACGACGTACGGCAGGCGCTCGGCGTCCAGGGCGCGGCCGTCCGACTGGGTGTAGGCGGTGGCGGGCGTGAAGTGCGGGTCGGTGCGGCTGTTGCAGCGGTCGCCGGGCCGTCCGTCGCAGTCGACGTCCAGGTCCGCCTTCCAGTACACGGCCTCGTCCGTCCCGCAGACCGGGACGTCGGCCGGCCTCCCCGCGTCGGTGCGGTAGCGGCCCTTCGAGACGGGGTCGCAGTCGCGGACCCGGGCGAGCAGGTCGGCGGCGCTGACCGGCCCGGCGCTTCGGGTGTCCCCGGTCCCGGGGCGCGCCGCGGGCCGCGATCCGGCCCCGGAGGTCGGGACCGGCCCGGGCCGCGACAGCGGGAGCACGGGCCCGATCCGGGGAGCGGAGCGGTCCGCGCGGTCCGGCCCGCCCTCGTGCGGGAGGCCGGAGCGGAGGTGTGCCTGGGGGCCGGGCAGGGGCGGGGGCGGAGCGTCGGGGAACGTCGTGGGGG
>MUMD01000697.1 GCA_002155895.1 Streptomyces rochei
AGATGTGTATAGGGGACAGGGTGTGAGGGGTGGGGCGTGGTCAGATGCCCGCCGCTGCCGACAGGTCCCGCTTGAGGGCCGTCAGCAGGTCGGCCGCCTTCGTGCGGGCGTCCGGGAGGTCGGTGTGCGCCGCGACCGGGACGACGACCTCCAGGTAGCACTTCAGCTTCGGCTCCGTACCGCTCGGGCGGACGATCACCCGGGCGCCGTCGAGCGTGTAGCGCAGGCCGTCGGTGGGCGGCAGGGTGTCCGTGCCCCGGGTGAGGTCCTCCGCGTCGACGACGGGCAGGCCCGCGAGGCGGGTCGGGGGCTGCTCGCGCAGGCGGTCCATCGCGGCGGCGATCAGGGAGAGGTCCTCGACGCGGACCGAGAGCTGGTCGGTGGCGTGCAGGCCGTGCTCGACGGCGATGTCGTCGAGGAGGTCGAGGAGGGTGCGATTCTCCTGCTTGAGTGCGGAGGCCAGTTCGGTGATCAGGAGGGCCGCGGTGATGCCGTCCTTGTCGCGGACGCCCTCCGGGTCGACGCAGTAGCCGAGGGCTTCCTCGTAGCCGTAGCGGATGCCGTCGACCCGGGCGATCCACTTGAAGCCGGTGAGGGTCTCCTCGTGGGGCAGGCCCGCCTTGCGCGCGATGCGGCCGAGGAGGGAGGAGGAGACGATCGACTCGGCGAACGTGCCGGTCGCTCCGCGGGCGACCAGGTGGGCGGCGAGGAGCGCGCCGACCTCGTCGCCGCGGAGCATGCGCCAGTCGGTGCCGTCCTGCACGGCCACGGCCAGGCGGTCGGCGTCCGGGTCGTTGGCGATGATCAGGTCGGGGTGGGTCTCGCGGGCCGTCGCGAAGGCGAGGTCCATCGCGCCGGGCTCTTCCGGGTTGGGGAAGGCGACGGTCGGGAAGTCCGGGTCCGGTTCGGCCTGCGCGGCGACGAGGGTGGGGGCGGGGAAGCCGGCCCGGGCGAAGGCGGCGAGGAGGGTGTCCTTGCCGACGCCGTGCATCGCGGTGTAGACGGTGCGGGCGGTGCGGGGCGAGTCGGGGGCGAGGACGGCGTCCGTGCGGGCGAGGTAGGCGTCGAGGACGTCGTCGCCGAGGGTCTGCCAGCCGGTGGTGGGGCGGGGGACGTCGTTCAGGGAGCGTACGGCGTCGATCTCGGCGGCGATGTCGGCGTCGGCCGGGGGGACGATCTGGGAGCCGTCGCCGAGGTACACCTTGTAGCCGTTGTCCCGGGGCGGGTTGTGGCTGGCGGTGACCTCCACGCCGGCGACCGCGCCGAGGTGGCGGATGGCGAAGGCGAGGACGGGGGTGGGG
>MUMD01000007.1 GCA_002155895.1 Streptomyces rochei
CGCCGACGCGCTCGTCGGCGACGAGGACGCCGGACTCCTCCAGCTCTTCGCCGGCCTCAACCCCGAGCGCATCATGACGGCGGCCTTCGGCATCGGCATGGGCCGCTACGCGCTCTCCCGCGCCCTGGAGTACGCCCGCGAGCGCACGGTCTGGAAGACCCCCATCGGCGCCCACCAGGCCATCGCCCACCCCCTCGCCCAGGCCCACATCGACCTCGAACTGGCCCGCCTGATGATGCAGAAGGCGGCTCACCTCTACGACGCCGGTGACGACACGGGCGCCGGCGAGGCCGCCAACATGGCCAAGTACGCCGCCGGGGAAGCCTGTGTGAGGGCCGTCGACCAGGCCGTGCACACCCTCGGCGGCAACGGCCTCACCCGCGAGTTCGGGCTCGCCCAGCTGATCACGGCCTCGCGGGTGGCCCGCATCGCCCCCGTGAGCAGGGAGATGATCCTCAACTACGTCTCCCACCAGACCCTGGGCCTGCCCAAGTCGTACTAGACCGCGTCCTGGACCTGTTGGAGGAACCGTGTTCCGCAGCGCGTACGCAGACGTCCCGCCCGTCGACCTGCCCATCCACGAGGCCGTGCTCGGCCGGGCCGCCCGGTACGGCGACACCCCGGCGCTGATCGACGGCACCGACGGCACCACCCTCACCTACGAGCAGGTGGACCGGTTCCACCGGCGGGTCGCCGCCGCCCTCGCCGAGGCCGGCGTGCGCAAGGGCGACGTACTGGCCCTGCACAGCCCCAACACGGTCGCCTTCCCGCTCGCCTTCTACGCCGCCACCCGCGCGGGCGCCTCGGTCACCACCGTGCACCCGCTCGCCACGGCGGAGGAGTTCGCCAAGCAGCTGAAGGACTGCGCGGCCCGCTGGATCGTCACCGTCTCACCGCTGCTGGACACCGCCCGCCGGGCCGCGGAACTCGCGGGCGGCGTCCAGGAGATCCTGGTGTGCGACAGCGCGCCCGGCCACCGCTCGCTCGTCGACATGCTGGCCTCCACCGCACCCGAACCGTCCGTCGGCATCGATCCCGCCGAGGACGTCGCCGTACTGCCGTACTCCTCCGGCACCACCGGCACCCCCAAGGGCGTGATGCTCACCCACCGGCAGATCGCCACCAACCTCGCCCAGCTCGAACCGGCGGTCCCGGCCGCCCCGGGCGAACGCGTCCTCGCCGTACTGCCGTTCTTCCACATCTACGGGCTGACGGCCCTCGTCAACGCCCCGCTGCGGCTCGGCGCGACCGTCGTCGTCCTGCCCCGCTTCGACCTGGAGCAGTTCCTCGCGGCCATCCAGAACCACCGCATCACCGGCCTGTACGTCGCCCCGCCGATCGTCCTCGCGCTCGCCAAGCACCCCTTGGTCGCCGACTACGACCTCTCCTCGCTGAAGTACGTCATCAGCGCCGCCGCCCCCCTGGACGCGACCCTCGCCGCCGCCTGTTCCCGGCGGCTCGGCCTGCCGCCCGTCGGCCAGGCGTACGGCATGACCGAACTGTCCCCGGGCACCCACGTCGTCCCCCTCGACGCCATGCGCGACGCCCCGCCCGGGACCGTCGGCAAGCTCATCGCCGGCACGCAGATGCGCATCGTCTCCCTCGACGACCCCGGCAAGGACCTCCCGGCCGGCGAGTCCGGCGAGATCCTCATCCGGGGACCCCAGGTCATGAAGGGCTACCTGGGCCGGCCCGACGCCACCGCCGCCATGATCGACGAGGAGGGGTGGCTGCACACCGGGGACGTGGGGCACGTGGACGGCGACGGCTGGCTCTTCGTCGTCGACCGCGTCAAGGAACTGATCAAGTACAAGGGCTTCCAGGTCGCCCCCGCCGAACTCGAGGCCCTCCTGCTCACCCACCCCGGCATCGCCGACGCCGCCGTCATCGGTTCCCGCAACGACGAGGGCAACGAGATCCCCCACGCCTACGTCGTGCGCCGTCCCACCGCACCCGGCCTCTCCGCGAACGAGATCATGATGTACGTCGCCGAACGCGTCGCCCCCTACAAACGCGTCCGCGAGGTCACCTTCATCGACGGCGTGCCCCGGGCGGCCAGCGGCAAGATCCTCCGCCGGGAACTGCGGGGGCGCGCATGAGCCTGGTCGCCCGCAGCCGGGACCGGGGCGTCGAGACCCTCGCCCTCGACTCCCCGCACAACCGCAACGCCCTGTCCGCCGCCCTGGTCACCGAGCTGGCCGCCGCCCTCACCGACGCCGGGGACGACGCCGGCGTCCGCGCCGTCCTGCTCACCCACACCGGCACCGCCTTCAGCGCCGGCGCCGACCTGCGCGACCCGCCCGACCCGGACGCCCTGGTCGCCCTGCTGAAGCAGATCGTCGACCTGCCCAAGCCCGTCGTCGCCCGCGTCGCCGGGCACGTCCGCGCGGGCGGCCTCGGCCTGCTCGGCGCCTGCGACATCGCGGCCGCCTCCACCGCGTCGACCTTCGCCTTCACCGAGGTCCGCATCGGCGTCGCCCCCGCCGTCATCTCGCTGACGCTGCTGCCCCGCTCCGACCCCCGCGCCCTCGCCCGCCACTACCTCACCGGCGAGCGCTTCGACGCCGCCGAGGCCGTCCGGACCGGCCTGGTCACGGCGGCGGGCGACGACGTAGACGCCGTACTCGCACCCGTCCTCGACGGTGTGCGCCGTGCCTCACCTCAGGCGCTGGCCGAGACGAAACGGCTGCTCACGGCTAGGGTGCTGGAGAACTTCGACCGGGACGCGGCCCGCCTGACCGCGCTCTCGGCCCGGCTGTTCGCCTCTCCGCAGGCCCGCGAGGGGATGACGGCCTTCCTCGAACGACGGGATCCTCCATGGGTGGTGTGAGCGGCGCGGTGCACGCGGCCGACCGCGCGGAACGCGTTCCCAAGCAGGACCGCAGCCGGGCCACCCGGCAGCGGCTCCTGGAAGCCGCCGTGGCCTGCCTCGCCGAACACGGCTGGGCCGGCTCCACGGTCTCCGTCGTCGCCGAACGCGCCGGCGTCTCCCGGGGCGCCGCCCAGCACCACTTCCCCACCCGCGAGGACCTCTTCACGGCCGCCGTCGAGTACGTCGCGGAGGAGCGCTCCGGCGCGCTGCGCGCCCTCTTCCCCGAGGGCGCCGGCCCCGGCGACCGGCAGGCGGTGGTCGCCGTGCTCGTCGACCTCTACACCGGCCCGCTCTTCCGCGCCGCCCTCCACCTGTGGGTGGCCGCCTCCAACGAGGAGCAGCTGCGCGACCGGGTGACCGAACTGGAGGCCCGCGTCGGCCGCGAGACCCACCGCATCGCCGTCGACCTCCTCGGCGCCGACGAGTCCCGTCCCGGCGCCCGCGAGACCGTCCAGGGCCTCCTCGACATGGCGCGCGGCCTGGGCCTCGCCAACCTCCTCACCGACGACACGGCCCGCCGGGAACGGGTCGTGGAGCAGTGGGCGCGGCTGCTGGACGGGGCACTGGACGGGCCGCCGGACCGACACCGGGGGTGACCGGTCCCAGGCGAGCGTGCGCACCGAGACCCGTGTGTCCACCGGTCGTGCGGGGTGTCAGGGGGCGATGTCAGGGAGCGAGCCGTTCCACCCGCCAGCCCCCGTCCGCCCGCGCCACGTACCGCAGCCGGTCGTGCAGCCGGTTCTCCCGCCCCTGCCAGAACTCCACCGCCTCCGGCACCACCCGGAAGCCGCCCCAGTGCGGCGGCACCGGCACCTGCTCGCCCTCCGGGTACCGCGCCGCCAGCTCGGTGTACGCGGCGTCCAGGGCGTCCCGGTCGGCGACCACCGACGACTGGGCGCTGGCCCAGGCACCCAGCTGGGAGCCGTGCGGGCGGGTCCGGAAGTACCCGGCGGTCTCGTCCCGCCCGGTCCGCCGCGCCGTCCCCGTCACGATCACCTGCCGGGCCATCGGATGCCACGGGAACAGCAGTGACACGTACGGGTTCGCGTCCAGCTCACGGCCCTTGCGCGAGCCGTAGTTGGTGTAGAAGACGAAGCCGCGCTCGTCGAAGTGCTTCAGCAGCACCGTGCGGGAACTGGGCCGGCCCTCGGCGTCCGCGGTGGAGACGACCATGGCGTTCGGCTCGAACAGCCCGCCGTCCGTCGCGGCCTGCTTGAACCAGCGCGCGAACTGCTCCACGGGCGTCGCGGCCAGCTCGGACTCGGAAAGCCCCTCGGCCCGGTACTGCTTGCGCATCGAGGCGAGAGCGAAGGGGACGGCATCGCGGTCGGTCACACCGGCCATCCTGCCGTATCCACCGGGCCCGGCACCGCGTTCCCCGTCACTACGTGGCACTCAGTGCCGCCACCCCTCCCCAAAGGTGGCACTCGGGGATATGGTGCTGGTCCCGTCCCGGTTGGATGACCCCCGGCGGAACGGGGCATCACAGGGGTGACCGCAGACCAGGGACCGCGAGTCGGCACACGACCGTGGATCCCGGACCCGGTGATCCAGGGGCCGGTCGCCACACATCACGATCACGAGGAGCCGCCTGATGTCCGACTTCGTACCCGGGCTCGAGGGAGTCGTCGCGTTCGAGACGGAGATCGCCGAACCCGACAAGGAGGGCGGCGCGCTGCGCTACCGCGGCGTCGACATCGAGGACCTCGTCGGCCACGTCTCCTTCGGCAACGTGTGGGGCCTGCTCGTCGACGGCGCCTTCAACCCCGGCCTGCCCCCGGCCGAGCCCTTCCCGATCCCCGTCCACTCCGGCGACATCCGCGTCGACGTGCAGTCCGCGCTCGCCATGCTCGCCCCCGTCTGGGGCCTCAAACCCCTCCTCGACATCGACGCCGAGCAGGCCCGCGCCGACCTCGCCCGCGCCGCCGTCATGGCCCTGTCCTACGTCGCCCAGTCCGCCCGCGGCCAGGGCCTGCCGATGGTCCCGCAGCGCGAGATCGACAAGGCCCAGTCCGTCGTCGAACGGTTCATGATCCGCTGGCGCGGCGAGCCCGACCCCAAGCACGTCGCCGCCGTCGACGCCTACTGGACCTCCGCCGCCGAGCACGGCATGAACGCCTCCACCTTCACCGCCCGCGTCATCGCCTCCACCGGCGCCGACGTGGCCGCCGCCCTCTCCGGGGCCGTCGGGGCCATGTCCGGCCCGCTGCACGGCGGCGCCCCCTCCCGCGTCCTGCACATGATCGAGGAGATCGAGCGCACCGGGGACGCCGAGGCGTACGTCAAGAAGACCCTCGACGCCGGCGAGCGCCTCATGGGCTTCGGCCACCGCGTCTACCGCGCCGAGGACCCCCGCGCCCGCGTCCTGCGCCGCACCGCCCGCGAACTGGGCGCCCCGCGCTACGAGGTCGCCGAGGCCCTGGAGAAGGCCGCCCTGGCCGAACTCCACGCCCGCCGCCCCGACCGCGTCCTGGCGACCAACGTCGAGTTCTGGGCGGCCATCATGCTGGACTTCGCCGAGGTCCCGGCGCACATGTTCACCTCGATGTTCACCTGCGCCCGCACGGCGGGCTGGTCCGCCCACATCCTGGAGCAGAAGCGCACCGGCCGCCTGGTCCGCCCCTCGGCCCGCTACGTCGGCCCGGGCCCCCGCGACCCGCGCACCGTCGAGGGCTACGACACCATCGCGGGCTGACGCGGCCCCGTACACGCAGACGACCCGCGAGTCTGGTTCCTCCGGAGAGGAGCCGGCCGGACGTACCGGCGACTCGCGGGTCGGGTGACTGCTCGGAATTGGGCCGGCTGCACGCGTCTTTCGCGCGCTGGTCCGGCACCGCACTGAGTGGGTGACGGGCCGCTAGCCCGCAGTCACCTCACGCGTCCGGTTGTCATACATCTGCCGAACCACCTCCCTTCTCGTGTACCGCCCACCTTAGGAACCGGCCGGCCCTCGATCAACGGGTTTTTTCGCGGCCGGTACGGAGCACGCCCGGCGCCCGCTCCTCGCCGATCACCGGTGGACGCGTCCGCGCAGGTCACCTACCGTTCCGCCCATGACGAAGCAGCAGGGGGGCCCGCCGGTCAGGCGGGCGGTGGTCAGCGGGTCGACGTTCGAGGAGCGGATCGGGTACGCCCGGGCCGTCGTCGACGGGGACCGGGTGCACGTGTCGGGGACGACCGGCTTCGACTACGCGTCGATGACCATCTCCGAGGACGTGGTGGAGCAGGCCCGGCAGTGCCTGCGCAACATCGGGGCGGCGCTGGCCGAGGCGGGGTGCACCTTCGCGGACGTGGTGCGGGTGCGGTACCTGCTACCCGCCCGGGAGGACTTCGAGCCCTGCTGGCCGGTGCTGCGGCGGGCGTTCGGCGAGGTGCGGCCGGCCGCGACCATGATGGTGTGCGGGCTCGCGGACGAGCGGATGCGGATCGAGATCGAGGTGGACGCGCGGCGCGGCCCGGTCGGTCCGGGCGCCGGGCTGCGCGTGGAGCCCGTGGCCGGGGACGCCATGGTGGAGGAGTGGCGGCAGGTCCACAACGCGGTGGTGCCGCCCGCCGCGATGAGCTGGGACCGGGCACGGGAGCGGGCCGGGCGGTACCGGCTGGCCAACGCCTACCTCGGGGACGTGCTCGTCGGGTGCTCCACGGTGCGGCCGCCCGAGGGGGAGGAGCGGGTGGCGACCGTGATCGCCCGGGTGCTGCCGGCGTTCCGGGGCCGGGGGATCGGTGCCGCCCTGTACGAGGCGGGCATGGCCGAGGCGGAGGCGCTCGGGGCCGGGGCGGTGGAGACCGTGGTGCTCGCCGCCAACGGTGACGGGCTGCGGTTCGCCGGGGCGCGCGGGTTCGTGGAAAGGGACCGGTACGTGTTGGATGGTGAGAGCGACGAGTGGGTCGACCTGAGGCTCGCCGCGCGCCCGTCATGACGGGGGCGTATGCCGAGTTTCCGCAGTACAACGATTCCCGCAATCTTCTGGGAACTCGGTGTGTGCTGCATCACGTTCGAGTTGAATGAAGGCCAGTGACGCAGCCTGCAGGGGGTCCAGGTGAGTGCTTCCCGGCGTAGTGGGACCACCGACGAGCTGGGGCCGGACGAGCCGGAACAGCCCGAGCGGGACGGCGCGGACCTGTTGGCCGCGCTGCTCGACGGCATGGACGCGGCCCTGTGCGCCTTCGACGCCGACGGGGTGGTCACCCACTGGAACCGCGAGGCGGAGCGCATCCTGGGCTGGAGCGCGGCCGAGGCCGTGGGCCGGCAGGGTTTCGCCGGGTGGGCCGTGCGCCGGGCGGACGCCGGGGAGGTCGAGGAGCGGCTGCTGTCCGCGATGCGCGCCCCGGGGCGACAGGTGCACGAGTTCGCACTGCTGACCAAGGACGGCGGGCGGGTGCTGGTGCGTACCCAGTCCGCGGCGGTGCGCGGCCCCGACGGGCGGCCCGCGGGGGTGTACTGCGCCTTCAGCGAGGTGCACGCGCAGATCGACCTGGAGCGCTCCATCGCGCTGAGCGAGGCCCTGCTGGAGGACGCGAGCTGGGGCGTGGTGCTGGTGGACGTGGATCTGCGGCCGGCCGTCGTCAACGCCCACGCGGCCAGGGCCCTGGGCGCCGGACGCACGTCCGTGCTGGGCCGGCCGCTCGGCGAGCTGCTGGCGCAGGGCGTGGAGGAGCTGGAGGGCGCGCTGACCCACGTCCTCGCGGAGGGCGCCCCGCCGGGGCCCACCGAGGTGTGGGTGAGCGTGCGCACGCCGGAGGGCGAGCGGCGCCGGTGCTGGCGCAGCGGCTTCGTGCGGCTGGCGTCGCCGCTGGCGGAGGAGCCGGTGCCGCTGGGTGTCGGCTGGCTGTTCCAGGACGTCACGGAGGGCAAGCAGGCCGAGCAGGAGGCGGCGCTGCTGCGCTTCCGCTCCAACCAGCTCCACCGGGCGGCGCGGGCGGCGGCCGAGTGCGAGGACCCCGCGGAGGCGGCCGTCGTCCACCTGGACTTCGCGCTGGCCGGGTTCGCCGACCACGCCCTGATCGACCGGGTGGCGGGCGGCGCGGGCCCCGGACCGGCGGACGCGGACGGGACGGGGCCGGACGAGTCGGGGCCGGTGCGGCTGGTGCGGGTCGCGGCGACACCGTCCGGCGCGCCGGGGCCCAGCGTGCCGGCCGGGACCTCCGGGATGCCGGTGCGCTACGGCGAGGGGCACCCGGCGCTGCAGTGCGTGGAGCGGGCCGGCTCGGTGCGGGCCAGCGCGGGGGTGCGCCCGGTGCCCGCGGAGCGGGTGCGGGAGTGGGCCACGGCCCGGCAGTGGCCGGCGGACACGGTGCACGGACTGTGCGCGGTGCTGCGCAGCAGGGGGCGGACGCTGGGCGTCGTGACCTTCCTGCGCGGCGCCGGACGGAGCGCGTTCGAGCGCTCGGACGCGGTCTACGCGGAGGACGTGGCGGTGCGCATCGCGGCGGCACTCGACCTGGGCGGAGCGCTGGGGGAGCGGTAGCGGCCGCCCGGAGCGGCGGCCCGCCGGTCCGGCCCGTCGGCCCCAGGCCGGCCTGCCGGCCCCGAGTCGGGTCTGCCGGCCCCGAGTCCGGCCCGTCGACCCCGGTCCGGACCCGTCGGCCCCGAGTCCGGCCTGCCGGTCCCAGTCCGGTCTGCAGGCCCCGAGTCGGGCCTGCCGGTCCCGAGTCGGGCCTGCCGGTCCGGAGGCCGGTCAGTGCCGGTAGAAGATCCGGTCGCCGTACCGGTCCAGCACCCGCCCGTTCCAGTCGTGGCCCCCGTCGACGTTGCCGGAGCGCAGCAGGGGCGGTTCGATGCCGCGGTCGGCGAGGGCGGTGGCCGCGGTGGCCGTCATGGCCTGCATCAGGGCGCTGGTGACGACCGTGGAGGCGGGCGCGAAGGGCGCGGGGACGGTGTCGAGGGTGAGTTCCGCGTCGCCGACCGCGATCTTGGAGTCGAGCACGATGTCGCAGTGGTCCTTCAGGAAGGTGCCGGAGGAGTGCCGGCTCCTGGTCTCGGCGGCGTACGCCACCGAGGTCACGCCGATGACCCGGACGCCGAGGGCACGGGCGTTCACGGCCATCTCCACCGGCAGGGCGTTGCGCCCGGACAGGGAGATGATCACCAGGGTGTCGCCCGCGCGGAGCGGCGAGGAGTCCAGCACGGCGCTCGCGAGGCCGTCGACGCGCTCCAGGGCGGAGCCGAGGGTCGCCGGCACCACGTCGACGCCGACCACGCCGGGTACCGCCAGCAGGTTCATCAGGGCCAGCCCGCCGGCGCGGTAGACCACGTCCTGGGCGGCGAGCGAGGAGTGGCCCGCACCGAAGGCGAAGAGTCGGCCGCCGTTCTCCACGGTGTCGGCGAGCAGCGTGCCGGCCGCCTCGATGGCGTCGGCCTCCTCGTCGCGGACCCGCCGCAGAAGGTCGATCGCGGCGTCGAAGAACTGGCCGGCCGGCGTGCGGTCGCTCATGCGGGACCCCTTCGGTGTGGCTGCGTCGCGGATCACCGTGCGGTCTGGACCAGTGCGGTGTCAATACGGCGGGGCGGGCCGCGCCGGTCCTCCCGGAAGCCCGTGCGGGCACGGCTTTCCCCGGCGAGGCACGGTTGTCGGTGGTATGCGTCAGAATTGGACGCAGGGCCAGCGCACGCGCCGGTGGGCCGCAGCCTCCGGCAATCTCATCGAGGGGCACGTATGTCCGGACTGATCGACACCACAGAGATGTACCTCCGCACCATTCTGGAGCTGGAGGAGGAAGGTGTGATCCCGATGCGCGCCCGGATCGCCGAGCGGCTCGACCAGAGCGGCCCGACGGTCAGCCAGACGGTGGCGCGGATGGAGCGCGACGGCCTGGTGTCCGTGGCGGCCGACCGGCACCTGGAGCTGACCGACGAGGGCCGTCGGCTGGCCACGCGGGTGATGCGCAAGCACCGGCTCGCGGAGTGTCTGCTCGTCGACGTGATCGGCCTGGAGTGGGAGCAGGTGCACGCCGAGGCATGCCGCTGGGAGCACGTGATGAGCGAGGCGGTCGAGCGCAGGGTGCTGGAGCTGCTGCGCCACCCGACGGAGTCGCCGTACGGCAACCCGATCCCGGGGCTGGAGGAGCTGGGCGAGACGGACAGCGCCGACCCGTTCCTGGACGAGGGCATGGTGTCCCTCGCCGACCTGGACCCGGGCACGGAGGGCAAGACGGTCGTCGTGCGCCGCATCGGCGAGCCGATCCAGACGGACGCGCAGCTGATGTACACGCTGCGCCGGGCGGGCGTGCAGCCCGGCTCGGTGGTGAGCGTGACGGAGTCGGCCGGCGGCGTGCTGGTGGGCAGTGGCGGCGAGGCGGCGGAGCTGGAGTCGGAGACCGCCTCGCACGTGTTCGTCGCCAAGCGCTGAGTGGTCCTCGGCCCGTCGGCTCCCCCCGCGGCGCGTGCGTGTTTCGCGCCATGGAGCCGATCTCGCCGATTCCTGGATCCGGTGCGCCGAATCGCAGCGTCCGGACGCCGCGCGTGCAAGGCTGTGGCGCGAGGCATATGACGTGAGGGCTCTTGGCCGCGCGGTGACAGCGATGTCGCCCGGGTCGGAGAGGGGGCGGGACATGCTGCTGCGGACGTGGAGAGGGCCCCGGCGCCGTGCGGCGCCGGGGCCTGTCCTCCCCTGTGCTGACCCGGAGCCCCGAGCTCTCAGGGTCAATCCCCTCGGACCGTTTTCCCCGAGCGGTCCGCCTCCCGCTGAAGATCTCCCCCCGGCGGCGGCGATCAATCCCTGAGGGGGGTCACTCGAACGAGGGGTGTTGCCCGCCCGGTCGGCATTTTCGAATAGGCATTCGATACTCTGCGGGCGTCGGGCGGTCTCCGGTACGACGGTGGCCCGCCCCGGCGGGCACGGTGGCACGGCAGGCACGGCAGGCAGGACACGGTTCACAGGACCGCCCGGCCCCGCGGGGCGGACGGTCCGAGCGGAGCTTGGGGGTGCCAGGACCTATGGCGCGGCGCATCGACGTGACCGGCGCGGGCGGCGTACGCCTCGCGGCCTGGGAGTTCGGCGACCCACCCAAGACGGACCGGCCCGACCGGCCCGGTGCGGCCGGTGAGCTGCCGGGCGTGCTGTTACTGCACGGCCTGATGGGCCGCGCCTCCCACTGGGCCCCCACGGCCCGCTGGCTCGCCGCCCGCCATCGGGCCGTCGCCCTCGACCAGCGCGGCCACGGCCGCAGCGAGAAGCCGCCGGGGGGCGCCTACACCCGGGAGGCGTACGTGGACGACGCCGAGGCCGCCCTGGAGCAGCTCGGACTCGGCCCGGCCGTCCTGATCGGCCACGCCATGGGGGCGCTGACCGCCTGGCAGCTCGCCGCCAAGCGCCCCGACCTGGTCCGCGGACTGATCATCTGCGACATGCGGGCCTCCGCCCTCGGCGCCGCCTCGCAGCACACCTGGACCGAGTGGTTCCGCGCCTGGCCGGTCCCCTTCGCCACCCTCGCCGACGTACGCAAGTGGTTCGGCGAGGACGACCCGTGGGTTGAGCGCCCCAATCCGGCCCGCGGCGAGTTCTACGCCGAGGTGATGGCCGAGTCCCCGGACGGCTGGCGGCCGGTCTTCGAGCCCGAGCAGATGCTGCGCTCCCGCGAGACCTGGGTCTACGACGCCCACTGGGAGGAGCTGACCCAGGTCCGCTGCCCCACCCTGGTCGTCCGCGGCCTCGACGGCGAGCTGGGCCGGGCGGAGGCGCAGGAGATGGTCCGCGTGCTGCCGCGCGGCCAGTACGCGGAGGTCGCCGACGCGGGCCACCTCGTCCACTACGACCAGCCGGAGGCGTGGCGGGCGGCCATCGAGCCGTTCCTGGACGGTCTGCGGGACGCCTGACCGGCGGCCGGCCACCACGCCGGGAGCGGAGCCCTACCGATCCCGCCCGCACGCGTACGCCAGCGGCGAGATCAGCTCCTCCACATCGGGCAGCCACCGGTTGGCCGGCGTCGGCCGGCAAGCCCACTGCACGGCACCCCGCGTCCCGTACCGGGTGGGCGGCGCCGCCACGTACGCGCCCTCCCCGAGCGCGGTGAGGTCGAGCAGCCGGGGCGACCAGCCCAGCTTCCGCACCAGTTCCGGCACCTTGGCGGCGGCCCCGGGAGCACGAAGAACCGCATCCTCCGGTCCGGCGCCAGCGTCACCGGACCGAGGGTCAGCTCCATCCGCTCCATCCGGGCCAGCGCCAGGAACCCCGCGCTCTCCGGGACGTCGATCGCGTCGAAGGTCCGCCCCGTGGGCAGCAGGATCGACGCCGTCGGCTGCTTCTGCCACATCCGGCGGGCGACGGTCGCGCTGCCCGTCGCCTGGGTCGCCCAGTCCTCGCGCGCCGGGTGCGCGCCCGGGGCGGCGCACGCCGTGTCCTCGCAGGAGCAGCGCTGCACCCCGTCGGTCGCCTCCAGCCAGGTGCCGGGGAACACGTCCCAGTGGCGCTCCTCGGCGTAGCGTACGGCGGTCTCCAGCAGCGACATGCCGCGCTGCTGCGGGATCTGGGTGGCTTCGGTGCCGGGGATGGTCTCTGTCACGTGGAACTCAACTCCCGTGCTCACCGGGGGTTACGGCGGTCGCGCGCGCGGGGGAGGAGCATCGGTTCCGCATCCGGGGCGCATGGATGCATGTGCGGGGGCGCGCGGGAGGTTTCGCCGCCCGAGCTGGGTAGCCACGTCTGGGGCCGACACCGGCCGGCGTCGGCCGTCACCCCGGCAATCCTCGCAAGCAACGCAAGCACTGCAAGCTTCGCAAGTCTCGCATTGTCGGCACATCGACTGGGCATTGATCTTCCCGGCCGGAACTTTTCGTCCGCCGGGACAGCATCGAGACCGCAAGAGACCGCATGGGGGTTACGCCATGGCCGCAAGGCCTCTCGTCGCGCGGCAGCCGAACGAACGACTGCAGGCGCTCATTCAGGAAGCGGGCTGCTCCAACGCGGGCCTCGCCCGCCGGGTCAACGTCTGCGGGGTGGAGCACGGACTCGACCTGCGCTACGACAAGACCTCGGTGGCCCGCTGGCTGCGCGGGCAGCAACCGCGCGGCCGGGCACCGGCGATCATCGCCGAGGCGCTGGGACGCAAGCTCGGCCGCACGGTCACGATCGACGAGATCGGCATGGCCAACGGCAAGAACCTCGCCTCCGGCGTCGGCCTCCAGTTCTCGCCGACGGTACTGGGAGCCATCGAGCAGGTCTGCGAGTTGTGGCGCAGCGACGTCGGGCGGCGGGACTTCCTGTCCGGGTCGTCCGTCGCCGCCTCCGCGCTCGTCGAGCCCAGCCGGGACTGGCTGATTTCCGCCCCCGACGCGCAGGTGTCCCGCTCGGCCGGGCCCCGGGTGGGGCAGTCCGACGTGGCCGCGGTGCGGGCGATGACGCAGGCGCTGGTGGACCTCGACCACCAGTACGGCAGCGGACATGTGCGCCCCGTGGTCGTGCACTACCTGAACAGCGTGGTCTCGGGGCTGCTGGCGGGCTCCTACCGGGAGGCGGTGGGACGGGAGTTGTTCGCCACGGTCGCCCGACTGACCGAGCTGGCCGGTTACATGGCCGTCGACACCGGCCAACCCGGTCTGGCCCAGCGGTACTACATCCAGTCGCTGCGGCTCGCGCAGGCGGCCGGCGACCGCGGCTACGGCGGGTACGTGCTCGCCGCGTCCATGAGCCACCTGGCCGCGCAGCTCGGAAACCCGCGGGAGATCGCCCAGTTGGCGCGTGCCGCCCAGGAGGGCGCGCGGGGGCGGGTGACGCCGCGCGCGGAGGCGATGTTCCACGCCGCCGAGGCCCGCGGTCACGCGCTGCTCGGTGATGTGCGGGCGGCCCACGCGGCAGCCGGGCGGGCGGTCACCGCGATGGAGGCCGCCGATCCGGCGGCCGGGGACGACCCGGTGTGGATCGCGCACTTCGACGAGGCCTATCTCGCCGACGAGTTGGCGCACTGCCACCGGGACCTCGGGGAGGCCGACGCGGCGGCGCGGTGCGCCCGGCAGTCGCTGGACGGGCACCCCGAGTCGCGGGCGCGCAGGCGGGCCATCGGCCATGTGCTGCTCGCCACGGCCCAGGTGCAGCAGCGGGAGATCGAACAGGCCTGCACAACGGCGACGAAGGCGGTGGAGCTCCTGGAGACCTTGCGGTCCAACCGGGGCGCCGAGTACCTGGACGACTTCCAGGCGCGGCTGGAACCGTACCGGGAGGAGGCGGTGGTAAGGGAGTTCGGGGCGCGGCTGGATCTGCAGACCGCCGCGTGAACACCGGGCCCGCCGGCGTCCGAACGCACGGGAAACTCCGGTGCGGTGGGAGCGAAGCGCCATGAACAGCGTGGAGCGGGCCGGTTTTGTTACCGCAGTCACAGGGAAGGAGTTCACGCCCTGGGCGGCGTGGCAGTGGGCTCCGGGGACCCGGTAGCGTGAGCCGACGATTCCGAAGGTCCCCCATTCACAGGAGTCCCGGTGACGCAGAGTGGACAGGGCGAGGAGCCCTCGCCGCGGCAAGCGCGCGAAGGCATCGTGCTGCCCTCGGACGGTGGCGAGCCGCTGGTACCGGGCCTGACCGGCGCGGGCGCGCCGGCCGGCCCCGCCCCGGCGCCCGCCTCGGCGCCGCCCGGCGGCCAGGCGTGGGACCGGCCGTGGGGGCCCGGACAGCAGCAGAGCCCGGCCCCCGGACAGGGCTGGTCCGACCCGTCCGCCGCCCAGCCGCCCGCCGCGCAGGGCTGGCCTGCGCAGGGCGGTGCGGCCCAGCCCCCCGGCGCCCTGCCGCCGCAGGCGGGCCCGGGCCCGCTGCCCCCGGAGGGCGCCCCGGCCACCGAGTACGGCGCCCCGTCCGACGGCCGCCGGACGT
>MUMD01000070.1 GCA_002155895.1 Streptomyces rochei
CCGCAGGCCGCGCAGGCGCCCGCGCAGGCACCGGCGACGCCCGCCGCCCCCGCCTCCGCGCCCGTCACCGACCCGACCAAGTCCGAGGACGCCCGATGAGCACGCCCCAGCCCCCGATGCCGCAGGCCGCACCCGACTGGCAGGCGGCGCCCGGTTCGCCGTACCCCACGTACACGTCGCCGATCCCGGTGGTGCGCACGCACCTCGGGCACGCGGTCGCCTCCGAGTGGACGAAGATCAAGTCGGTGCGCTCGACGATGTGGACGCTGGGCGTGTTCGTCCTGCTCGTCCTCGGCCTGGGCCTGCTCACCGGCGCGGTGGTGGCCAGTTCGGACACCGACGTGGACGGCGAGAGCCCGCTCGCCCTCGGCTTCTTCGGCCTGCTGCTCGGCAGCATCTGCCTGATCACCCTCGGCGTGCTGACCACGGCCTCCGAGTACGGCACCGGCATGGTGCGCACCACGATGACCGCGTGCCCCACCCGCGGCCGGGTCCTCGCGGCCAAGGCGATCGTGTTCTTCCTGGTGGCGTTCGTGGTGACGCTGGTGTCCGCCACGCTCGTCGGCCTGATGCACGTGACGATGCTGGAGGGCAACGGGGCCGGCGAGCCCACCGGGAGCGAGTGGCTGAAGGGCACCGTCGGCGTCTCGCTCTACGTGGCGCTGCTCGGCATGCTCTCGCTGGCCGTCGGCTCGATCATCCGTCACTCGGCGGGTGCCATCACCATCATGATCGGCGCCCTGCTCGCCCCGCTGGTGATCGCGCTGTTCATGTTCTCGGAGTCGCTGAAGGACGTGCAGCAGGCGCTGTTCGAGTACTCCATCCCGAACCAGATGAGCATCTTCTACGCCAACTCGCTCAGCGATTCCGGCCCGTCCGGCTGGGACCCGCTGTGGATCATGCTCGGCGTGACGGCGGTCGCGTTCGCCGGCGCCTTCGCCCTGCTGGAGAAGCGGGACGTGTAGCCGGCGTTCAGAACCTCGGCGCGTTACGGGACCGCTGCACCCGCGTGGTGCGGCGGTCCTTCGCGTTCCAGCAGGACTTGTGCCAGTGCCGCCGCTCGTCGACGCCCGAGTGCGCCGGCCAGGCCACCACGTGCGGGACGCCGTCCGGGATGAGCTGGTCGCAACCCGGGCAGCGGTACGACTTCCCCTGCGCGCTGGCGCCCGCCACGTGCCGTACGCTCCAGTCCTCGCCCTGCCAGCTCTCCGAGGACTGCCAGCCGCCGTAGCGCCCCGAGCCGTCGTCCTCGGCGCTGCGGCCGGGCGAACCGGCTCCCTTGGGTCGGTTGCGACGCGGGGACACAGGACACCTCACGGAGCTATACAGGGATTACGGGCGGCATCCAGCCTACGCGGGACGGGGCGGGGTACGCGTACGGCACCAACCCCCACAACTCGCCCCGCACGGACCCCCGCAAGGGCGGTCGGCCCCTCGCCGACGGCCGATTCTGCAGACAATCCGCAAATTACCCCGCCCGGCCGTGTCCTCGGCACGTGTCAGACGGTTATGCCCTGTGGGGGAGCTCCGTGTCGGAGCCGAGGAAGCAGGAAGAGCAATGCGCGTTGGAAGTTTCGTGTTGGGCGCCCAGTTCCCGGGCCAGGGTCACGGGGAGGCGCTGCACCGCGCGGTCCGCTCGGCGGAGGTCGCCGAGGAGGCGGGGCTCGACACGGTCTGGCTGGCCGAGCACCACTTCGTCCCGTACGGCACGTGCCCGTCGGCGGTGACCCTGGCCGCGCTGCTGCTGGGCCGCACCCGGCGCATCCGGGTCGGCACCGCGGTCAGCGTGCTGCCCACCGCCCACCCCGTGGCGCTCGGCGAGCAGACCGCGCTGCTGCACGTCACGAGCGGCGGCCGCTTCTCGCTGGGCGTGGGCCGCGGCGGCCCGTGGGTCGACCTGGAGGTCTTCGGCGCGGGCCTCGAGGCGTACGAGGAGCAGTTCCCCGAGTCACTCGATCTGCTGGTGCGCTGGCTGCGCGAACCGGCCGTCGGCGCCTCGGGCGACCGCTTCCGCTTCCGTGAGGTGCCCGTCGTCCCACGGCCCTCGGAGTCCCTGTCCGAGGAGCCCGGCCCGGAGGTCGTCGTCGCCTGCACGTCCCCGTCGAGCGTGCGCACGGCGGCCGAGCGGGGACTGCCGATGCTGCTCGGGATGCACGTCGGGGACGAGGAGAAGGCGGAGATGGTCTCCCTGTGGCGGCGGCACGCCCGCGCCGCCGGGCGGCCGTCGGCGGAGATCCACGGCGCGGCCCACGTCTCGGCCGGCGTCTGCCAGATCGCCGACCGGCGCACGGACGCGGCCGAGACGCTGCTCAAGGCCATGCCCGGCTGGCTCCGTCAGGGCCTGGGCGCCCACGTCACCGTGGACGGCCGCGCCCGGCGGATGCGCGACCCGCACGCCTACACCGAACTGCTCTGCGGGCTGCACCCGGTGGGCACGCCCCGCCTGTGCGCCGACCGGCTCGCGGCGACCGGCGAGCGCACCGGCATCAGCCGCTTCGCCCTGCTCGTCGAGGGGTCCGGAGACCTCGCGGCGACCGAGGAGAACGTACGGCGGCTGGGCGCCGAGGTGCTCCCCCAACTCCGGTGAGCACACCGGCGGCGCGCATGCCGCTCCGGTGCGCACTGCACCTCCCGCGCACGGAGCGGCAAGCGGACGGTCTCGTCAGCAGTCGCGGAACTCGGGCGACTGGTTCAGCACCTGGCTGCGTACCGAGGTGAAACGGGTCAGCGTCTCGTCGACGGAGGAGTCCAACGGGAACACCGCCACCCGGTGGCAGTTCTGGAAGGCCAGCCGCACTCCGAAGTGCCGCTGAAGCGCACCGCGTATGGCGTCACTCGCCAGCGCACGCAGCAACTGGCCGCGCGCCTGCTCGTCCGGCGGGGGCGTCTGGTTGTCGGCGAACGCACCGCCGTCGACCTTCAGCTGTGCCACCAGGGAGCTGACCATCTCCCATGCGTAAGGCAGGGAAGTCCGGACGCAGTCGACGAAGGCTGCTTCGTCGACCTCGCCTCGCTCGGCCTGTTCGAGTAGGGCCGGTGAGACGTCGAGCGACATGGGTTCTCCTCTCGCACCCCCGATGGTCAGGGGTTGCCGGACAGTTAAGGGAGTGCGCGATTTTGAACACGCTGAGTACACACCTCGCGACCTCCCGTTCAATACCGTAAGCAACCGATCGAGGACGCACCAGGAGAATGCCCAGATGGGCAACAACCGGTACGCGCACTATCGGCCAGTGCGCAAGACGGGGCCAAAGGGAGAACTGGGACGGCCCGCGGTACCGTCCCGGCACCGGCGAATCGCGTCGGGCCGGGCGCGTCGAGTAGCGTTGCCGACCATGCGTCTCGTCATTGCCCGCTGCTCGGTCGACTACGCCGGGCGGCTCACCGCCCACCTGCCCTCGGCTCCCCGCCTGATCCTGGTCAAGGCGGACGGCAGCGTCTCGATCCATGCCGACGACCGGGCCTACAAGCCCCTCAACTGGATGTCGCCTCCATGCACCCTCAAGGAGGGCACGGGCGAGGAGGAGGGCGTCTGGACCGTCGTCAACAAGGCGGGCGAGAAGCTCATCATCACGATGGAGGAGATCCTCCACGACTCCTCGCACGAACTGGGCGTCGACCCGGGCCTGATCAAGGACGGCGTGGAAGCGCACCTCCAGGAACTGCTCGCCGACCGCATCGAGACGCTGGGCGAGGGCTACACCCTCATCCGCCGCGAGTACATGACGGCCATCGGCCCCGTCGACATCCTGTGCCGCGACGCGGAGGGCCGGACCGTCGCGGTGGAGATCAAGCGGCGCGGCGAGATCGACGGCGTGGAACAGCTCACCCGGTACCTGGAGCTGCTGAACCGCGATCCCCATCTCGCCCCGGTGCGCGGCGTCTTCGCCGCGCAGGAGATCAAGCCGCAGGCCCGGGTGCTCGCCACGGACCGCGGGATCGGCTGCCAGGTGCTGGACTACGACGCGCTGCGGGGCATCGAGGACGACAAGCTGCGGCTGTTCTGAGGGGGCGTCAGCCTCCCGTGACGTGTGTGAGGGCCGGGTCCGTGGAGCGGACCCGGCCCTCACGCGCGCTCTCAGATGATCCGGGTCTCCGCCGAGCCCGTACCGCCCGGCGTCCCCGTGCCCCCGCCGGTGCCCGCGGTGCTGCTCCGCGAGGCGGTGGTGGGGGTGTCGGCGGGGGAGCCGGCGGTGGTGGGCGAGGTGACCGGCCCACTGGCGCTGTTGGACGTCTCCGGGGTCGAGGGCGGAGGGGTGTCCGTCCCGGTCGGCGTGCCCGGGCTGCTGGGCTCACCGGTCGGCGTGGTGGGCTCCGGGTCCGGCTCGGTGTCGGTGGGCTTCGGCGAGGTCGGGTCCGGGTCGGGGTCGCTGGACGACGGCGGCCTGGACGACGAGGTCGCCTCGCCCGGCTCGCCGGAGTCGCCCGGGTCCGGGGAGTCCGTGTCGTCGGGCTCGCCCGACGTGCTCGCACCGTCGGACGGCCGGGCCGACTCCGTCGGCGTCGGGTCGTCGGACGTGCCGACCGTGCCGTCCGGGCCCGGGTCGGTGGGCCGGCCGGACGGGCCGGGGCCCGCACCGTCGTCCGCCGGCCGGTCCGCGCCGAGGCCGCCGTCGTCGATGCCCTGGCTGGCCGACGGGTTGACGCCGACCTGGTCGGAGGGATCGCCCGCGTCGTTCTCGGAGGTGGCGCCGAGGGTCACCACCGTGCCGAGCACGGCGACGAGCAGCGCGCCCGCTCCGGCGGCCACCAGGTTGCGGCGGGCGAAGCCCTTGATGCCGCCGCCGACCGTCCGGGACCGCTTCGTCTCGGGTTCCCGGCTGGTGACCAGGGTCGGGGACTGCGCAGGCGGCTGGAGCGGCGGGAAGGGCGCGGGGACACCCGCGGACGGCGACACCGACTCCTCGTTGCGGGCGTCGGGCACCTCCTCCCCCGCGGTCGGTCCGAGGCCGAGGCCCACGCCGACGGCACCGGCTCCGGCGGCGGCCGCCCCCTGCGCGCCGAACACCCCGGCGCCGAGGCCGGGGGTGTCCCCGGTCCGGTCGGCGACCAGGGCCAGGGCACGGCGGCCGGCGACGGCGCCGCGCTTGTCGGACAGCGCGCCGCGGAGCCCGATGGACGCCTCCAGTTCGGCGCGGGCGCGGTCGAGGCGGTCCTCGCAGAGCGCGAGGATGCCGAGTTCGTGGTGGAAGTAGGCCTGCTCGGCCACGTCGCCGGCGAGCCGGGACGCCTCGGTGCCGGCGCGCAGCGCCCGCTCCCAGGCGCTCCAGTGCAGCCCGGCGGCGAACGCGGGCGCCGCGGTGCGGGCCAGCTGGACCGCGGCGCTCTCCTCGCCCTCCGCGGGCGGGGTGGTCGTCGGCACCAGCGGCGCGAGGGCGGCCAGTACCGCGTCGGCCTCGGCGCAGACCCGCTCGGGCGTGACCGAGGGGTGTCCGGCCCACCAGGCGTAGTGCTGGGCGGCGGCCAGGACGCGCTCGGCCGCGCCGTCGGCGTACCCGGCGCTCTCCAGCTGGGTGAGCACGCCGGCGGCGAGCCGGTAGCGGCCGCCGACCGGTGAGACCAGACCGCAGTCGGCCAGTTCACCGAGGGCGGCGTCCGCGTGGGTGTCACCGACCAGGGCGGGCAGGTGCGCCTGGTGCGGCACCTCGCCGCCGAGCGCGACGGCGAACTCCAGGGTGGCGCGGGCCGAGGCGCTGAGGCGGGAGGCGAGCAGCGGGGCGGGGGCCGCGGCCTCGCCGAGGGACGGCAGGGGCACGTCGTCGCCGTCGGCGGTGTCGTGGTGGGTGTCGTCGGCGGGGCGGGCGTCGGCGAAGACGCCGAACTCGTCGACGGCGTCGGCACCGGCCCGCTGCCGGTCGCGCCGGCGCAGCAGGGCACCGGCCTGGACGAAGCGCAGGGGCAGGCCCTCGGACTCGAACCAGAGGTCGCCCGCCCAGTTCGCCTCGTCCTCGGTCAGGGCGCGGCCGGCGGCGCGCTCCAACAGCTCGACGCCGTCCGAGCGGTCCAGGCCGGTGAGGAAGACCTCCTCGACGGCCGAGTCGGCGGAGGGCGCGGGCACCTCGGGGGTGGCGCCGATGAGCCAGGCGCACTCGGGGGTGGCGTCCAGCAGTTCGTCGAGGGCGCCGCCGCCGAACTCGACGTCGTCCAGGACGACGACGGCGCCGACCTCCCGGAGCCGGTCGAGCAGTTCCGTGCGGTCCGGTCGGTGCAGGGGCGCGCGGTGGACGGCGTAGAAGAGGTCGTGGAGGAGGTCGTCGGCGGTGCGGTGGAAGCCGTTGAGGCGGACGACACCGTCGGGGGCCAGGCCCGCGCAGTCCTCGGCGACGACGTCGAGGAGGCTGCTGCGGCCCGAGCCGGCGGGGCCGGTGAGACGGACGGAGCGGCCTCGGGCGAGCAGCCGCACCAGTCGTTCGCGTTCGTCGTCGCGGGCCAGCAGTCCGAGCACGGTGCGGGTCGGCCCCGGCGGGACGGGCGGTCGCGCGGCGCGGCTCACCTCGGCGCGTTCGGCCGCGGTGAGCTTCTCGGGCCGGGCGGGGCGCTCGGCGGGCGGGCAGAGTTCGATCTCGCTGCCGTCGACCGGGTTGACGGTCAGCAGGAGGTCGCCGGAGACGAGCTGCACCGTGCGGGCGAGCGCGGGCGCGTGCTGTCCGAAGTCGGTCGTGAGGGGGTCCCTGGGCGGGCGCGGGCGCGGCGTGTCGCCGTCGTGGCCGTGCTCCTCGGGTCCCCGGTTGTTCGGGTCCATAGGTTCAAGCCCCCCAAAAGCGTCGTGTGCCGGTCCACGGTCGGGACCACCCTCCCGGCCTTGCCGCACACCGCGCTGTCGCTTCTGGTCCGGGCCCGCCGGTGGGTTGCGAAAGGGGCGGGCAGCCAGACCCTAAACCTTCGCTCAGTATCTCCGACAGTCCGGGGTGCCGACCCGTCCGAGACGTCACGGTCTCGTGAGGATTGCGTGCGTCGGGCGTTTCACCGGGCGGTGTCCCGGTCTCCGCCGTCCGCGGGGCCACGGGCGCCCGCGGCGTCACACCCGGGGCAGGGTCTCCACGCCGATCCCGCCCTCGATGGCCAGGATCCGGTGCAGCCGGGTGGCCACCAGCAGACGCTGCATCTGCGGCGGCACGCCGCGCAGCACCAGCCGTCGGCCGCAGCGGCCGGCCCGCCGGTGGGCTCCCATGATCACGCCGAGTCCGGTGGCGTCCCAGGAGTCCAGTTCGGACAGGTCCAGCACCAGGTCGCCGACTCCGTCGTCGACGGCCGAGTGCAGGACCGTACGGGCGTCCGCCGCGCTGCGGACGTCGAGGCGGCCCCCGACGACCAGCTCGACGTGGTCGCCCCTGATGTGCATATGCGCTCCCCGGCGTGGGTCTCTTCGTCTTCGTCGTCTGTGCGGTGCGGCTCGGCGTGGTGGTCCTTCGGCGATATCAGGTGTTGCAACCTCTGACTGGCCGAAACGATCGGAGGTTGCCGCCTGTAAGCGAACCGATACCGAATTCACCCCGCCGTGTGATGTTTCCCGGGGCCCGTGCGACCTCAGTGCTTGTAGAAGCCCTGCCCGCTCTTGCGGCCGATGTCACCGGCGTCCACCATCCGGCGCATCAGCTCCGGCGGGGCGAACTTCTCGTCCTGGGACTCGGTGTAGATGTTGCCGGTGGCGTGCAGCAGGATGTCGACGCCCGTCAGGTCGGCGGTGGCCAGCGGCCCCATGGCGTGCCCGAAGCCCAGCTTGCAGGCGAGGTCGATGTCCTCGGCGGTGGCGACGCCCGACTCGTAGAGCTTGGCGGCCTCGACGACGAGGGCGGAGATGAGCCGGGTGGTGACGAAGCCGGCGACGTCGCGGTTGACGACGATGCAGGTCTTGCCGGTGGACTCGGCGAACTCCCGGGCGGTGGCGAGCGTTTCGTCGCTGGTCTTGTAGCCGCGCACCAGCTCGCACAGCTGCATCATCGGGACCGGCGAGAAGAAGTGGGTGCCGACGACCCGCTCGGGGCGCTCGGTCACGGCCGCGATCTTGGTGATCGGGATGGCGGAGGTGTTGGAGGCGAGGATCGCCTCGTCCTTCACCAGCTTGTCGAGCGCGCGGAAGATCTCGTGCTTGACTTCCAGCTTCTCGAAGACGGCCTCGACGACGACGTCCGCGTCGGCGGCGGCGTCCAGGTCGGTGGTGGCGGTGATGCGCGCGAGGGCGGCCTCGGCGTCGTCGGCGGCGAGCTTGCCCTTGGCGACGAACTTGTCGTACGACGCCTTGATGCCGTCGGTGCCGCGCCGCAGGGCCTCGTCGGTGACATCGCGCAGGACGACGTCCCAGCCCGCCTGGGCGGAGACCTGGGCGATGCCGGACCCCATGAGACCGGCTCCGATGACGGCGAGCTTCCGTGCCACTGTGCGACTCCCCTGATGCGCGCTGATTCTCGTCTCTCGGCCGGAGATTAGCGGGCGTGAGGCGCTGTGTGACCGGTTAGTAACGCGCGTCACGTCTCAGATGACGGACATCACACCGGGGTGTGCCATTCGGGTGTCAGACCGAGCCCCGTACGGCGTAGTTGAGCACCCTCTCGCTCAACAGCTCCTCCATCTCGTCCAGCAGCAGGAGGACGTCGCGGGAGACCTCCGAGGGCTTTCCGCCGGCGAGCATGCGCTCTCCGATGGCCGCGACGACCGTGCCGTGCAGCCAGTTGATCTGACCCGCCATCAGGGCCGGCGTCATGTCGTCCGCCGCGCCGCCGGTCTCCTCGCGCAGGGTGTGCTCCAGGTTCAGGAGCACCTCCTGGCCGATCGCCCACATCCGCGAGCGCAGGGCGGGCGAGTCCTGGATGACCTTCATGAACCGCGCGTAGCCGTCCATCAGGCCGAGGCGGGGCGAGACGGTCTCGACCTCCTCGCGCAGCTCGCGCAGGACCGCCCGGGCCGCCGACTCCCCGTCGCGCCGCCCGCGCACCCAGCGCGAGAGCCGGTCGACGACGCCCTTGGAGCGGTCGAGGAACAGGTCCTCCTTGGCCGGGAAGTAGTTGTAGACGGTGTTGACGGAGACGTTCGCGGCGTCCGCGACCTCCGCCACCGTCACGGCCTCGAAGCCGCGCTCCAGGAACAGACCCGTGGCGACGTCCGAGATGTACTGCCGCGTCTGCCGCTTCTTCCGTTCCCTGAGTCCCTCGGCCATGCCCGCCATCCTAGCTTCGCTGGAGCCGATGAAAACTTGGGGTCGTTGCAAAATTTTAGTGACTCTGTTTTTCTGGACCGCATGGCAATCATCAGTACGGCCGGCCTGGCCCGTACCTTCGCGACGAAGCACGGCTCGGTGGAGGCCGTGCGCGGCATCGACCTGACCGTCCGCGAGGGCGAGATCCTGGGCTTCCTGGGACCCAACGGCGCCGGGAAGACCACCACCCTCCGGATGCTCACGACCCTGCTCGCCCCCACCGGCGGCGCGGCCACCGTCGCCGGCCACGACCTGGTGACGGACCCGGCGGGCGTGCGCGCCGCGTGCGGGTACGTGGCGCAGTCGGGCGGGGTGGACACCCAGATCACGGTGCGGGAGGAGCTGGTCACCCAGGGCCGTCTGTACCGGCTGTCCCGGGCGCGGGCCGCCGAGCGCGCCGACGAGCTGGCCCGCGACCTGGACCTGACCGGACTGCTCGACCGCAGGTGCGGCGCGCTCTCGGGCGGGCAGCGGCGGCGGCTGGACATCGCGATGGCGCTCACCCACCGCCCGAAGGTGCTCTTCCTGGACGAGCCGACGACCGGCCTCGACCCCGGCAGCCGCGCCGGCCTGTGGGAGCTGGTGCGCCGGCTGCGCGACGAGCACGGCACCACCGTCTTCCTGACCACCCACTACCTCGACGAGGCCGACGCCCTCTCCGACCGCCTGGTGGTGGTGGACCGGGGCGTGGTGGCGGCCGAGGGCACCCCGAGCGCGCTGAAGCTGGAGTACGGCGGCTCGCTCGACGCCTCCCTCCAGGACACCTTCCTGGCCGTCACCGGCCGCGGCGCCGCTCCCGCCGACACCTCCCCCGTAGCCGTCTAGCACCCCCGGGAACACCGATGCTGCTCCACGACACCGGCCTCGTCTACGGCCGCTATCTGCGCCAGTCCCTGCGCTCGCGCTTCGCCCTGCTCTTCGGCGTGCTGATGCCGCTGCTGTACCTGCTCTTCTTCGGGCCGCTGCTCACCGGCCTGCCGCTGGGCGGGCAGGGCAGCTCCTGGCAGGTCCTGGTCCCCGGTCTGCTGCTCCAACTCGGCCTCTTCGGCGCCTCCTTCGCCGGCTTCTCGATCATCATCGAGAACGGCCAGGGGGTGATCGAGCGGATGCGGGTCACGCCCGTCAGCCGCCTGGCGCTGCTGCTGGGGCGGGTGCTGCGGGACGCGACGGTCTTCGCCTTCCAGGCGGTGCTGCTGGTGCTGGCGGCGCTGGTGATGGGCCTGCGCGCGCCGCTGCCCGGCGTGCTGATCGGCTTCGCGTTCGTCGCCCTGCTCACCGTCTCGCTGGCGTCGCTGTCGTACGCGCTGGCGATGAAGGTCCGCACCCCGCAGGAGTTCGGGCCGACGGTCAACGCGCTCACCATGCCGTCGATGCTGCTGTCCGGCCTGATGCTGCCGATGACGCTGGGCCCCGTCTGGCTGGACGTGCTCTCGCACCTGATGCCGTTCCGCTATCTGGTCGACGCGGTCCGGGACGCCTACGTCGGGTCCTACGCGACGGCGCACATGCTCTACGGCTCCCTGGTCGCCGTCGCCTTCACCGCACTGGCCGTGACGGTGGGCACACGCGTCTTCCGTACCGCCGGAGCGTAACTACGCTGGCCCCATGGTCAACCTGACGCGCATCTACACCCGGACCGGCGACCGGGGCACCACCGCCCTCGGCGACATGAGCCGGGTCCCCAAGACCGACCTCAGGATCTCCGCGTACGCCGACGCCAACGAGGCGAACGCGGTGATCGGCACCGCGATCGCCCTCGGCGACCTGCGCGAGGAGGTCGTCAAGGTCCTCGTCCGCGTCCAGAACGACCTGTTCGACGTGGGCGCGGACCTGTCGACGCCGGTGGTGGAGGATCCGGAGTTCCCGCCGCTGCGGGTGGAGCAGTTCTACGTGGACAAGCTGGAGGCGGACTGCGACCGCTTCCTGGCCGAGGTGGAGAAGCTGCGCTCCTTCATCCTGCCCGGCGGCACGCCCGGCGCGGCCCTGCTGCACCAGGCGTGCACGGTGGTCCGGCGGGCCGAGCGCTCGACGTGGGCGGCCCTGGAGGTCCACGGCGAGACGATGAACCCGCTCACCGCGACCTACCTCAACCGCCTCTCCGACCTCCTCTTCATTCTGGCCCGGGTGGCCAACAAGGAGGTCGGGGACGTGCTGTGGGTGCCGGGCGGCGAGCGCTGAGCGCTCCGCGGGCAGGGGCGGGACGGCCGTCGGCCGTCTACCGCTTCGTCGTGGTCGGCCGCGCGGTTCCCCGCGCCTCTTCGGGGGCGCGGTCGACGGGCCGGGCCGCCGAGCCGCCCGCCGGGTCCTTCTTCGGCCAGATCAGGTAGGCGAGCGCCACCAGGCCGTGGATGCCGAGGGCCCGCAGCGCCGCCCACTGGAAGGCGCGCAGCGACGAGACGTCGCCCTCGTCGCCGACGTACCAGACCGCGCCCTGGAGCAGCGCGCAGGCCACGGCCGCGGCCAGCAGGGTGCGCAGCCACAGCCGGCCCTCGTGCCGGGCCCGTGCCATGCCGTAGCGCGGGGGCTTGACCGGGGGCGGGCCGCCGCCGAGGTGGTGTGCGGCGTGGCCGTCCAGCCAGCGGATCGTGTAGTGGCCGTAGGCGACCGTGTAGCCGATGTACAGCGCGGCCAGTCCGTGCTCCCAGCCCGGTTCGGCGCCGTTCTTCAGGTCCCATGCCGTCACGGCGAACAGCACCAGCTCCAGCACCGGCTCGCACAGCAGCAGGAAGACGCTGGTGCGGCGCCACTTCAGCAGGTAGCGGGCGGCGAGTCCGAGGGCCAGCAGGACCCAGAAGCCGACCTCGCAGGCGATGATCAACGCGACGACCACGACGTACTCCCTTCGTTCACCCTTCCAGGCTGCCGTCGCGGGCGGCCGGGTTCGTCGTCACCGGGGGCGAACCTCCGGTACATCGAAAGATGCAGTGCGGGACCGTCCCGGGGGATCAGGCGAGCGCGGCGCGGGCCGTGTTGGATGGTGACATGGCCGTACGACTCCCCCGCCCGCGCCGCTTCGACGTGTACGCCGCGTCGGCCGGTCTGCTCGGCGGCCTGACGCTGTGGGGCATCGGTCTGGGCGTGCGGCCCGCCGACGAACCCATCGTGCTGTTCGACGGCCGCTGGCCGCTGCTGGTCCCGCTCGTCGTCATGGCGGGCTGCGAGCTGCTGCGCCGGGTGGCGCCGCGCACCGGGCTGCTGATCGGCACCGCCGCGCTGATCACGGACACCGTCACCCAGGGCAGCCTGGTGACGGTGATCATGTACACCGACCTGATGTACGCCGCCGTGCTGTACGGCCCGCCCGCCTCGGCCCGCCGCATCCCGTGGATCACCGGGCTGCTCACCGTGGCCGCGACCCTGGTGCCGTTCGCGGTGTGGCGGGTGCCCGAGGCGTTGCTCATCGGTGTCGCCGTCGGCATCGTGTCCTTCGCCCCCGCCTCCACCGGGCTGATCGTGCGCAACCACCGCGAGGCCGCCGACGCCGCCCTGCTGCGGGCCGAGCAGACCGCGCTGCTCGCGGAGATGGACCGGGTGCAGGCGGTGACCGCCGAGCGGGCCCGGATGGCCCGGGAGCTGCACGACATGGTCGCCAACCACCTCTCCGCGATCGCCATCCACTCCACGGCCGCGCTCTCCCTCGACGACCCGGCGACCACCCGGCAGGCGCTCGGCGTGATCCGCGAGAACAGCGTCGAGGGGCTGGCCGAGATGCGGCGGCTGATCGGCATCCTGCGGGACGACGGCGCCGGCACCGAACCGGCCGCCGCGCCCACCCTCGACGGCCTGGGCGCGCTGGTCGACGCGGCCCGCGCCAACGGCCTCGACGTCACCCTGGAGTCGGCGCCCGGCGAGGGGCTGCCCGCGCCGGTCGAGCTGGCCGCGTACCGGATCGTGCAGGAATCCCTCACCAACGCCCTCAAGCACGCCGCGCCGGGGACGGTCCGCGTCGGTCTCGCCCGGCACGACGACACCCTGCACGTCCGGGTGACCAGCCCGTACGGCGACCGGGACGCCCCGCGCGCCCCCGGCTCGGGCGCCGGTCTGGTCGGCATGCGCGAGCGGGCCGCGCTGCTGCGCGGCACCTTCGAGGCCGGCCCGGTCGCCGACCCCGGGACGCCGGGGGGCAAGATCTGGTCGGTACGCGCCGCGCTGCCCCTGGACCAAGGAGACCCCGCATGATCCGCGTCCTGGTCGCCGAGGACCAGTCGGCCGTCCGCGCCGGACTGGTGCTGATCCTGGGCAGCGCGCCGGACATCGAGGTGGTCGGGGAGGCGGCCGACGGCGAGCGGGCGGTGGAGCTGGCCCGGGAGCTGCGGCCCGACCTGGTGCTGATGGACGTCCAGATGCCACGGCTGGACGGGGTGTCGGCGACCCGGCGGGTGGTCGACGAGCAGCTCGCCGACGTCCTGGTGCTGACCACCTTCGACCTGGACGAGTACGTCTTCGGGGCGCTGCGGGCGGGCGCGGCCGGTTTCCTGCTGAAGAACACCGAGGCCAAGGACCTGATCGCGGCGGTGCGCACGGTGGCGGGCGGCGAGGGGATCGTCGCCCCGGCCGTCACCCGGCGGCTGATCGCGGAGTTCGCCGCGAAGCCGGTGCGGGAACCGGCCGCGGAGCCGGAGGCGCTGGCGGAGCTGACGCGGCGCGAGCGCGAGGTGCTGTCCTGCCTCGGTGAGGGGTTGTCCAACGCGGCCATCGCCGAGCGGCTGGAGATGGCCGAGGCGACGGTGAAGACGCACGTCAGCCGCCTGCTGGGCAAGCTGGGGCTGCGCAGCCGGGTGCAAGCGGCGGTGCTGGCACAGGAGTTGGGGATCTAGTTCATCGCTGAACGAAGGCGTTGATCACTGGTCCAGACCTATTGACCTATGGTCCAGACCTTTCTATTCTCGCGGCACTGCGGGCATGAGGCTCAGTCATGCCCACAACAACATCCCCACATAAGGAGGCGCAGCATGCGCTTCAGACACAAGGCCGCGGCGCTCGCGGCGACCCTGGCGCTTCCCTTCGCCGGGCTGGTCGGACTCGCGAGTCCGGCCCAGGCGGCCACGAGTGCGACGGCCACCTTCGCCAAGACCTCGGACTGGGGCACCGGCTTCGGCGGCAAGTGGACGGTGAAGAACACCGGCACCACCACCATCAACGCGTGGACCGTGGAGTGGGACTTCCCCTCCGGCACCAAGGTCACCTCCGCCTGGGACGCCACCGTCACCAACTCGGGTGACCACTGGACCGCCAAGAACGTCGGCTGGAACGGCACCCTCGCCCCCGGGGCGTCCGTCTCCTTCGGCTTCAACGGCAGCGGACCCGGCTCCCCCGCCAACTGCAAGCTCAACGGCGGCAGCTGCGACGGCACCTCCGTCCCCGGCGACGCGGCCCCCTCCGCGCCCGGCACACCCACCGCCTCGGACATCACCGACACCTCGGTGAAGCTGTCCTGGTCGGCGGCGACCGACGACAAGGGCATCAAGAACTACGACGTCCTGCGCGACGGCGCCAAGGTCGCCACGGTCACCGGCACCACCTACACCAACACCGGCCTGACCGCCGGCACCGACTACTCCTACACCGTCCAGGCCCGCGACACCGCCGACCAGACCGGTCCGGTCAGCGGCGCGGTGAAGGTCACCACCACCGGCGGGGGCGGCCCCCAGCCGCAGCCGGGCGACGAGGTCAAGCTCGGCTACTTCACCAACTGGGGCGTCTACGGGCGCAACTACCACGTGAAGAACCTGGTCACCTCCGGCTCCGCCGAGAAGATCACGCACATCAACTACGCCTTCGGCAACGTCCAGGGCGGCAAGTGCACCATCGGTGACGCCTACGCCGACTACGACAAGGCGTACACCGCCGACCAGTCCGTCGACGGCGTCGCCGACACCTGGGACCAGCCGCTGCGCGGCAACTTCAACCAGCTGCGCAAGCTGAAGGCCAAGTACCCGCACATCAAGGTGCTGTTCTCCTTCGGCGGCTGGACCTGGTCCGGTGGCTTCCCCGACGCGGTGAAGAACCCGGCCGCCTTCGCGAAGTCCTGTCACGACCTGGTCGAGGACCCGCGCTGGGCCGATGTCTTCGACGGCATCGACCTGGACTGGGAGTACCCGAACGCCTGCGGCCTCAGCTGTGACACGACCAGTGCCCCGAACGCCTTCAGCACCATGATGAAGGCCATGCGCGCCGAGTTCGGCAACGACCTGGTCACCGCGGCCGTCACCGCCGACGCCTCCGACGGCGGCAAGATCGAGGCCGCCGACTACGGCGCCGCGGCGCAGTACATCGACTGGTACAACGTGATGACGTACGACTTCTTCGGCGCCTGGGCGAAGAACGGCCCGACCGCTCCGCACTCGCCGCTGACCTCGTACGACGGTATCCCGCAGCAGGGCTTCAACTCCGCCGAGGCGATCGCGAAGTTCAAGGCGGCCGGCGTGCCGTCCGACAAGCTCCTCCTCGGCATCGGCTTCTACGGCCGCGGCTGGACCGGCGTCACCCAGTCCGCGCCCGGCGGCACCGCGACCGGCCCGGCGGCCGGCACCTACGAGGCGGGCATCGAGGACTACAAGGTCCTCAGGAACAGCTGCCCGGCCACCGGCACCGTCGCCGGCACCGCGTACGCGCACTGCGGCACCAACTGGTGGTCCTACGACACCCCGGCCACCGTCAAGTCCAAGATGGACTGGGCCGAGCAGCAGAAGCTCGGCGGCGCCTTCTTCTGGGAGTTCAGCGGTGACACCGCGAACGGCGAACTGGTGAGCGCCATCGACAGCGGTCTGAAGTAACCCTTGCTCACAGGGCCGAGGCCCGTCGCCCCCGGGCGGCGGGCCTCGGCTCGTCCCGTGGAGGCACGGCCGGGTACGGCCGGTGACTCAGGCGACGTTCACCCGCTGTCCGGGCGGGGCCGCCTCCAGCCACGCGAGGAACCCGGTCAGCGCGTCCTCGCTCATCGCCAGTTCGAGCCGGGTGCCGCGGTGGAGACAGACGAGCACCACGGCGTCCGAGAGCAACGCCAGCTCCTCCTCCCCCTCGGGCAGCCGGCGGCCGGCCACTTCGATGGCCGAGCGCTCCAGTACCCGGCGCGGGCGGGGCGAGTACGAGAAGACGCGGTACCACTCGACCCGGTCCCCGTTGTAGCGGGCCACGCCGTAGGCCCAGCCCTTGCCGCCGGCGTCGCCCTCCTTGGGGGCGTCCCAGCGCAGGGAGCAGTCGAAGGTGCCGCCCGAGCGCTGGATCAGCCGGCGGCGCAGTCCGAAGACGAAGAGCCCGATCACCACCAGGGCGACAACGATTCCGCACACAGTCAGAGCGAGGGCCATCGACACCGACCTCCTCGTCTCCTAGGTAACGGAACGGAAAAAACACCCGGATCTGCCTCAGCCGCGGCCGGGTCCGGATCGCTCCGGTCCCAGCCGCGGCTGAGTGACGTCAGGGCACGACGTTATCGCACAGTGCTGTGGATCAGCGTCCTGCCGCCGCGCGCAGACGGACGTCCGCGCGACGCTCGGCGTGGGCGTCGCCCTCCGCCTTCGCGCGCTCGAGCTCCCGCTCCGCGCGCTGGACGTCGATCTCGTCCGACAGCTCGGCGATCTCGGCCAGCAGGGACAGCTTGTTGTCCGCGAACGAGATGAAACCGCCGTGCACCGCGGCGACGACCGTCCCACCGTCACTCGTACGGATGGTCACCGGGCCCGACTCCAGCACACCGAGCAGCGGCTGGTGACCGGGCATGACGCCGATGTCGCCGGACGTGGTGCGCGCGACGACCAGGGTGGCCTCGCCGGACCAGACCTCTCGGTCGGCCGCGACCAGCGCGACGTGCAGCTCAGCAGCCAAGGTGGCTCCTCGGGTCACCACCCGGCAGGAGAGCCGGGTGTTGGTTACAAGTCTAAGGGGCGTGCCGGAGGGGACGGGGTGCGCCCGCCCCCTCCGGGTGGTGAGCCGTGCGGCTCACCGTGAGCCGAGGCTCAGGAGACGCCCAGCTCCTTGGCGTTCTTCTTCAGGTCCTCGATGCCACCGCACATGAAGAAGGCCTGCTCCGGGAAGTGGTCGTACTCGCCGTCGCAGATCGCGTTGAAGGCCGCGATCGACTCGTCCAGCGGGACGTCCGACCCGTCGACGCCGGTGAACTGCTTGGCGACGTGGGTGTTCTGGGACAGGAAGCGCTCCACGCGACGGGCACGGTGGACGACGAGCTTGTCCTCCTCGCCGAGCTCGTCGATACCGAGGATCGCGATGATGTCCTGCAGGTCCTTGTACTTCTGCAGGATGTTCTTCACGCGCATCGCGGCCTGGTAGTGGTCCGCCGCGATGTACCGCGGGTCGAGGATGCGGGACGTCGAGTCCAGCGGGTCCACGGCCGGGTAGATGCCCTTCTCGGAGATCGGACGGGAGAGAACCGTCGTCGCGTCGAGGTGGGCGAAGGTGGTGGCCGGGGCCGGGTCGGTCAGGTCGTCCGCGGGGACGTAGATCGCCTGCATCGAGGTGATCGAGTGACCACGGGTCGAGGTGATGCGCTCCTGGAGGAGACCCATCTCGTCGGCCAGGTTCGGCTGGTAGCCCACCGCGGAGGGCATGCGGCCGAGCAGGGTCGACACCTCGGAACCCGCCTGGGTGAAGCGGAAGATGTTGTCGATGAAGAACAGCACGTCCTGCTTCTGGACGTCGCGGAAGTACTCGGCCATGGTCAGGCCGGCCAGCGCGACGCGCAGACGGGTGCCCGGCGGCTCGTCCATCTGACCGAAGACCAGCGCGGTCTTGTCGATGACGCCGGACTCGCTCATCTCGTCGATGAGGTCGTTGCCCTCACGGGTGCGCTCACCGACACCGGCGAACACGGAGACACCGTCGTGGTTGTTGGCGACGCGGTAGATCATCTCCTGGATGAGCACCGTCTTGCCGACGCCGGCGCCGCCGAACAGACCGATCTTGCCGCCCTTGACGTACGGGGTCAGCAGGTCGATGACCTTGACGCCGGTCTCGAACATCTCGGTCTTCGACTCGAGCTCGTCGAAGTTCGGGGCCTTGCGGTGGATCGGCCAGCGCTCACCGGTGTAGGTCTCGTCGACGTTCAGCACCTCGCCGAGGGTGTTGAACACCTTGCCCTTGGTGAAGTCGCCGACGGGGACGGAGATGGCCGAGCCCGTGTCGGTCACCGGGGCCTGGCGGACCAGGCCGTCGGTGGGCTGCATGGAGATGGTGCGGACCAGGCCGTCACCGAGGTGCTGCGCGACCTCGAGGGTCAGCGTCTTGATCTCGCCTGCCTGCGCCGGGTCGGCGACCTCGACGTGGAGGGCGTTGTAGATCTCCGGCATGGCGTCGACGGGGAACTCCACGTCGACGACCGGGCCGATGACCCGGGCGACGCGGCCCGTAGCCGTCGCGGTCTCAACAGTGGTGGTCATTAGTTGTCACTCCCCGCGTTCGCGTCGGCCAGGGCACTGGCGCCACCGACGATCTCGCTGATTTCCTGGGTGATTTCGGCCTGGCGGGCCGCGTTGGCAAGACGAGAGAGCGTGTTGATCAGCTCGCCCGCGTTGTCGGTGGCCGACTTCATCGCGCGCCGCGTGGCGGCGTGCTTGGAGGCGGCCGACTGCAGCAGCGCGTTGTAGATGCGGCTCTCGACGTAGCGCGGCAGCAGGGCGTCGAGGACGTCCTCCGCCGACGGCTCGAAGTCGTACAGCGGAAGGATCTCTTCCTTCGCCGCCGACTCCTGCGCGACCTCTTCGAGGCGCAGGGGCAGCAGCCGGGAGTCGACCGCCGTCTGCGTCATCATCGAGACGAACTCCGTGTAGACGATGTGGAGCTCGTCCACGCCGCCTTCAGCGGTGTCCTTCTCGATGGCCTCGATCAGCGGCGCCGCGACCTTCTTGGCGTCCGCGTACGAAGGCTCGTCGGTGAAGCCCGCGAACGACTCCGCGACCTTGCGCTCGCGGAAGTTGTAGTGGGCGAGACCGCGCCGGCCGACGATGTACGTGTCGACCTGCCTGCCCTCGCGCTCGAGACGCTCGGTCAGCTGCTCCGCCGCCTTGATGGCGTTGGAGTTGAAGGCGCCGGCCAGGCCGCGGTCGCTCGTGAGGAGCAGGACCGCGGCACGGGTCGGGTTCTCCGCCTCCGTGGTGAGCGGGTGCTTGGTGTTCGACCCGGTACCGACCGCCGTGACCGCGCGGGTGAGCTCCTGCGCGTACGGCGCGGAGGCCGCCACCTTGCGCTGCGCCTTGACGACGCGCGAGGCGGCGATCATCTCCATCGCCTTGGTGATCTTCTTGGTCGCGGTGACGGATCGGATGCGACGCTTGTAGACCCGGAGCTGGGCTCCCATGAGTCAGGTCCTTCCTTACGTCACTTGGCGGCGGACGGGGCGTCCTCGCCGAGCAGCTTGCCGTCCGAGGTCTCGAACTGCTTCTTGAACGACGCGATCGCCTCGGCGACGGCCTGCAGGGTGTCGTCCGACATCTTGCCGCCCTCGCGGATGGAGGTCATGAGGCCCTGCTCCTGGCGGTGCAGGTACTCCAGCAGCTCCTTCTCGAAGCGGCGGATGTCGGCGACCGGCACCTCGTCCATCTTGCCGGTGGTGCCGGCCCAGACGGAGACGACCTGGTCCTCGGTGGCCATCGGCTGGTACTGGTCCTGCTTCAGCAGCTCGACCATGCGCTGACCGCGCTCCAGCTGCGACTTCGACGCGGCGTCCAGGTCGGAACCGAAGGCGGCGAACGCCTCCAGCTCACGGAACTGGGCGAGGTCCACGCGGAGGCGGCCGGAGACCTGCTTCATGGCCTTGTGCTGGGCGGAGCCACCGACCCGGGAGACCGAGATACCGACGTTCAGGGCCGGGCGCTGACCGGCGTTGAACAGGTCGGACTCCAGGAAGCACTGGCCGTCGGTGATGGAGATGACGTTGGTCGGGATGAACGCCGAGACGTCGTTGGCCTTGGTCTCGACGATCGGCAGACCGGTCATCGAGCCGGCACCCATGTCGTCGGAGAGCTTGGCGCAACGCTCCAGGAGACGGGAGTGCAGGTAGAAGACGTCACCCGGGTAGGCCTCGCGGCCCGGCGGGCGGCGCAGCAGCAGCGACACGGCGCGGTAGGCGTCGGCCTGCTTCGACAGGTCGTCGAAGATGATCAGGACGTGCTTGCCCTCGTACATCCACTGCTGGCCGATGGCCGAGCCGGTGTACGGCGCCAGGTACTTGAAGCCGGCCGGGTCGGACGCCGGGGCGGCCACGATGGTCGTGTACTCCAGCGCGCCGTTCTCCTCCAGCGCGCGGCGGACCGACGCGATGGTGGAGCCCTTCTGGCCGATGGCGACGTAGATGCAGCGGACCTGCTTGTTCACGTCGCCCGAGCGCCAGTTGTCGCGCTGGTTGATGATCGTGTCGACGGCCAGGGCGGTCTTGCCGGTCTGGCGGTCGCCGATGATCAGCTGACGCTGACCGCGGCCGATCGGGGTCATGGCGTCGACGGCCTTGTAGCCCGTCTCCATCGGCTCGTGCACCGACTTGCGCTGCATGACCGTGGGGGCCTGCAGCTCGAGGGCGCGGCGGCCCTCGGTCTCGATCTCGCCGAGGCCGTCGATCGGGTTGCCGAGGGGGTCGACGACGCGGCCGAGGTAGCCCTCGCCCACGGCGACCGACAGGACCTCGCCGGTGCGGGTGACCGGCTGGCCCTCCTCGATGCCGCTGAACTCACCGAGGACGATGGCACCGATCTCGCGCTCCTCGAGGTTGAGGGCGAGGCCGAGGGTGCCGTCCTCGAACTTCAGCAGTTCGTTGGCCATGGCCGAGGGCAGGCCCTCGACCTTCGCGATGCCGTCGCCGGCAAGGGTGACCGTACCGACCTCCTCGCGCGAGGCCGCGTCCGGCTTGTACGACTGGACGAAGTTCTCCAGTGCGTCCCGGATCTCCTCCGGCCGGATCGTGAGCTCCGCCATCTGAGTTCCCTGCTCTCCTTGTTGGGCCCGAAGTTTCACTTGGGGGGTATTCCACGAGTCGGGACTCCCCCCCAATGAGAGGTGAATCCTCTGCACGGCCCAACCAGGGCCGTCGTAAGTACGTACTGCTACTGCTACTGCTTTTTGTGCTGTTGTCGCGCGGGGGCGTCAGCTCGCCAGTCGGCGGCCGGCGTCCTCCAGACGGTCCGCGATGGAGCCGTTGATGACCTCGTCACCCACCTGCACCCGGATCCCGCCGAGGACCTCGGGGTCCACGTCGAGGTTGAGGTGCATCGGACGGCCGTAGACCTTCGCGAGGGCCGCGCCGAGGCGCTGCTTCTGCGTGTCGCTCAGCGGCACCGCCGAGGTGACGACGGCGACCATCCGGTCCCGCCGGTCGGCGGCGAGCTTGGACAGGGATTCGAGTCCCGACTCCAGGCTACGTCCCCGGGGCGCGGTGACAAGGCGCGTCACCAGACGCTCGGTGGTCCGCTCCGCCCGGCCGCCGAGCAGGCCGCGCAGCAGCTCGCTCTTGGCCGCGGTGGTGGCCGACCGGTTGGTCAGCGCGGCGCGCAGCTCGGTGTTCGAGGCGACGATCCGGCCGAACCGGAACAGCTCGTCCTCGACGTTGTCGAGCCGGCCCCGCTTCTGGGCGGCGGTGAGGTCGGCGGTGTTCGCCAGCTCCTCCAGGGCGTCCACCAGGTCGCGCGACTGCGACCAGCGGGAGCGCACCATGCCGGCCACCAGGTCGGCGGTCTGGCCGCTGATCTGGGTGCCGAGGAGACGCTGGGCGAGTTCGGCCTTGGCCTCGCCGGCCTGCGCCGGGTCGGTGAGGACCCGACGCAGCGACACCTCGCGGTGGAGCAGCGCGGTGACGGCGGCCAGCTCGTCGGCGAGCGAGCCGGCGTCCACGGACGTGGAGTCCGTCAGCGCGTCGAGACGCTCGCGTGCGGCAGCCAGGGCCTCGCGGCTCGCTCCGTTCATCGGGTCGCCTCTGCCTTCGTCGCCTTGTCGTCCAGCTCGTCCAGGAAGCGGTCGATGACACGGCTCTGGCGGGCGTGGTCCTCGAGGGACTCGCCGACGAGCTTGCCGGCCAGCTCGGTGGCCAGCTTGCCGACGTCCTGGCGCAGCGCGGACGCGGCGGCCTTGCGGTCGGCCTGGATCTGGGCGTGACCGGCGGCGATGATCTCCTCACGCTGCCGCTGGCCTTCCGCGCGCATCTCGGCGATGAGCGTGGCGCCCTGCTCCTGCGCCTCCTGGCGCAGGCGCGCGGCCTCGTGCCGGGCCTCGGCGAGCTGGGCCTTGTACTGCTCAAGGACGCTCTGGGCCTCGGTCTGCGCGGCCTCGGCCTTCTCGATACCGCCCTCGATGGCCTCGCGACGCTCTTCCAGAACCTTGTTGATGTTCGGGAGCAGCTTCTTGGCGAGGAAGCCGAAGACGATGACGAAGGCGATCAGGCCGATGACAAGCTCGGGGATCGGCGGAATGAGAGGGTTCTCGCCCTCCGATGCCGCGATCGTGAGCAGCTGGCTCATGTGGGTGCCTTTCGTCTAGTCGGCTGGTCTGTGTCAGCGATCAGTAGCCGTAGACGAACGGCATGACCAGACCGATCAGGGCGAGCGCCTCACAGAAGGCGAAGCCGAGGATCTGGTTGGCACGGATCAGGCCGGCAGCCTCGGGCTGACGGGCCATGGCCTGGGTGCCGTTACCGAAGATGATGCCGACGCCGACGCCGGGGCCGATCGCGGCGAGACCGTAACCGATGGAACCGAGGGAACCTTCGACGGCAGCAAGGGTCTGGGACATGCCAGTTCTTCCTTTTCCTTTACGGACCGGTGGGGGTTGGCCACCGGACGACTTGGTTGAGGGCGGGGTGGTTGCCGGCTCAGTGGTGCTCGGCCAGCGCGCCCTGGATGTAGGTGCACGTGAGCAGGACGAACACGTACGCCTGCAGGGCCTGGATGAACAGCTCGAAGGCGGTCATCACGATGACCATCACGAACGACACACTCGCGTAGGCGATGCCGACGCCGTTCAGCAGGTACCAGCTGGCGATCGTGAAGAGCAGCAGCAGGGTGTGCCCGGCGAACATGTTGGCGAAGAGTCGCACGGCGTGGGTGAACGGCCGGATGAGCAGGTTCGAGAAGAGCTCGATCAGCATGGCCAGCGGCAGCACCGCACCGAGCGACTTGTCGTAGCCGGTGACGTTCTTCCAGAAGCCGACGAAGCCGTGCCGCTTGAAGGTGAGCGAGACCCACAGGATGTAGACGAGCAGGGCCAGGACCATCGGGTAGGCGATGATCGAGGTGACCGGGAACTGGGCGACCGGAATGATCGACCAGAGGTTCATCATCCACACGAAGAAGAACAGCGAGACCACGAGGGGGACGTACTTCTCGCCCTCCTTCTTGCCGATGGTCTCGTAGACGACACCGCGCCGGATGAAGTCGTAACCCGCCTCGGCGACCATCTGGAGCTTGCCGGGCACCACCTGCGGCCTGCGGAAGGCGGCCCAGAAGAAGCCGACGATGATGATCGAGCCGAGCAGCGCCAGCAGCATCGTCTTGTTGAAGTACAGGTTGCTGTCCCCGTCGCCCAGGAGCGGCTGGAACAGGAACGAGTGCAGGCCCGGGGAGACCTCGGCGAAGCCGCAGCCGTCAAAGATGTGACAGTCGGTGTCGAAGGCGAGCACCTGTGTCGGGTCAGCACTCACCGCGGGCTCCTTCATCGTGGCGCATGGGTACGGCAACCTCGTTGTGTCGGCGCGGCGCGGAGCCGCTGTACGGCACGGGACTGGTGTTACGGATGTGGGGGCGGCTGTGGGGCATCTCGCCTCGCGAATGAGCAGGCGTCAGCTGGGATGCCCGCGCCCGCGATGCCGCAGTTGGCACCGGACGATAGCAGGACTTCACATGCCTCTTTATCCCGGCCCTACCCCTCACGACGAGTGGCCCGTCTTTTCGGGCTTTTCGCCCGACGATTCGGGTTCGACGTAGAGAATCTTGGACTTCATGTGGGCGCGCGTCTGGGCGGCGATCCAGGCGAGGGTGCCGGCGACCAGGGTGAGCGCGAAGGCCCGGGGGTTGAACAGCGTCGTGTTCTTGAACGCGGCGACGAAGATGAACAGCAGAAGAATCTGTGCCGCGTAGAGCATCAGGCCCATCGCTTGGAACAGGTGCGGAAGCGATTTGGCGGTGCGCTGGAGGATGTAGAGGCCCAGCCCCATGAAGAGGATCACCACGAGCGTCCCCACCACGGCACCGATCGCGCCCTTGCCGCCGGCGACCACGGCGCTGACGACGGCGGCTACCGCGCCGACGGCAGCCGTGGGCACGGCAGCCTGAAGCAAGATCCGGACGTCATTGGACGGCATGGCGGCAACTCCGCTTTTCACAGGGGGCAGGGTGTCGTCATGGACGAGCGTAGTCCCGGGCCGAACGGTGTCCTGACGCTCAAGAGACCGTCGCACTACGGTCCTTAAGGCTTACCCGGGGGTTCTCGTGAACCGTATCACAAACTATTTGATGAGGTCTTTACCTGTGGGTGTGCTTGCTGTCACACATGAGAGTGACAGCGCGCGTATGTGCAATTACTGCGCCCACTTGTCTGGTAATGGGGCACTTCGTTCCCCCACGACTTGGCAATGCTCTAGTCAGATTCTTACCTTGTGCCTCTTACCTGGCCCGCGAACGGGGGCCCACGGCAGTGGCCCCGTTGACGCCTGAGACCCCCGCGGCCACCGGCACCCGCTCCTCGTCCGCGCCCACCGCGGGCACCGGCTCGGCCTCGACGGCGACGGCGCCGCGGCGGCGGTAGCGGGGCGGCACGAAGCGCTCGGCCCAGCGCGGGGCGCGCGGCGTGAAGCGCGGCAGCAGGAGCAGCACCAGCCCGACCGCGCTCAGCACGACCACGCCCAGCACGATCCACATCGACGCGGAGTTGACGGAGTAGGTGAGCGCGCCGAAGGCGATCAGCGCCGACCAGAAGTACATGATCAGCACCGCGCGGCTGTGCGAGTGCCCGATCTCCAGCAGCCGGTGGTGCAGGTGCCCCCGGTCGGCGGCGAAGGGCGACTGGCCGCGCCAGGTGCGGCGGACGATCGCGAGGATCAGGTCGGCGGCCGGGATGGCGATGATGGTCAGCGGCATCAGCAGCGGGATGTAGACGGGCACCATCTGGTGCACGGTGTTGCGCTCGGAGCCGGAGAACAGCTTCATCACGTCCGGGTCGACCTGCCCGGTGACGGAGATCGCGCCGGCCGCCAGCACGAGGCCGATCAGCATCGAGCCGGAGTCGCCCATGAAGATCCGGGCGGGGTGCATGTTGTGCGGCAGGAAGCCGAGGCACATGCCCATCAGGATGGCCGCGAAGAGGGACGCGGGCGCCGCGGCCTCGATGCCGTACGAGTACCAGATCCGGTAGGCGTACATGAAGAACGCCGCCGCCGCGATGCACACCATGCCGGCCGCGAGACCGTCCAGGCCGTCCACGAAGTTGACCGCGTTGATGGTGATGACGACCAGCGCCACCGTCAGCAGGGTGCCCTGCCACTGGGTGAGGGCCACCGTGCCGACGCCTGGCAGCGGGATCCACAGGATGGTCAGACCCTGCACCACCATCACGCCGGCGGCGATCATCTGGCCGCCCAGCTTGATCAGGGCGTCGATCTCGAACTTGTCGTCCAGGACGCCGATCAGCCAGATCAGGGCGGCTCCGGAGAGCAGCGCGCGCGGCTCGTTGGACTTCTCGAAGACCTCGCTGAGGTTGGTGAGGTGGTCGGCGACCAGCAGTCCGGCGCACAGCCCGAAGAACATGGCGATACCGCCGAGGCGCGGAGTGGGCTCCCGGTGCACGTCGCGTGCCCGGATCTCCGGCATCGCCCCCGCCACGATCGCGAACTTCCGTACCGGCCCTGTCAGCAGATACGTCACCGCGGCCGTGATGCAGAGCGTCAGCAGGTATTCACGCACGGGCTTCCCCACAGGTCTCGCTGGCCATTCCCAGCCTCACACCCTAGCGATGCGCGCATATGGTTGAGGACTTCCGGGTAGCGACGATGGTTGCACGTGTGGCTGTGCACATGCGTGCGCCTACCCCGCCTCAGTCCGCATACGGCGGGAACTGCGCGACCAGGTCCCGTACGTCGTCCCGCGCCCGGGCCGGCTCCGTGCTCCCCCTGAGCACCTCGGCGACCAGGGTGGCCACCGCCCGCATCTCCCGCTCGCCCATGCCCTGGGTGGTCACCGCCGCGGTGCCCAGGCGCAGCCCGCGGGTGTCCGCGTGGGGCAGCGCACAGCAGTCCAGGACGATCCCGGCCGCCGCGAGCCGGCCCCGGGCGGTCCTGCCGTCGACGCCGAGCGGGGCGGGGTCGGCGGTGAGCAGGTGGGTGTCGGTGCCGCCGGTGGTGACGGTCAGGCCCTCGGCGGCCAGGTGGGCGGCGAGGGTGCGGGCGTTGGCGATCACCTGATGGGCGTACGCGGCGAAGGCCGGTGTCGACGCCTCCCCGAAGGCGACCGCCTTGGCGGCGATGGTGTGCATCTGCGCGCCGCCCTGGGTGAACGGGAAGACCGCCCGGTCGACCCGCTCGGCCAGGTCGGCCCCGCACAGGAGCATGCCGCCGCGCGGTCCGCGCAGCACCTTGTGCGTGGTGGCGCACACGACGTCGGCGTACGGCACCGGGCTGGGCGCCGCTCCCCCGGCGACCAGCCCGATCGGGTGCGCGGCGTCCGCGATGAGGTAGGCGCCCACCTCGTCGGCGATGTCGCGGAAGGCCGCGTAGTCGGGGTGACGGGGGTAGGCGATCGAACCGCACACGATCGCCTTGGGCCGGTGGCCGCGGGCCAGGGCGCGCACCTGGTCGTAGTCGATCAGCCCGGTCTCCGCGTCCACCCCGTAGCCGACGAAGTCGAACCAGCGGCCGGAGAAGTTGGCCGGCGATCCGTGGGTGAGGTGGCCGCCGTGGGGCAGGCCGAGGGCGAGGACGGTGTCGCCGGGGCGCAGCAGCGCGGCGTAGGCGGCCAGCACGGCGGAGGAGCCGGAGTGGGACTGCACGTTGGCGTGCTCGGCGCCGAAGAGGGCCCGGGCGCGCTCGACGGCCAGCCGCTCGGCGACGTCCACGATCTCGCAGCCGCCGTGGTGCCGGGCGCCCGGATAGCCCTCGGCGTACTTGTTGGCCAGCGGGGAGCCGAGGGCGGCCAGCACCGCGGGTGAGGTGAAGTTCTCGGCGGCGATCAGCTGGAGGGTCGTCGACTGGCGGCGGCCCTCGGCGTGCAGGATCTCGGCCAGCTCGGGGTCCTGGCGCAGCAGGACGCCGAGCGTGCTGTCATCGGCCTCGAGGATGTCGTGGGTGACCGACATGGTGCGCTCCGGGCGTGCGTCGACGGTGACGTACGACCAATGTAGGCCCGGGACCGCGACGCCGCCCGGCGCACGCCGGCCCCGCGTCCCGGTCCGCCGGCGTCACGCGCGCGCGGGAACCCCCGTCAACGCCGTCACCACCGGATCCAGCGCCTGGTGTATCTCGTCACCGATCGACCGGAAGAAGGTCAGCGGCGCGCCGTAGGGGTCGTACACCTCGTCGGCCTCGGCCGTGGGGGCCAGGAGCCACCCGCGTAGAGCGGCGGCCGCGCGGACCAGGGCCCGGGCGCGTACGACCACGCCGTCGTCCAGGGGCGGCAGCGTCGCGGGGTCGATGGCGTTCACCAGGCGGGTGAACTCCTTGAGGGTGAAGGTGCGCAGTCCGGCCGAGTGGCCCATGGAGATGACCTGCGCGCGGTGGTCCCGGGTCGCGGTGAGCACCAGGTCGGCGCGGATCACGTGCTCGTCGAGCAGCTCGCGCCCGGTGAAGCCGGCCGAGTCCGCGCCGAACTCCGCGAGGACCGTCTCGGCGTTCGCCTCCATGGGGGCGCCCTCGTGGCCCCAGGTGCCCGCGCTCTCCACGACGAGACCGCCACCCAGCACACCGAGCCGCTCCGTCACGAAATGCCGGGTCAGCCGCTCGGTGATGGGCGAGCGGCACACGTTTCCGGTGCTGACGTGGAGGATGCGGAAGCTGTCGCGCGGGAGTCCCACGAACGTCGTCGTGATCTCCGCGGCGCGTTCCCCGTTGCCTATGCCACGCCCCGTCCCAGGGGCCGTCAATTCGCCACCTCGAGGTCGGGTACTACCTTTCGCAGCTCCTCGGCCGACAACGCGCCCGCGCGCAGCAGGACGGGCACCTCTCGGGTGACGTCGACGATGGACGACGGGACGTTGCCGGGGGTGGGGCCGCCGTCGAGGTAGACGGAGACGGAGTCGCCGAGCATCTGCTGGGCGGCGTCGCAGTCCTCGGGCGCCGGGTGGCCCGTGAGGTTGGCGGAGGAGACGGCCATGGGGCCGACCTCGGTGAGCAGCTCGATGGCGACCGGGTGCAGCGGCATGCGCACGGCGACCGTGCCGCGGGTCTCGCCGAGGTCCCACTGGAGGGACGGCTGGTGCTTGGCGACCAGCGTCAGGGCCCCCGGCCAGAAGGCGTCGACCAGCTCCCAGGCCATCTCGGAGAAGTCGGTGACCAGGCCGTGCAGGGTGTTCGGCGAGCCGATGAGGACCGGCGAGGGCATGTTGCGGCCGCGGCCCTTGGCCTCAAGCAGGTCGCCGACGGCCTCCGGCGTGAAGGCGTCGGCGCCGATGCCGTAGACCGTGTCCGTCGGGAGCACCACGAGCTCGCCACGGCGGACGGCGGACGCGGCCTCGCGCAGACCGGTCGTGCGGTCGGTCGCGTCATTGGTGTCGTATCGCCGTGCCATCTAGCGGGCCTCCTCGTACACGTACTGCGGGGTCGAAGTCGGTTCGGTGCTCACGGCAGTGCCTTGCGGGCCGTCGCGAAGCGGGGGCGGTTGTTGAGGTCGGGGTGGTCGGCCGCGTCGGCCCAGCCCCGTTCCTCGGCGAAGATCCACGGCACCTGTCCGCCCTGGGTGTCGGCGTGCTCGACGACGACCACGCCGCCGGGGCGCAGCAGGCGGTGCGCGGTGCGTTCCAGGCCGCGGATCAGGTCGAGGCCGTCCTCGCCGGAGAACAGGGCCATCTCCGGATCGTGGTCGCGGGCCTCGGGCGCGACGTACTCCCACTCGGTGAGCGGGATGTACGGGGGGTTGGAGACCACGAGGTCCACCTGGCCGTCGAGGTCGGGGAAGGCGGTCAGGGCGTCGCCCTGGCGCAGTTCGACCCTGGACCCCTCCATGTTCTTGCGCGTCCACTTCAGGGCGTCCTCGGACAGCTCCACGGCGTACACGCGCGAGCGCGGGACCTCCTGGGCGAGGGCGAGCGCGATGGCGCCCGAGCCGGTGCACAGGTCGACGATGCAGGGCTCGACGACGTCCATGGCGCGCACGGCGTCTATGGCCCAGCCGACGACCGACTCGGTCTCGGGGCGGGGCACGAAGACGCCGGGGCCGACCTGCAGTTCCAGGTAGCGGAAGTAGGCGCGGCCGGTGATGTGCTGCAGCGGCTCGCGCGCCTCGCGGCGGGCGACGGCCTCCCAGTACCGGGCGTCGAAGTCCGCGTCCGGCACGGTGTGCAGCTCGCCCCGCTTGACGCCGTGCAGGTACGCGGCGAGTTCCTCCGCGTCGGTGCGCGGCGAGGGCACGCCGGCGTCGGCCAGTCGCTGGGTGGCCTGGGCCACCTCCGCGAGCAGCACGCTGCGGGGGTTCGGGGGTCGCCCCCCGTGTTGTTGCTGCACGCTGGTCCTCCGAGCTGTCGTACCGGGGTTACGCTGCGGCCAGCTTGGCCGCCGAGTCCGCGTCGACGCAGGCCTGGATCACCGAGTCGAGGTCGCCGTCCAGGACCTGGTCGAGGTTGTACGCCTTGAAGCCGACGCGGTGGTCCGAGATGCGGTTCTCCGGGAAGTTGTACGTACGGATCTTCTCGGAGCGGTCGACGGTGCGCACCTGGCTGCGCCGGGCGTCCGCCGCCTCCTTCTCCGCCTCTTCCTGCGCCGCGGCGAGCAGCCTGGAGCGCAGGATACGCATCGCCTGCTCCTTGTTCTGGAGCTGGCTCTTCTCGTTCTGGCAGGAGGCGACGACACCGGTCGGGATGTGCGTGATGCGCACGGCGGAGTCGGTGGTGTTGACCGACTGGCCGCCGGGTCCGGAGGACCGGTACACGTCGATGCGCAGGTCGTTGGGGTTGATCTCGACGTCGATCTCCTCGGCCTCGGGGGTCACGAGGACGCCCGCCGCCGAGGTGTGGATGCGGCCCTGGGACTCGGTGGCCGGGACGCGCTGCACGCGGTGCACGCCGCCCTCGTACTTCAGCCGGGCCCAGACGCCCTGGCCGGGCTCGGTGGCGCCCTGGCCGCCCTTGGTCTTCACGGCGACCTGGACGTCCTTGTAGCCGCCCAGCTCGGACTCGGTGGCGTCGATGATCTCGGTCTTCCAGCCCACCCGCTCGGCGTACCGCAGGTACATGCGCAGCAGGTCGCCGGCGAACAGGGCCGACTCGTCGCCGCCCGCGCCCGCCTTGATCTCGAGGATGACGTCCTTGTCGTCACTGGGGTCGCGCGGGACGAGGAGGAGGCGCAGCTTCTCGGTCAGCTCCTCGCGCTGCTTGTCCAGCTCCTTGACCTCGGCGGCGAAGTCGGGGTCGTCGGCGGCCAGCTCGCGCGCGGTCTCGATGTCGTCGCCGGTCTGCTTCCAGGAGCGGTACGTGGCGACGATCGGGGTCAGCTCGGCGTACCGCTTGTTCAGCTTGCGCGCGTTCGCCTGGTCGGAGTGGACCGACGGGTCGGCGAGCTTCTTCTCCAGGTCGGCGTGCTCGGCGACGAGTTCCTCGACGGCCTCGAACATCTTGGGCTCCTGCTACTGCGTGGGAAAGGGAAGGCGGGCGACCAAAAACGCCGGTCCCGGCGCTCCCCCGGCTGGGGTCGCGGCCGTGGACCGGCGATCGGTGGCTCGCTACTTCTTGGAGCCGGCGGCAGCCTTGCCGAAGCGGGCCTCGAAGCGGGCCACACGGCCACCGGTGTCGAGGATCTTCTGCTTGCCCGTGTAGAACGGGTGGCACTCGGAGCAGACCTCGGCGCGGATGGTGCCGCTCTCGATGGTGCTGCGGGTGGTGAACGACGCGCCACAGGTGCAGCTGACCTGCGTCTCGACGTACTCGGGGTGGATGTCGCGCTTCAAGGTGTCTCCTAGGTTCGGGAGGGTGCCGGGTCGCCTCCGCGGGATGCGGGAGCGTGAACCGGGACCGACGGTCCAGTCTGCCAGGACTGGCGCCATCCCCCAAAACCGGGGGCGGCCGTCATCTATTCCGCCGTGTTCACGACGCCCTTGGCCTCGCCGGTGGCCGTGCCCCGAGTGGCCGACTCCGGGATCGGCCGGTCGTTCTTCAGGGCCGTCCAGACCTGGTCCGCCTTGCTCTTCTCCAGCAGGACCCGGTTCGGGTCGGCGGGGTCGTAGACGACCGGCATCGTGACCATGTGCATGTTGGCCGGGGTGATGCCCTTCAGTCCGGTCGCGAAGGACATCAGGGAGTTGACCGAGCCCAGGTCGGAGTCGGTGGTCACGGTCTTGGTGGCGGTGTCGGCGATGTCGTACAGCTTCTTCGGGTTGCCGAGCAGGCCGATGTCCTTGACCTGGTCGACCAGGGCCTTGACGAAGGCCTGCTGGAGCTGGATGCGGCCGAGGTCGGAGCCGTCGCCGACGCCGTGCCGGGTGCGGACCAGGCCGAGGGCCTGCTCGCCGTCGAGGGTGTGGGTGCCGGCCGGCAGGTCGAGGTGGCTGTCGGGGTCCTTGATGGCCTCGCTCGTGGTGACCTCCACGCCGCCGAGGTCGTCGACGAGCTGCTGGAAGCCGCTGAAGTCGACCTCCAGGTAGTGGTCCATGCGCAGGCCGCTGAGCGTCTCGACGGTCTTGACCGCACAGGGGGCGCCGCCGGTGGAGTAGGCGGAGTTGAACATCACCTGCCGCGCGGCGGGGTGCTCGCCGCCGTCCGCGTCGGTGCACTCGGGGCGGTCGATGAGGGTGTCGCGCGGGATGGAGACGACGCTGGCCTTCTTGTGGCCCTGGTAGACGTGCACGATCATCGCGGTGTCGGAGCGGGCGGTGCCGTCGTCGGTGCCGCCGCCGAGCTTCTCGTTGCCGCCGGAGCGGGTGTCCGAGCCGAGGACGAGGATGTTCTGCGAGCCGTTGTCGGCCTTGGCCGGACGGTCCGCGCCGAGCATCTGGTCGATGTCGACGCTGTGCAGATTGCCGTTGAGCTTGAAGAACAGGACTCCGGCGCCGGTGCCGCCCAGGACCACGATCCCCGCGGCGCTCCACGCCGCGACGAGCAGGGCCTTGCGCCGCTTGGCCCGGGGCTTGCGGCGGCGGCCCTTGGCCCGGCGGCCGGGCCCGCCGGCGCGGGACGGTCCGGGGCCGGGTATCGCGGGGTCGGGCATGCTCTCGGCGGACATGGGCTCCTCGGTGGTCGTGCGGTCGCTTACCCCCTGCGGTCGGGGTCGGGTCGGTCGGCTCCGGCGGTTTCCGCCGGTACCTCACCATCGTCCCCCCGTAGCCAGGACGGCGGAACTCGGGACAGGGTTGCACAACGCACTGTGCCCGACGCGTGGCGCGCCGGGCACAGAAAGTGACTGCGAGGGCCGCCGAAACCGCGGTCACCTGGGGTTTCAGCTGATGATGTCGTAGCTGCCGTACCCGCCGCCGACCTTCACGGCTGTGGCGAAGATCGCGGTGGAGGCCTGGCCGGTGCCGCGGTACAGGTACATGTTCCCGTACTCCGTGACGGCCAGGACGTCGGCCTTGCCGTCCCCGGTCACGTCACCGGGCGAGACCACGCTCTTGACCTCGGGCCAGCTGCGCACCTTGATCCGGGGGGTGAAGGCGCTCCCGGCCTTGCCCGTGCCCGCGTACAGGTACAGGTCACCGTTCCAGGCGCGCGCGAGCATGTCCGCCTTGCCGTCGCCGGTGAAGTCGCCGTGACCCCGGAGCTGGTCGTAGGCGGTCAGGCCGGTGGTCACCTGGACGCGGCCGGAGAAGTAGCCGTCGCCCTTGCCCGGGTAGAGCCACAGGGTGTTCGCGGAGTCCAGGGAGAGCAGGTCGGGCAGGGTGTCACCGGTGACGTCGCCCGGGGCGAGGATCTGCTTGCGGCTGCCCCAGCCGGTGGCGAGGACGCGGTGGTCCCAGGTCTGGCTGGAGGGCTGGTAGTGCGTCCAGACCAGTTCGCCCCCGAGGCCCCGGTTGAGGAGGTCCTGGTAGCCGTCCCGGTCGAAGTCGGCCTGGACGGCCAGGTCGACGGCGCTCCAGTCGCCCCAGAGGTCCGGGGCCGAGAAGGAGGTGCCCGAGGAGTTCTGGGAGTAGGCCACCTTGTCGGAGGCCCGGCGCAGCCAGAGGTCGGCGCGGCCGTCACCGCTGAGGTCGGTGTCGTCGACGCGCGGGTAGGTCACGCCGGCGTAGGTGCTGACCTTGGAGAAGACGCTGTACGCGCCCTCGGCGACGCAGTCCTCCACGCCCCAGGAGACGACGCCCACGATGCGGCCGCCGACGACCAGGGGGCCGCCGGAGTCGCCGTTGCAGGCCGAGACGGTGCCCTCGTCGGAGCCGGTCGCGGGCTCGCCCGCGCAGACCATGTGGCCCTTGACGAAGTCGGCGCCCCACGCCTCGGCGCAGGTGGCGTCGGACTGGATGGGCAGCGTGGCCGACTTCAGCACCTGTGAGATCAGGGGGGAGGTGGAGCTGGTCCGGCCCCAGCCGTACACCTTGGCGTCGGTGCCGGCGGCGTAGGAGGCGGTGTCGTCCGCCGTCGTCATGGGGATCGGCTTGGCGTCGACCGGGTCCGGCAGGGTCAGCACGGCCATGTCGTTGTCGATGGCGACCGCGTCGTACGACGGGTGGCTCCACTGCCGCCACACACCGGAGACGGTGCCGCCGTGGAGGTCGTCCTCCTCGGGCAGCTGCGCGGTACCGGTGATGACGGCGCCGTGGCCGTACCAGTCGTAGCCGTCGACGCAGTGGGCGGCGGTGAGGATCTTCGTCGGCGCGATGACGGCGCCGCCGCAGAAGAAGCTGACGGTCTCGGCGCCGGTGTCGTCGTAGTACCAGAGCTGCGCCATCCAGGGCGCGGTGGAGATGGTCGTCTCCGTGCCGCCGATGATCTTCGGGTCGGCCCCGGTGACGCCGGCGCCGCGCTGCGGTTCGCGGTGACGCTCGCCGGGCTTGTCGTCGTCACCGGCGACGGCGCCCGCGACGCGCCGCTCCAGCTCGGCCTGCGGCACGGTCCTGACGGCCGGCTCGACCGTCGGGTGCGGCGGGGTGGGCGCGGCGGCGGCGGGCGACACCGTCAGCGTCGCGGCCACCGCCCCGGCCAGTCCCGCGGCCAGCGCGGACAGCGCGAAGCGCGTCCTGCGTCTCGGGCGGCGGGGCCGGCCGGACGCGGACAGGGATGTACTCACTCAAGTCCCCCCAGGAGATGAGAAGTTGCGCGATCGAGGTTCGCGACGCCGGTGCACTCCCCCCGGACGCCGCACACTCGCGAAGGCGTGATCGTACACCTGTTCAACGACATGTGCAGGACATATGCAGGCCACGCGGGGGATGCGTGGCCTGCATATGTCCTG